>CAYQRX010000054.1:0-14237 GCA_964419865.1 uncultured Hyphomonas sp. | reverse complement strand
CTTGATCCGGACGGGCGGGGCGGACTGGATTTCGGCCTGACCGGCGTTCCGGAAACTTTCGTCATCTCGGGTGACGGCGAAATCATCCTGCATATCAGCGGTATGCTGGATGATGGGCTCACCCAAAAAGTAAGCGGGGCGCTTGTCGCGCCCCGCTCCTGAACTTCCTTGCGGATTATCGCCGCAGATTATTTCGCCTTCTTGCGCCGGGCCGGAGCCTTCTTCGCAGCAGGCGCCTTTTTCGCGGCCGGAGCCTTCTTGGCTTTCGGAGCAGCCTTGGCTGCCTTCGGAGCCCGCGCTTTCGGCGCCGGGACCGCTTTCTTCTCGGAATCCTCAACAAGACCGGTCAGGCCCTGCAGCAGAGCGTCCTGCTTCGCCTTGGCGAGCGTTGCGAAGAGGGCGGAGTCGGCTTTCGTGACCGCCGGCAGCGCCTTATCATGGGCCTTCTTGCCTTTCGCCGTCAGGCTGACGGATTTGGCGCGGGCATCGGTCTTGGAATCGGTCCGCTTGATCAGGCCGGCGGTTTCCATGCGGGCAACCATGTCCGCCAGGGTCGAGCGGTCGATACCCGTGGCATTGACAAGATCGGACTGGCTTACACCTTCATTGCCGGAAAGGGCAGCGAGCACCGAGAACTGGCGCAGCGTGACGCCGGCGGACTTCAGCGCAGCGGCTGAATGATTGGCGGCAATCTGCTGGGCGCGGTGCAGAAGATGGCTGGGCGAAGTATTCAGGTTGTAGCTCATGATAGGTTCCTGTCATTTAGTGTGTCATGTCCAGAGAGGACGGATGGGTGAGTGTGGGCCGAACCGGTTACGGGGCGTAAACAACAACCCCGTGGGCGGATCAAACATATTCCCCATACAGGCGACAGGATAAAGATTGGATGACTGATCAATTGCCAACTTCTTTCCCGGATGCAGATTTTCGGCTCGATGTGCCAGATGGGGACGACCGTGTGCGGCGCATATGCAACCGCTGCAGCTTCATTGATTACGTGAACCCTAAGATTGTGACCGGATCGGTCGTCGTCAAGGACGGGCTCATTCTCCTCTGTAAGCGTGCAATCGAGCCACGCAAGGGTTTTTGGACCCTTCCGGCCGGATTCATGGAGGAAGGCGAAAGCGTCGAGGACGGCGCAAAACGCGAAGCGCGGGAGGAAGCGCAGGCCGAAATCGAGATCGAGCAGCTGCTCGCCGTCTATTCCGTGCCCCGCATCGCCCAGGTTCAGGTCATGTTCCGCGCGCGGCTGATATCCGACATCGCGCCGGGCCCGGAAAGCCAGGAAGTCAAACTTGTCCGCTGGCAGGACATTCCCTGGTCTGAACTCGCCTTCCCGACCGTCGTCTGGGCCCTGACCCAGTATGCCCAGACGCGGCATCTGGCGGCGTTTCCGCCCTTCGCAAATCCGACGGGTACGGACAAGATCACCCGTTAGGCGGGGCTGTGCCTTTCCGGGACTTCATCGGAATTTCTCAGGTGTTTCAGTGTGTAGGGCGTATTTGCCGCACCAAACAGGAACACGATCACCATATTGCCGAGCTTCCAGTTGGCCCACACATCCTCGGCATCTTTCGCGCCGAAGGTCAGGCCCAGGAACTCATATGACCCGGCCGGCGCAACCGGGATACCGGCGAGCGCGAGCGGCGCCTCGAAGCCAGGGGCGTACATGCGCCAGAGATATTCGTTCCATGCGGCCATGGCGATGAAGAACAGGCCCCAGCGGATCGCCAGCGTGCGCCACGCAAAATCCGGCAGGTCGAAAATCTTCGAGAACAGCGACTTCCAGAGATTCTTTCCGAACATCAGCGGAACAAAGATCATCCCGGCCATGAACAGCTGCTGGATCGTTGGTTTCACATAGATGAAGGCTTTTTCCTGAAGCAGAATGCCGATCAGGCCAAAACCGCCGACAATCGCGGAAGAGAACACCATCATCTGTGACACCGGCTCGCCGCGGATAAGCTGGCGCGCCAGGAAGCCCAGCATCAGAACGATCAGCACGCCGGTTGCCCAGTAGATCGCGGTGTCCTTGTTGATCAGCCCGTCCAGGAGCTCTACCCGCCGGAACACGTTGTAAGTCAGGATAAAGCCGATCACCGGGATGAAATCGCCCCAGATCTGGTTGGCCTTGCCGGCAGCCGTGCCGATACCGTTTGCTGGGGGTGGGGGCGTGATCTCGGTCATGGCCTTCCTTACGTGCCAGAGCGGCAGCTGGTTCAGATATGCCGGCTTTGTGTCATGAATGTCCGCATGCCGCCAGCGATGTGCACATGGCAGCATATTCTTCCCGGAATGCTAACCCGCGGCCTGCATCAGCACGAGTCCGGCCGCCAGCGTGGCTGCGGCCGCGATGCGCCGCCGCCCGAAACCTTCCTTCAGCAGCCAGGCGCCGAAAGCCGCGGCGAAGACCACGGAGGTTTCCCTCAGCGCCGTCACCATCGCCGCATCGGTCAGCGTATAGGCCCAGATCGCGGTGCCATAGGAAAGCGAGCCGGCAATGCCGCCATACACGCCGCTGCGCAGCGCCGGGCGCACCGCCGCCATGAAGCGGCCCTTGCGCTGCCAGATGAGCACGGCGGTCACGCCGATCCAGTCAAGCAGGAACAGCCAGACGATGAAGGTGAGCGGCGTCTCCATCGCGCGCGCGGCGTTGGTATCGGCGACCGCATAGAGGCCGACGCCTGCCGCCGTCATCACCGCCCAGAACAGCGCGTCCCGGTCGAGCCGGCGGGCCGCTTCGGTCAGACCGGTCGGCATGGCGAAGACCAGGATCGAGAGGCTGGCCGCCAGGAGGCCCGCAATCTGCAGCGGCGAAAGGCGTTCGCTGAGCCAGAGCGCCGCGAAGGCCGCAGTTGCCAGCGGCGCCAGGCCGCGCATCACCGGAAAGACCAGCGACAGGGCGCCGCGGTGCAGCGCCCGGATCGCGGCAAACTGGTAGAACCAGTGAACCACGACCGAAATCGCGATCAGCGGCCATGTCTCCGCCGGCGGCGCCGGCACGAACGGCACCAGCGGCAGGACCGTCAGCCCCATCACGATCGCCACCAGCGCCCGCGCGGTCAGCACATCGCCGCCGCGCTTCACCATCACATTGGTGATCGCAACCGTCAGGGCAGAGAACAGGCAGAGGGCAACCGGAAGCATGGACGCAGACATCGCAGCTGCGCATAGGCGGGTTTTCGCTGCGGGGGAAGCGGCGTCAGGGTTTGACACCCCCTCCCCTTGATGCATCCTCGCCGGCAGGACGTCCGGAGGAGTACGCCATGGCAACGCATGACCTCATCATTCGCGGAGGCACGATTATTGATGGCACCGGCGCAGAAGGTTTCGAAGGCGATGTCGCCGTCTCCGGGGGCCTGATTACCGGTGTCGGCAAGGTCAACGGGCGCGGCATCGAGGAAATCGACGCGCGCGGCCAGATCGTCACGCCCGGCTTCGTCGACCTGCACACCCATTATGACGGCCAGGTCGCCTGGGGGGAGGCAATCAGCCCGTCCTCGCTGCACGGCGTCACTTCGGTCGTCATGGGCAATTGCGGTGTCGGCTTTGCGCCCTGCAAGCCGGAAGATCATGACCGGCTGATCCGCCTGATGGAAGGCGTGGAGGACATCCCCTTCCCCGTGCTGGCCGAGGGCCTGCCCTGGGCCTGGGAGAGTTTTCCGGATTATCTGGACTTCCTCTCAGGCCGGCGTTTCGACACTGATGTCTGCGCACAGCTGCCGCACGCGGCGCTCCGCGTCTTCGTCATGGGCGACCGCGGCGCGAACCGTGAGGATGCCAGCGCAGAAGACATAGCTGCGATGAAACAGCTGGCGAAAGAAGCCATGCTTGCCGGCGCGATGGGCTTTTCCACCTCGCGCACGCTGAACCACCGCACCTCCGACGGCCAGCCCACGCCGACGCTGACCGCCTCGCAGGAGGAGCTGACCGGCATCGCCATGGGCCTCGCTGAAGCCGGGCGCGGCGTGCTGCAATTCGTCTCCGACTTCAACGACCCGCAGAAGGAAGCCGCCATGCTGCGGCGCCTGGTCGAAGTGTCAGGCCGGCCGCTATCGGTCTCGCTCGCCCAGTCGGATGTCGCGCCCGAAGGCTGGCGCCTCCTGCTCGGCGCGATCGAGGCAGCGGCCGAGGAGGGCCTGCCGATCCGCGCGCAGGTCGCCCCGCGCCCGGTGGGCGTGCTGCTGGGGCTCGACCTGACGCTCAACCCGTTCAGCGCGCATGCGGTGTATCGCGAGATTGCTGATCTTCCGCTTACGGAGCGCGTGCACCGCCTGCGCGACCCCGGGTTCCGCGCCCGCCTGCTGGCCGATGAGCCGCAGACGGACAATCCTTTCGTGAAATCGATGCTGCGCAATTTCGGCAAGATCTTCCAGCTCTCCGATCCCGTGAACTACGAGCCCGGCCCGGAGCGCACGCTGGAGGCGATCGCCGCCGCGCGCGGGGTATCTCCGGAAGAAGTCGCCCTCGACCTCATGCTGGAGCGCGATGGAGGCGGCATGCTCTACCTGCCTTTCCTGAACTATGCGCAGGGCACGCTCGACCCGATCCTCGAAATGATGGAAAGCCCCGCCACGCTGCCCGGCCTTTCCGATGGCGGCGCGCATGTCGGCATGATCTGCGACGGCTCCTTCACCACGACGATGCTGACCCATTGGGTGCGCGACCGCGCGCGCGGCCGCCGGCTGACGGCCGAATCCATCGTCCACCGCCAGTCACGCCTCACCGCCGAATGGATCGGCCTCTGGGACCGGGGCCTGATTG
Source organism: uncultured Hyphomonas sp. (assembly GCA_964419865.1). Taxonomy (GTDB): domain Bacteria; phylum Pseudomonadota; class Alphaproteobacteria; order Caulobacterales; family Hyphomonadaceae; genus Hyphomonas. The sequence continues at coordinate 9,473 of CAYQRX010000054.1, read as the reverse complement.
CGCCCGGCTACCGCGCCGATCTCAATGTCATCGACCTGGCCAACCTCAAGCTCCACCTGCCGGATGTGATCCGCGACCTGCCCGCTGGCGGGCGCCGCCTGATGCAGCGCGCCTCTGGCTATACCGCCACGATCCTCAAAGGTGAGATCACCCACCGCGACGGCGACCCCACCGGCGCCAAGCCCGGCCGCCTCATCCGCGGCGCACGGGCGGCCCCGGCCAGCGCCATGGCGGCGGAATAAACTTGTAAAGGGTGCTTGACTAGTCAAGTAGCCTTGTCATATAGACAAGCAAACTTGACAAGGAGCCGCCCCATGACCCAGCCCAAAGGCTTTCGTACCGCAAACCGGCGCTACATGCTCGTGTTCTGGCCGTTCACCGCTGCTTATCTGATTGCGCTGTTCGCCGGTATTTCCCTCGTCGACGAGAGCACGTCCCCGCTCTGGCTGCGGGCGGGTTTTGCCGTGGGCGTGGTTCTGCCCCTGTTCGGCATGCTCTGGGCGCTGTTGCGGCATGTGAGGGAAACCGACGAATACACGCGGCTTCGCCAGTTGCAGGCCCTCGCCGAAGGCGGCGCAGTTACGGCCGGAGCGATCTTTCTGTTCGGCTTCCTCGAAATCTTCAATGTCATTGGCGACGTGCCGCTGTTCCTGTTCGGCCCGTTCTTCTTCTTCGCCTTTGGCCTCGCCCACTGCCGCCAGCGCCTTGGCCGGACGGTCTGACGCAGATGCGCAATATCGTCCGTATCCTGCGTGCCGAGCGCGGCTGGAGCCAGCAGCAGCTGGCCGACCAGCTCGACGTCTCCCGCCAGTCGGTCAACGCCATTGAGACGGGCAAGTATGACCCTTCCCTGCCGCTCGCCTTTGCCATCGCCCGTCTCTTCGGGCGCAGCATCGAGGATATTTTCGATGATGGCATCGGCCAGACTGATGCGGCGGAATAGCCTCTAAGAGCGGATCCCCACCAGCGCCTTGGCGAAGGCTTCAGCACTGAACGGGCGGAGGTCTTCTGCCTTCTCGCCGATGCCGATGAAATGGATCGGCAGATCATGCGCCTCGGCGATAGCCACCAGAACGCCGCCCTTCGCGGTGCCGTCCAGTTTGGTCATGACAATGCCGGTCACGCCGGCGGTATGCCTGAACGCCTCCACCTGGGAGAGCGCGTTCTGGCCAACCGTCGCGTCGAGCACGAGGATCACATCATGCGGCGCCTCCGGATCGAGTTTCCTCACGACACGGACGATCTTGGCGAGCTCTGACATCAGCTCCGCCTTGTTCTGCAGGCGCCCGGCCGTGTCGACCAGAACGAGGTCGAGATCCTCTGCCTTCGCGCGCTCAACCGCGCCATAGACGAGCCCGGCCGCATCGGCCCCCGGCGTGCCGGCCATGACCGGGATACCCGCCCGGTCGCCCCAGACCTTCAGCTGCTCAATGGCGGCGGCGCGGAAAGTGTCCCCTGCCACCAGCAGCGCCTTTGCGCCCTGGTCCTGGAGCTTGGAGGCAATCTTGCCGATCGTCGTCGTCTTGCCAGAGCCGTTGACGCCGACGAACAGAACGATGCGCGGGCGCGGCCCGTCGGAGAAATCGACAACCTGCTCGCGCGTCTTGAGAATGTCCTCAATCTCGCCGGCGAGTGCGAGACGGATCTCATCGCCCGAAATCTCCTTGTCGAACCGGCCCCCGGCGAGGCCTTTAGTGACGCGTGCGGCAACCTTTGCGCCCATATCGGACGTGATCAGAAGATCCTGGAGTTCCTCCAGCGTGTCATCATCGAGCTTGCGGCGGCCGAGCGCGGCGATACCCTCGCTGAGCTTGGCCGTGGAGCGGGCGAGGCCTTCGCCGAGCCGGCCGAACAGGCCGGGATCATTGGCCTCCGCTTCCGCGGCTGCCCGGGCCGCAGCGGCGGCCTCTTCGCGCAGCCGCGCGTGTTCGCGCCGTTCTTCCAAGAGCTTCAGCTCGGCAGCCGCCTTTGCCCGCGCCGCCTCATCCTCGGCTTCCTGCGCTTCGCGCCGCTGGCGCTCCTCCCAGGCACGGTTGGCCTCGGCAACCTTGCGCTCGATCTCTTCCTTCTCGCGGGCCGCCGCTTCCTGCGCGGCAATCTCTTCGGCCGACAGTTCCGGCGCCGGCATCGCCTCGCCGGCCGCCTTCGCCTCGTCGAGTTTCTTCTTTTTACCGAACCAGAGGATCATGAGAGAGGTGTTCCGAGAAGTTGTTTGCCGTCATGGCCGGTTATCCGCACGGGCAGCAGGCGTCCACCCTCACCGGCGGGCTGGCTGAGTTTGACCTGGGTGAAATCGGCCAGCCGGGCGGCTGTGCCCCGCTCGACCAGCGCTGCGCGCTCGCCTCCGAGATGGCGCGCGAAATGGCGGACAAGCGCCGCCTCGCCGGCGGCCCTGAGGCGCGCCGCGCGCGCCTTGATCTCCGGCTTGGCCACCTGCGGCATCCGGGCCGCCGGCGTGCCGGGGCGGGGACTGTAGGGAAAGGCGTGCAGGAACGACAGGCCGCACTCGTCCACAAGACGGAGCGAATTTTCAAACTGTGCCTCGGTCTCGGTGGGGAAACCGGCAATAATATCCGCCCCCAGAGCAATGTCCGGGCGCAATGAGCGCAGTCGCTCCGTAAGCTGAATGGCTGCCTCGCGACTGTGCCGGCGTTTCATCCGTTTCAGGATCAGATTGTCGCCATGTTGCAGCGAAAGGTGAAGATAGGGCGCGACCCTCGGCTCTGCGATTGCCTCGATCAGCGCCTCGTCCATCTCGATTGCATCAATCGACGAAATCCTCAGTTGGCAGAGCTCCGGGATAAGCTTCAGAAGCCGCTGGACCAGATTGCCCAGCTGCGGCGTCCCCGGAAGGTCTGCGCCCCAGCTGGTAAGGTCCACGCCGGTCAGCACAACTTCATGATGCCCGCTGGCCACCAGGGCGCGCACCTGCGCGACCACCTCCCCGGCCGGCACGGAGCGTGAATTGCCGCGCCCATAGGGGATGATGCAGAAGGTGCAGCGATGGTCGCAGCCATTCTGCACCTGAACATAGGCCCGTGCCCTGCCTTCCATGCCATCGATCAGATGGGCGGCAGTCTCGCGCACGCTCATGATGTCGTTGACGCGGATTTTCTCTTCCCCACCCAGCAGGCTCGCTGGCGCCCAGGTCCCGGCCTGCATCTTCTCGTGATTGCCGATCACCCGGGTCACTTCCGGCATCGCGGCGAAAGTGTCCGGATCCGTCTGCGCCGCGCAGCCCGTGACAATGATCGGCGCGCCGGGATTCTCCCGCGCCGCCCGCCGGATCGCCTGGCGCGCGCCCCGGACTGCCTCGGCGGTGACCGCGCAGGTGTTCACAATCACCGCATCGCCGAGGCCTGCTGCTTCGGCATGGCGGCGCATCACCTCGGACTCGTAGGTGTTGAGGCGGCATCCGAGCGTGATGACGGCCGGGCCGGAGGGGGGCGATGTATCGGGCATCAGGGCGCCCAGATCGCGCCGAAACCCCGCAAATGCAAGCGCCCCGAGCCGATTTCGCTCAGTTCGCCGCGGCGCAGGTGCCCGTGCGGTGGGCGATGATGATGCCTTCGGAGCGGATTTTGATCACAGGATCGCGACTTTCGAGCAGGAACCGGCCCGCCATCATGTCCCGCGCCGCATTGGTCGACATGAGGACTGAGCCATCCATGGGGATGCCTTCCATCACACAGCTCAGCTGCAGATCCATCGAATAATCCGTGCGGTCGCCGCTCACCGTCGTACAGCCGTCGATCGCGAGCATGCTCTCGTCCAGCTCGACCTGATCATCCTGGAGCCAGCACTCGGTGACGCTCTCGGACTCAGCCGGCTCGTCCAGAACCTGGCCGTCGACTTCGCCGGTCAGGTAAATATCCGTTGAGATGGTCCACTCCCCCTTCTCGACGACGATCTTCTGGGCCGAAGCGGTGCCGGCAATGAGCAGCGCAGGAATGAGCAGGGTCAAACAGCGCATCTGCGCCTCCATCTGTTGAACTAAGGCAAGTGTGGACGCAAAGCCTGCCCGGCGGCAACTCCCTGAAAGCGGCGAAGTTTCAGATTTCTGCCTCGAATTCGAGCTCCACCGGCCCGGTCATGTAAACCCGGTCGTCGCTCTCGCGCCAGTCGATCAGCAGCTCTCCGCCGTCAAGGATCAGCTTCGCCTTGCGGCCCGTCAGCCCGGCCCTGGCGGCACAGACCAGCGCCGCACAGGCACCCGTTCCGCAGGCTTTGGTCAGCCCCGCCCCGCGCTCCCAGACGCGCAGCCGGATCGTCTCCCGGTCGATGATCTGGGCAAAGCCGACATTGGTGCCTTCCGGAAACAGCGGATGCCATTCCACCAGCGGGCCGATGGCGGGAATGTCATAGGCGGTCACGTCATCGACAAAGAAAACGGCGTGCGGATTGCCCATCGAGACGACTGCCGGGCGCGAGAGGACCGGCGCGTCGATCGGGCCGATCTTCACGTCCACGCCGCGCACATCCATCTTCTCCGCCAGCGGTATATCCTCCCAGCCCATCAGCGGCGCGCCCATATCCACGGTAATCAGCCCGCCCTCGGCGCGGAATGCCTTCAGCATGTCCGCCTCGGTCTGGATGGTGACCCGGTCCTTGCCGGTCTCGTCCAGCACCAGCAGGCCGACACAGCGGCTCGCATTCCCGCAGGCGGAGACTTCCGTGCCATCCGCATTCCAGATGCGCATGAAAACATCCTTGGTCGCGTCGCGCTCCATGGCGATGATCTGATCGGCTTTCAGGTCGGCCGCGATGGCCTGAATCTGCTCCGGCGTCGGCGCAAAAGGCGCCGAGCGGGCATCGAAAATGGCAAAGGCATTGCCAGCGCCGTTCATCTTCCAGAACTTCATGGGCCCGCCCTCGACATTCCCCTCACGCGCGAAACGATACGCCCCTGCCCCTTATTTCGGAACACGCGCCGAGACAATCCATCCCGACGCCTGCACCGCAAGCGATCCGAGCAGAAGCAGCGGCACCAGCTTGTGATTGATCAGCAGGGCCAGAACCGCAGCCAGGATACAGGCATAATCGACGAGGTCGCTCGACATCAGCCAGCCAAGCGGCCCGCGGGCGCGGCGCACGTCAACCAGGGTCACATTGCGCCAGACATGGCCCATATCCGGCGGGCCGAACACCGCGAGCACCTGCCGCGGGTCCAGAATCCCCGTCATTTCCGCCAGATCCTGCATCCGCGCCTCGCCGGCGGCGACCATACGCTTGCGCAGCGAGGTGCCGAGCAGGCTGACAATCGCCGACAGGATCACGCCGAGCGCAATCGCAAATTCGGTAAAGCCCGCATATGGAGGATAGCCGCCCATCGGCTGAATATAAGGCGCAGATGCCCGGCCGCTAGCGGCTCCTTGGAATCGCCGCCCAATAGTCGAAATCGAGCAGCACCGACGGGTCGTATTTGCCGCCCTCATCCTTGAAGGCAAAGGCGCCCGGATCGCTGTCCTTCACCGCCACAAGGCGCAGGCGCAGCGCCCCGGCCTTCTCCGACAGCTCGGCCTTGTCCAGCACTTCGCTCCAGGCATAGACCGTATCGCCGGCAAACAGCGGGCTGACATGGCTGCCGGCATTGATCGCCAGCATCTGCCCGGCATTCTCGAGGCCATTGAACGCCAGCGAGCGGGCAATCGAGATCACGACGCCGCCATAGATCAACCGCTTGCCGAACCGGCTCGCCTTCTGCCCATGCGCGTCGAAATGCACCTTGGCGGTGTTCTGGTAGAGCCGGGTGGCGATCTGATGTTCGGCTTCCTCGACGGTTATGCCATCGACATGGTTGATCCGCTCGCCGATCTCATAATCCTCCAGCACATGCCGGCTGCCGGACTGGGCGAAATACCAGGTCTCCATTTCCGGCACCCCGGCGAGGTCGGCCGGCGCGACGGCGGCGGGCAGGTCGGGCACCACCGCCTCCGGCGCCGGCGCGGCCGTGTCGCGCTTGTTGACCATCACCCAGCGCACATAGCTCATCACGTCTTCGCTGCGCTGGTTGAGGCCGCGGGTGCGCACCCAGACAACCCCGGTCTTGCCGCTCGAATTCTCCTTCACCCCGATCACATCCGAGGTCGCCCGCAGCGTATCGCCCGGCAGGACGGGCCGCAGGATACGCCCGTCGGCATAGCCGAGATTGGCCACGGCATTGAGGGAGATATCCGGCACGGTCTTGCCGAACACGATATGAAAGGCGTGCAGGGGATCGGCGCAGAGGCCCGGCAGGCCGGCAGCTTTCGCGAATTCGGCGGAGGAATACTGGGCGTAGCGACCCCCCGTCAACGCGCGGTAGAGGGCAAGGTCGCCCTCGGTCACCGTCTGCGGCGTCGCATGGATCAGCGTCTCGCCCGGCTTGAAATCCTCGAAATAATTGCCCGGATTGGATTTGCCGCATGCTGCCATCGTCTCGCCCTCATCATCTGACGGGCGAGCCTCTAGCGCCTTCCGGGCGTCAGCTCCAGAAGCGTGAGGGCACGCCCAATACGGTTTCGGCGAACACCTGCATCTGCGGCGCGGCGGAAATCAAGGCGGCATTCAGAAGCGGCAGGCAGGCGAGCGCCACGGCGGCCGTGGCGAGCATCCCGGCCATCATCTGCTGATCCTTGCGCTCGGGGAATTCCTCAAAAGCCCGGTTCCCCATGACCAGCCAGGGCAGCCCGAAGGCGGCAAAGGCGGCAAAGGCCAGGAGAAGACCGGCAGTTGAGAGAGCGAGAAGCATCATGACAACGCTTATCGCGCGTCAGGGCTTAGGAAGACCAAAGCGAATCGATCAAATTTTAACGAATCCGGACCCGAAGGCAGCAAAATCAGCGGATTTCGAGCAATTTCTCATTCGGCCGGCCCAGCACGGCCTTCTTGCCGTTGATCCCGATGGGGCGCTGGATCAGCTTCGGATTCTCGGCCATCGCGGCAAAAACCTGCTCATCGCTGGCCGTCTCCGAAAGCCCCGCGGCGGCCGCATCCTTCTCCCGCAGGAAAACGCGCGGGCTGACCCCGCCCATCTTTTTCGCGATGTCCTTCAGCTCCTCCACCGAGAGCCGCTCGGACGCATTCATATACTTTCGCACCTGCGGCTCGACGCCATTGGCCTGCAGCAACTCCAGCCCCTTCTTGGAAGAGCCGCAACCGGGATTGTGAATGAGGATGTAGGGCATGGGGATTCTCCAGAAGCTGCGGGATGGATTTATGCGCCAACCGGCCCGAGGCAAGGTTCAGCGCCAGGGCTTGAGATCGATCTCTTTCAGCGGATCGCCGCCATCGACAAACAATCGCCCTTTCCGCGTCAGCGCGGCGGCCGTGGATTGCAGCGTCCTCGACATCTGGTCAGGATGGCGCCCGTCAAGCGCCCCGACGCGGACGGCAACAGCCAGATCAAACGGAGCCTCGCCCGGCTGGAGGACAAACATATCTGCGGATGCTCTGCGAAAATCCAGAAGTCCCTGCGCGATCAATACAGATGATCCGTCCACGGCCTTGCGGATCGCCTTCTCTGATCGGTCAATACCCAGAACATATCCCCCGGCGAGCCGCTCGGCGATGGCCCTCGCCAATGAGCCCGGTCCACAGCCAATTTCCAGAACCCGAAGCCCCGCCTTGAGAGGCAGCGCTTCGAGAATTTCAGCGAGCCTCGGAGACAGGCGTTCAGCCATCTCAGCGTCAGCCCGCCAGCGCCCGGATCGCCTCATCCATCGCCACAATTCGCCGCGCTTCCTCAAGGTGCAGCAGTTCCGTCATCTTGCCGTTCACTTTCAGCACGCCCTTGCCGGCATTGGCGGGGTCGGCGAATGCTTCGATGACCGCGACGGCCTGCTCGACATCATGCGGGCTCGGCGCGAAGATGCGGTTCGCTTCTTCCAGCTGCGAGGGATGGATCAGCGTCTTGCCGTCAAAGCCGAGATCGCGGCCCTGCTCGCACTCGGAGCGGAAGCCGTCTTCATTCTTGATGTCATTATACACACCGTCGATGGCGACAAGGCCGTAGGCGCGGGCTGCCGCGACGGTCAGCTGCAGCGCCGTCTGGAAGGCGAGCCGATCAGCAGTCATCCGGGCACGGTATTCCTTGGCCAGATCATTCGTCCCCATCACGAAGACCGACAGCCGTGAGCCGATGGAGGCGGCCGCAATCTCCTTGATACTGAGGATCGCAATCGGCGTCTCGATCATCACCCAGAGGTCCAGCCCGTCCGGCGCGCCGGCTTCCTTCAGCAGATTGTCGAGCCGTTCGATATCGCGCGGCCCCGTCACCTTCGGCGCCAGCACGGCATGCGCGCCCGAGCCCGCAATCGCCTTCAGATCCTCATGGCCCCAGGGCGTGTCCAGCCCGTTCATCCGGATCACGATTTCGCGCTTGCCATAGCCGCCCGCCTTCACCGCCGCGAGGATTGCCGCGCGCGCCTCTTCCTTGGCTTCGGGCGCAACCGCGTCCTCCAGATCGAGGATCAGCGTATCGGCCGGCAGCTCGCGCGCCTTTTCCAGCGCGCGGGTGTTGGCCCCCGGCATGTAGAGGCAGGAACGGCGCGGGCGATGCAGGGTGGACATGGGCTTTCGGGCCTTTACTGCTGACATGGGTTTTGAGAGGAGCGATGCCTCGCATGGGCGCGGATGTCCAGATCAGACGGGCGAGCCCGCGCGATTTCGGCGCACTGGGCGAGGTGTTCCATGCCGCCGTGCGCGACGGCGCGGCGCAGTATTCCGAAGCGCAAAGGACCGCCTGGTCCCCTGCCCCGCGCGGCGGCGAAGAATGGGCGGCCCAGCTTGAGGGACAGGCCGTCTGGCTGGCCGAGGATGCCAGCGCCGCGCTCGGTTTCCTCACGCTGCGCCCGGATGGCTATATCGACCTCGCCTATATCCGCGCCGAGGCGCAGGGGCGCGGCCTGTTCCGCCGTCTCTACAGCCAAGCCGAGGCCGAAGCCCGCCGCCTTGCCCTCTCCCGCCTCTGGACCGATGCCAGCCTGCATGCCAAGGGGCCTTTTGAGGGCGTTGGCTTCACCGTGATCCAACCCGAAACAGTGGAGCGCGGCGGCGAGACCTTCCTGCGCTTCCGGATGGAGAAGACACTGAATGGCTGATAGCGCGCCCATCTCCGGCTTCATCGCCCCCGGCTTCGAGCCGGTGCGGGAGGCCTTCGAGGCGAACTTCGCCGCCGGCGAGGAACAGGGCGCAGGCTTTGCCCTGCGCATCGGCGGTGAAACGCTCGTCGATATCCGCGGCGGCTGGGCCGACCGGGCGAAAGAGCGCGTCTGGGAAGAAGACACGATCGTGCCGATCTATTCGGCATCGAAAGGCATCTCCGCGATTGTCCTCGCCATGGCGGTCGAGAATCTGCCCGCAGGCTATGAAACGCCGGTCGCCGATGTCTGGCCGGAATTTGCCGCCGAAGGCAAAGGCGCAGTCACGATCGGCCAGATGGCGAGCCATCAGGCCGGCCTGCCCGGCTTCGAGAAGGAAATCGACCCGGCCCT
>CAYQRX010000053.1:0-14531 GCA_964419865.1 uncultured Hyphomonas sp. | reverse complement strand
CGCCATGGTGCGCGCCGAGCGTGAGGAACGCCGCCTCGGCCTGCGCGGCCTCGACGCCGACAGATGGGTGCCCCGCAAGGCGGAATTCTGCTGGACAGGCTTCGGCGAAGGCGACGCGCCCTTCGACGGGCCGATCCTGACCCCGGACGGTGTCCTCGGCGCCGGGCGCAGCCGCACGCGCCGACAGGGCGGCGAAGGCGATGTGCGCCTGCTCGCGCGCTCGCCCTCCGGCGGCGTGGACGAGGAACTCAGCCGCGCAATCTCGCGGCGGCATATGGAACTTTATATCGAGAACGACCGGCTCGTTCTCAGGGTCACGGGTGGTGGGGGACTGCGCGTGAACGGCGAGGCATATGGTGAAGGAAAAGCCATATGTCTCGTCGACAATGATGTGATCTCACCGCTGGTCAGCGCGCCGGAGTGTCTGGCAATTAAAGTCAGCTTCCGGATGGAACATGGCAGCGTGCGCAGGATCACCCTCCAGCGCGCCGGGGCGGGTACAAGATGAGGGCATCGCCATGAGCAAGTGCAGGAATTGCGGCGCGGCGATGGCTGCCGAAGACCGTTTCTGCGGCGAATGCGGCGCCGACCAGAAGGCGGGGCTTGAGGCCATGATGACCCTCGGCGGCCTCGAAACGCTCAGCGACGGCCAGACGCGCGGCGGCGCCTCGCGTGAGCCGATGCCGGAGCTGCCAGCCGGCACCGAGTTTGCCGGACGCTATGTGATCCGCAGCGTGATCGGCAAGGGCGGTATGGGCGTCGTCTACCGCGCCGAGGACAATCTGGTCGGCAAAGACGTGGCGCTTAAGCTGATCCGGCCGGACCGGCTGTCCGGACCGGAATCCGTGCGCCGGCTGATTTCCGAAGGCGTTACCGCGCGCGACATCCGGCATACGAACATCGTGGCGGTGTATGATGTCGGCGAGGCCGACGGCCAGCCTTTCGTCTCGATGGAATACCTCAAGGGCCAGTCACTGCGGGACTGGCACCGCGAGAAGATACGCCAGCGCGAGGACATTCCGCTTCGCGTTGCCGCGCGGATCGTCGCCGAAGTGCTTGACGGCCTGTCGGCCGCACATGCGGCCGGCGTGATCCACCGCGATCTCAAACCTGAAAACATCATGCTGGTGAGCGAGCCGGGCGAGGCTGCCGCGCCGCTGAAAATCCTGGACTTCGGCATCGCGCGGGCCGCCGGGGCCGGGCTTGAGAGTGGCACCGGCACCGGCATCGGAACGCCGCGCTATATGGCCCCGGAACAGGTGACCAATCCGGATACGGCCGGGCCGCCGGCAGACCTCTATTCGCTCTCGATCATCTTCTACGAGCTTCTGGTCGATGTGCTGCCCCAGGGGCACTGGCAGCCGCCATCGGGCGGGCGGGCGGATGTGCCGGCCGGGATCGACAGGCTGATCGAGCGGGGCCTCGCCAACCGTCCGGCCAATCGTCCGCAGACGGCAGCGGAGTATCGCAAGGCCCTCGTCGATGCGGTGAACCTCGCCGTCACCCCGCGCACCAGCCGCGTGCTGCCGATACCGGCGAACGACACGGAATCCGTCACACTCGACCGCAAGGCGCTTCTGAAATGGGGCGGGATCGGGATGGGTGTGCTGCTCGTGCTGGGCATTATCGGCGCCGCGCTCGATGGCTACGACAGCGGCTCTACCGGCCCGGCCTATAACGGGGCGAGCGGCTATTCCTCAACCCCCACACCGGATGACTTTTCGTCCCGCATCGGCACGCAGACACAGGCTTCCGTCAGTTCACTGAGTGGTTACTGGATGGACGATCAGGGCCAGCGTTACACGATGCGCGTGGGCAATGACGGCGCCTTCTCCGGCTCCGGCACCAATGCCTATGGCTTTCCCGTGCAGTTCTCCGGCCGCATCAACGGCGCTGCCGGCTCCTTTACCGTGACGATGCCCACGGCCGGGATGTCCTTCAACGGCCGCCTGCAATGGGATCGCGGCTGCCATATCGACTACCAGGTTTTCGACCAGATGAACGCCGTCACCGATCAGGGCCGGTTCCATGTCAACCACAGCCCGGGAGCTCCGTGTCCGTCATGAGCGATGACAAATCCGGCAAGCCGCTCGGCTACATCGTCAAGAACTGCCACCTGTGCGGCGGGCCGGCTTCGGCGGGCACCGTGTGCGACCGGTGCGGCGCCGTCAATTTCTCACCCAATCCCAATCCTGAAGGGGGAAGCTCCATGCGTGGTAACTGGTCCGGATACAGCCTGACGGGCTGCCGTTTTGAAGAGAAGCCCTCGGCCGCGCCGAGCCTGTCGGTGCCGGATGTGCGCCTGCCGGACCGGGTGGACCTGCGCGCGAAATGTTCGCCGGTGGAAGACCAGAAGCAGACCAACTCCTGCGTCGCGCAGGCGGTGGTCGGCGCCATGGAGTTCCATCAGATCAGGGCAGGCCGCCCCCTGACGAACCTGTCCCGCCTGTTCGTCTATTATAATGCGCGCATCCTCTCGCACTCGACCGAGGTGGACCAGGGCAGCTTCATCCATCACGGTATGGCATCCATCCTAGGCTATGGCGCCTGCGAAGAGCGGATCTGGCCGTTCCAGGAGGCGATGGTCAGCACCCGGCCGACCGAGGCCGCTTACCAGAACGGGCGCGACTATGAGGCGACCCAGTATGCGCGCACCCCGCGCGGCGTGCCGGCGCTGGTTGCCCTCGCCCATGGCCTGCCGATCGTCTTCGGCATGTACGCGCCGGGCGAATATTACGACGCCGCGCATCAGACCGGGCGGATGCCGCGGCCGGACCAGGTCGTGACGCAGCGCCCCCCCTCGGGCCACGCCATGCTGATTGTCGGCTATGACATGCCCGAGCGCTGCTATCTCGTGCGCAATAGCTGGGGGCCCGGCTGGGCCGAAGGCGGGTATTGCTGGATTCCCTTCGAAACAATGGACTTCTGGTCGGTCGATACCGACTTCTGGGCCATCGGCGCCATCGAGGAGGCGGCCGGCTTCAAGCTGATGGGACCGAGCCTGACCGATGCCATGAAAGGCGTCGGGGTCGGGGCGGACGTGCTGGCGGCGCGCGCGCACAAACTGGACGAACTGCGCGCCGGCCTCCGCCAGCAGCTCACCAGCAATCTCGAACAGGCCAAGCGCGACTTCCGGGACCGGCTGCGCGGCCGGTAAGGCGCCGGGCACAAGCAGCCCTAGGGGTTTGTCCGTATGGCGCGGCGCGGCATCGGCGGCATTGCTTGGCAGCCTGGTGCCGCAGGAAACCGCAGCGACATGTCCGATACCCCCTTGAGAATGCCGGAAATCCGCACCATCGGCTTGGCCGAACCTTTCGCATGGCTGCGGGCAGGCTGGCGGGATTTTCTCGCGATTCCGGTCTCCGCGCTGCTTTATGGTGCGGGCCTGTCGGCGATCAGCGCGCTGATCTTCTTGGCGCTGTGGCGGACGGGCTCGGCAGAGCTGTTCTTCGTCCTGCTCGGCGGCTTCCTGCTCATCGGACCGATGCTGGCGATGGGACTGTATGAAGCGGCCCGGCGGCTCGAAACCGGCGCCCGCGTGACCTTCCTCGACATGATCTGGGTCCGCCCCGCCATCCGGCGCGAATTCATCCTGCTTGGCCTGCTGCTGGTCTTTCTCTACCTCTTGTGGACACGGATGGCCCATGTCATCTACGCCGTCTCGACCAGCCGCATCCTGCGCACGCCGGAGCAGTTCCTCGATTTCGCGCTGACCACGACAGAGGGCCAGCTGATGCTGGTCGTGACCTTGCTGACCGGCGCCGGTGTCGCATTCGTCAATTACTCGCTGGCAGTGATTGCCGCCCCGATGCTGCTGGACACCCGCTACCACGTCTTTCTGGCGCTCGCCGCAAGCGTCAAGGCAGTCAATCGCAATTTCTTCCCGATGCTGCTCTGGGCGGTCATGATAACGTTGCTCACGCTCGCAGGTATCGCGGCGGCCTTTGCCGGACTTGCCATCGTCTTTCCGGTGATCGGCTTTGCCAGCTGGCACGCCTATCGGGGGCTGACAGCGCCCGGTAATGCGCCGGCGCCTTGATCGCGGCTTCAGATTCTACCTATTGATTTCCCTAACGGCGCAGTTGAGGGATAGGGGGCTCTTTCGCACCGCCAGTGACGAGGCACAACAATGACCCGATCTTCCGCCCCGGTGGCACGCCTGCTCATCCTCCTGCCGCTGATGGCGGCGGCCTGCCAGACCGCCGAAGACCCGCCGGCGACTCCTGCGCCGGAGCCGGCCCTTCTGGCGGAAGGCCAGGCAATCGCCACCGGTCTCTGCGCCGCCTGCCATGCGGTCTCCGTGGCCGATGAGAGCACCCATCCGGACGCGCCGCCGCTGCGCCGTCTCTCCCAGACCTATCCGGTCCGCGCGCTGGAAGAGGCGCTCGCCGAAGGCATCATGGTCGGCCATCCCGACATGCCGCCCTTCCAGCTCGAGCCGGACGACATCGACGCGTTGCTGACTTATCTGGAAAGTATCCAGGACCCGGCCTGAAACGGCGCGGACCTTCGGAAATCTACCTATATTCCACAGGCCGTTTTTACCCGACCTTGCTGCCAGACCCGCAGTCCAGGAGGGAAGCCATGCAATTGAAAGACATCATCGTCTGCGTCGCCGGCGCAGACACCGCCGCGCTCGATCTCGCCCAGCGCCTCGCGGGTGACCATGACGCCCATCTCGCCTGTTCGGCCATCGGCATCGCGCCGACCATGCTGCTCTATAACGAGTTCGGCGCCGGCGCCGCCTATACCGCGCAGCTGAACGAGAACCGCGCGATTATTGAGCGCTTCTGGAACCAGATGACGGAAGACCTCACCAAACGCGATCCGAAGATCGAACTGCGCCGCCACCGGACCTACGGCACCAACCTGGAATCGCTCGTCGCCGCCATTGCCCGTCACGCCGATCTCGCGGTCGTCCGGGCGCCTACGGTTGATGAGCCCCAACCCTATGCCCAGATCATCGAGGCAGCCCTGCTCGGCTCCGGCCGGCCGGTGATGGTGGCGCCGGTGGACTGGAAACCCGGCCCGGTCGGCCGGAAAATGGTGATCGGCTGGGATGCCAGCCGCGAAGCCGCCCGCGCCATGCATGACGCGCTGCTGCTCGCCGCGAAGGATGCGGAAATCACCATCGTCACGGTCGATGCGAAACCCGGCAGCCTCGATCATGGCGATGCGCCCGGTCTCGACATCGCCGCCCATCTGGCGCGCCACGGGCACAAGGTCGAGCTGCGCAACGAGGCCGGTCTCGGCCGCTCCACGCATGAAGTGCTGACCCAGATCGCAACCGACATCAATGCCGACATGATGGTCCTCGGCGGCTATCGCCATTCGCGCCTGCAACAGGTGCTGTTTGGCGGTGTCACCCGCAGCCTGCTGCGCTCGGTGCCGCTGCCGCTGCTCCTGTCTCACTAGGGCCGCATGGGCACGGAATGGACGGGCACGCGCATATAGCCCTGCCGGCAGAAACGGCCAGCGCAGGGGCCAGCCCGGCCTTCCGGCGGGAGGTCGATGCCTTCCTTGATCGTGAACTGACCGAGGATCTGCGCGCCGCAGGGCGCGCGACCACCGGCCTCAAGTCCAGCCCCGAAGCCTGCCGCATCTGGCGCGACAAGCTGCGTGCGCGCGGCTGGTACGCACCGACCTGGCCGGTCGAACATGGCGGCGCCGGCTGGAGTGCGGCAGAGCGGCTGTATTTCGAGAATGCCTGCGCCGCGCGCGATGCGCCGGTGCTGCAGTCGTCGGGCATCCGCACCATCGGCCCCCTGATCATCGTCGAAGGCACGCGCGAGCAGAAAGCCCGCTACCTGCCGCCGATCCTCAGCGGCGAGCACGAATGGTGCCAGGGCTTCTCCGAACCGCAGGCCGGCTCCGACCTTGCCGCATTGTCCCTGAAAGCCGAGCGCGACGGCGAGGATTTCATCCTGACCGGGAGCAAGCTTTGGACCAGCTTTGCCCAGTATGCGACGCATATGTTCCTGCTGGCGCGCTGCGAGGCGGGCTCGGCCGGCACGGACGGCCTCGTCTTCCTGCTGGTGGAGATGGACCGCCCCGGCATCCGGGTCAGCCCGATCCGTTTCATCGACGGCGAATATGAAACCAATGAAGTCTTCTTCGACCGTGTCCGCACACCGGCCGCAGGCCGGATCGGCGCGCCCGGCGAAGGCTGGAAAGCCGCGCGCCGGCTGATGGCGATTGCCCGCTCCAACAATACGACCACCGGCCTGTTGCGCCGGGCGCTGCGTGCGGCCCTCCAGGCGGTCCGGGAAAACGGCGCCGAGCCGGCCCTGATGACACGCCTGTCGGCGCTGGACATCCGCGCCGAGGCTTTCGAGATGCTGGAAGCGCGGGCCGCCGCCGGCAGCCTCGCCATCGGCGCTGCACCGGCCAGCTCTGCCCTCAAGCTCATCGCCACCGAACTGCACCAAGCGATCACCGAAGCCGGCATCGATGCGGTGCCCGGCAGCGGCTTCGCGATGGCCAAATATCTCGCCACGCGGGCCGCTTCGATCTATTCCGGCACCAGCGAGGTGCACCGCAACATCCTGGCGCGGGTGATCGGCTGCCCCTGAGCCTGCCCGCATAAAAATGACGCATCCGTCATTTTCCGTATTTTGCCCTCTCCGGCAGTCCTTAGGCTTGCCGCACATGCCGCGCGCACGAACGCGCCGGCGGGCAATCCAGGGAGGACCTGCCATGAAAGTCAAACTCGTATCCGGACCACCCACAACTGCGCGAACCTTCGAGGATCCGGGCGAACTCGCCGACAAGCTGACGCCTGAAGACGTCGAGATCGTCCGCGAAATCTTCAACACGCCGCTGACCGGCTCCTATAATTGGGACTATGAGAGCGCGAACGCCAAGATTCGCCGCCTGTATGAACTCGGCAAACGCTTCAACTGGAATGCCGAGCTGGATGTCGACTGGGAGGTGCCCTTCGACAAGTTACAGGGGCCCTCGCAATCCGGGCTCAATCCGCTCCACGACCATCCGGTCTACCTCGCCATGAGCGAGGAGCAGCGCAACGCGTATGCCTGGCGCTCGCTCGCGCAGGTCCTGTCCCAGTTCCTGCATGGTGAGCAGGGCGCCATGATGGTCGCCTCCCAGCTCGTCTCCTGCGCGCCGACCTATGATGCGAAACTCTATGCCGCCTCACAGACTTTCGATGAGGCGCGCCATGTCGAGGTGTTCAACAAATACCTGCGCACACGCTGCCGGGTCGAATATCCGGTCAATCCAAGCCTCAAGCTGCTGCTCGACAAGATCCTGACCGATCCGCGCTGGGATCTGAAGTTCATCGGCATGCAGGTGCTGATCGAAGGCCTTGCCTTGGCCGCGTTTCAGACCATGGCCCAGACGACCCGCGATCCGCTGCTGCGCCAGATCCTGCATCTCGTCATGCGCGATGAGGGACGGCACGTCGCCTTCGGCGTCAACTATCTCGAGGACTGGATCAAGGCGCTTCCGGAAAACGAGATCGAGGAACGCGCCCAATTCGCCTACGAAGCCTGCGCCATCATGCGCGAGCGATTGTTCTCCACTGTGGTCGAGGAGGAGTTCGGCTTCGACCGCGAGGAAGCCCGGCGTGCCTCCATCGACTCGACCGGCGGGCAGGCCTTCCGCAACTTCCTCTTTGAGCGGATGATCCCGAACCTGAAGCGCGTCGGCCTTCTGACCGAGAGCGTCAAACCGAAATTCGCAGCCCTCGGTGTCCTGCACTATGAGAACGCTGCGACCGATGCCGAGATCGACTGGAGCGCGCTTGAGCGCCCGCTCGATACCGGACCGATCTCCGTCGCGGCGGAGTAGATCCGGGTCCGGCAGCGCGGAGTCCCCCCCGCGCTGCCGGACTAAGACGGCCGTTCGGCGGGGACGAAACTCATCCTCGGTTTCGGCATCAGTGCCAGCGCAAAGAGCACGATGACAAACCACAGGAAGATGATGTGGAAACAGTCGCGGAAGGCGAAGGCCATGGCCTCGGCGGCAACCTGTTCACTGAAGACACCGAAAGCCGACTGGAAAGCGTGGAGCTGCGGCATGCCGCCTGCTTCCAGCGTCTGCGCCTGCAGCGCGTGCTGATAGAGCATCTCGGGATTGGTCTCGTTCATGCCGACCGACAGATGCTCGCCATGGAAAATCATCCGGCGCTGCAGGACGATGGCGAGGATGTTCACCCCGAACGCCCCGCCCACCTGCATCAGGAAGGACACGCCCCCGGTCGCCGAAGCCAGCAGCTGCGGCGGCACCGCCCGCACAGCGGTCGTATTGGCCGGCGGCATGCAGAAACTAATGCCGATCCGGCTGAGCACGATCCATCCGACCAGCACCCAGTAAGGCGTCAGCGCCGAGACGTGCGACAGGAGCCAGGACGAGACGGCGAAGCTGATGATGCCGAAGCCGAGCAGCCATCTGGGGTCGACCCGGTCGGTGAGGCGCCCGGCAATCGGAAAGCCGACAATCATCGCGATCCCGGCCGGGATCATCATGACGCCGGCCGCCGTCGGCGAATAATGCTGCACCATCTGGACAAACATCGGGATCAGATAGGTCGAGCCATAGATCGCGATGCCGGTGGCCGAGACAATCAGGCCGGCCGACCAGAATTGGCGATAGGTGAAGACTTTCGGGTTCAGCGCTGGGAAGGGATGACGCTGCTCCCAGAAGAAGAATGCGATGCCGGCCAGAATGCCGATGCCGAAACGCAGGAGCGTGATGTCGGAATCCCACCCGTCGCGGTTGCCGCCGGCAATGGCCGCCAGCAGGCACACCACCGCCGTCGCCAACAGGATGAGGCCCGGCCAGTCCAGCGGCGGGCGCGGCAGATTGGGGTTGCGGTCTCCCCGCGGCATCAGGAAGGGGGCAACGCTGAGCGCCAGAAGCGCAAGGGGCAGCGTGGCCACGAACACCAGCCGCCAGCTCGCCAGATCGACCGCCACACCCCCGAGCGCCGGCCCGAAGGCCGGGGCCAGCACCACGCCGATCGAGAATATCCCCATCGCGGTCCCGCGCCGGTTATCCGGAAAGGTCTGGAAGATCAGGAACATCGACATCGGCTGCAACAGGCCCGCCGAGATGCCCTGCAAGGCGCGCGAGACGATCAGGAGCTCCAGCGTGTTGCTGATCGCCCCCAGAACGGAGCCGAAGACGAACACCGCCATGCCGAACACATAGGTCGCGCGCGCCCCATAGGCCGACATCGCCCAGGCATTCGCCAGCATGGCGATGGTCGACGATGCCAGGAAGGCGGTGGACATCCACTGCGCCTGGTCCTGTCCCAGACCAAAGGCGCCGATCATCGCCGGCAGGGCCACATTGACCGTGGTGGCCGCCAGCATCGTCGCCATCGAGCCAATCAGCATCGTGAACAGCAGCAGCCAGCGATAGATGCTGCCGAAGCGTTCGAACTGTTCGCGCACGGCCGGGCCGGCAATCGAGGGAATGTCGCCTGCCGGCATCCGGCCGGCGCGGGGGCCGTCATCGCCGGACGACAGGCCGGATGCGATGCTCACGCCGGCGCCCCGGATGGCTCACCCTTCCGGATCCGTACCCGCACCATGCTGCCGGGCCGCAGGTCGGCCTCTGCCGCATCAATATCGATCCGTACACCGATACGCTGGGTGATCTTGGTGAACACACCGTGCGCATTGGGGTTCGGCATCAGCGCGGCTTCGGCAATCGTCGCATCATGGACGCGGGTGACGCGGCCGGTGATCCGCTCGCCCGGATGGCTGTCCGCCCGCACCCACACTTCGGCGCCGTGGCGGACATGGCGGATGTCGGTCTCCTTGACGTTGGCCGACACCCAGACCGCGCCGGGATCATGCAGCAGCGCCATCCGGTAGCCGCGCAGGGAATGTTCGCCCGGCTCGAAGAACAGCTCGTCGACCACCCCGTCAATCGGGCTGCGGATCACATGCTGGTCCAGCACGACCTTCTGCGCCTCGACCCGCGCGACCGCCTTGTCCAGCGCCGCACGCAGGACGGCAAGGTCATAGCCGATCAGCGCGACTTCCTCGCCGGCGATGCTGGCGGTCTGCTGGTCAGCGGCGGCGGTGTCGCGGTCGGCCTCGGCGCGGCGCAGCGCCTGGCGGGCCGTGTCGAGCACATTCTGCGCAGTATCGAGGGTCGATTGCGGCATCAGCCCGCGCTCGAACAGGTCGCGGGTGCGGTTGAAATCGCGCTCGGCAATGTCGACATCGGAGCGGGCGGCCTCGACCCGGGCGGCTGCCGACAGCGTGCCGGCCCGCCGGGCGGCGACCTGGCTGCCCGCCTTCGAGCTGGCCAGGCCCGAGCGGATTTCCTCACGCTCGATCTCGGCGCGCAGGCGGCTGACTTCCGCCTCCAGTTCGACCAGCGCGTAATACGCCTCCCGGTCATCAATCGTGTAGAGGATGTCGCCGGCGGCGACCCGGTCGCCTTCCTTCGCCTGAACGCTGGCGATCCGGCCGGAAATGTCGGTCGACACCGCGATCATGGCGGCCGCGATGCGCGCATCGGCTGTGGTGACATAGGCCGCCCGGTCGGCCAGCAGGCGTATCCCGGCAACCACAACGATCAGCGCCGCCAGCGATACCAGGAGCATCCGCCCCCGGCGCGAGCGCAGGAAGGCCGCCGCCCGCGCGCGCGGCGCCGCGGCCTGATCTGCCTCGATGACCCGGGAATCGCCGTCCATGTTCCTCACCGGCGGCCTGAAAGCCGGCGGTCTCCTCCATGCGGTTGTTTCTACGGGGTTTTACTAACCCTCTCTGACCGCTTGAGTCTGATTGAGCAGCAGCTAACGCTAAGGCAGGCAAGCGCAATTTTTTCGCCCGCCCCCCATGTCAGGCTCGCTCCGGCGGCGCCAGCGGCGCGGCCCGGCGGCGGCCGCCAACCAGCGATTTCAGCTTCAGCGCCGGGCGTTCCATGAAATGCCAGGAAGTCTCGGCGACCGCAAAGGTAGCTGCCGTCCAGATCAGGGTACGGAGGAGCTTGGTCCAGATTGAGGAGTCGAGCCACACGGCCAGATCGTTGAAATGGGTGAAGATCACCTGCGGCACGAAATAATGATAGACATAGATGCCGTATGAAATCACGCCGATATGCATGAGCAGTGGATGGGCCAGCCAGGAAAGGCTGCGGTCGTGCGCTTCGATACAGCTGACCACGAGGCAAGCGCCGGAAAACCTGACCGGCGCAGACCGGGCCCATTACCAGATTGCCCGCATGACCACCGCCGAATAGCTCGGCCAGCTGAACCAGATGGCCGGCGGGCGCCAGATCGCGCTCAATTCCCGTATCACCGAAGCCGAATACGACCGCGTTCGCGCCGGCGGGCTCGGCTCCTATCTGCATGTCGCCGGCGCCGGTTTCCTGGGCGAGCTCCAACGCGTCGCGGTCGAGGAAAGCCGGCTCGGCGTCCCGCTGCTCTTCGCCGTGGATGTCGTCCATGGTTACCGCACGATCTTCCCCGTCCCTCTCGGCATCGCGGCGACCTTCGACACCGCGACGCCGAACGCGACGCCCGCATCGCCGCCATCGAGGCAAAGGGCGCGGGCCTGCACTGGACCTTCGCCCCGATGATCGACATTGCCCGCCATGCCCGCTGGACGAGGCGGAGGCGTCCATCCTCATCGCCTGGTTCCCCGGCACCATGGCCGGACCGGCGATTGCGAATGTCCTGTTCGGCGAGGTCTCGCCCGCCGGCCGCCTGCCCGCCAGCTTCCCCCGCCGCACCGGCCAGGCGCCCTATTTCATGGGCCACTATCCGACCGGACGTCCCGCCGGACCGGACCTCTCCCGGGTTTCAGCGCGCTATATGGATATCCCGATCACGCCCGCCTATGCCTTCGGCCATGGGCTGAGCTATGCGGCGTTCGACTATGGCGGGTTGACGGTTTCCGGCGGCGAGCTTGCGCCGGGCGGCAGCGTGACCATCAGCGCCGCGATCACCAACACGTCCGGCATCGACGCCGATGAGGTCGTGCAGCTTTACATCCGCGACCCGGTCGCCCGGGTCGCCCGGCCGGTGCAGGAGATGCGCGGTTTTGCGCGCGTCGCAGTCCCGGCGGGCGAGACGCGGCGCGTGGCCTTCACCCTGCGGCCCGAACAGTTTGCCTATCTCGCGCCCTCCGGGCGGTTCGAGGCGGATGCCGGACGGATTGATTTTCGCATCGGACCGGCCTCTGATGACATAAGGCTGACCGGCAGTATCACGCTGACGGGGCCGCTTGTTGCCGAAGCGCCAGGTGCGGCACTGGTGACGGGCGTGAACATTCGGGAGGACTAGGCCATGCAGAAAATCTTACGCGCCCGGACGGCGCTCACCCTTGTGGCAGCGGCAGGGCTCTGGGCCTGCGCAGCCAGCCCGCCGCCACCGGCCGCGCTGACGGCCGAAACAGCTCCGGCAGAAGCGCCGCAGGGCGCGGAGGGGACAGAGATTGTCATTCTCGATGCCGCCCCAGCCGCAGACCTGCTGGTGGCGGGCGCCGGCGTCGAGAAGCTGACGGAGGATGTCTTCATCTGGTCGGAAGGCCCGGTCTGGGTGCCGGAGGGAGACTATCTTCTGTTTACGGATGTACCGACCAATGCGATCCACAAATGGAGCGAAGCGGGCGGACTTGAGACCTTCCTCCAGCCAGCCGGGCTGCAGGCGGAAGACCCAGAGGGCATCTTCGGCCTGCCGGGCGCCAATGGCCTGATCCTTGGCGATCAGCCGGGCACGATCCTCATTGCCGATCATGGCAACCGGGCGATTGCGCGGCTCGACCTTGCGACGAAGGAGAAAACCATCCTCGCCACCGAGTATGACGGTAAGCGGTTCTCGAGTCCCAACGATCTCGTCCTCGCTGCAGACGGTTCGGTCTATTTCACCGATCCGCCCTATGGCCTCGCCGGGCTCAACCAGTCGCCGCACAAGGAGACGGATTTCAACGGCGTCTATCGCTGGCATCCCGATGGGCGCGTGACGCTGATCGATGACAGCCTGACGATGCCGAACGGAGTCATCCTGTCGCCCGACGGGCAGACGCTGTACGTCGCCGTCTCAGACCCCAGCGCAGCCCAGCTCTTTGCCTACGATCTTGATACGGACGGTGTTCCCACGGATCGGCGCATGCTCGCGGACATGACTTCGATGGTCGGCCAGGCCCATCCCGGCCTGCCGGACGGTCTCGCGGTGGATACCGAAGGCCGCATCTATGTCGCCGGGCCGGGCGGGGTACATGTCTTCATGCCCGACGGCACGCCGATCCTGCGCATCGATACCGGCACGGCGGCGGCCAACTGCACCTTCGGGGATGATGGCTCGACCCTCTACATCACCTCCGGTCCCTGGCTTGGCCGGGTGCGCCTCAATGCGACCGGCTTCAGCTTCTAGGGGCACGTCCGGGTGGGGGAGACGGCCAGCGACTTTGTCATCGTTGCGGCCAGCATCGCGGCGCTGGTTGGGCTGACAGGCCTCGCGATGACGCTGTTTCTGTCGCTGTTCATCTAGGGGTCCGTCCGCTCACGGATTGCCGCCAGCGCGAGCGGGAGCTGGGCCTCTGTCGGCAGCGTGATCGGAATGGCGACCGCGCCTGCCGGCGGGTCGAGCGCGGCGAGCTGGCTGTCGAGCAGGCCGGGCGGCATGAAATGGCCGGGACGCCGGGCGAGCCTTTCGGCCAGCAGGCCCCGCTCACCCTCCAGAAACAGGTAGAGCGGGGCATGGCCGATACCGTCTTCGATCCAGGCGCGCACGACCGGATTGAGCGCCGAGCATGCCACCACACAGGCTGGCCCGGCGGCGCGGGCCGCATCGGTCAGCGCGGCGATCCAGCTCTGCCGGTCGGCATTGTCGAGGGGCTGGCCGGAGGCCATCTTCTGCCGGTTCGCATCGCTGTGATAGGCGTCGCTCTCTATGAAGGGCCAGCCAAGATGATCGGCCAGGGCGCGGGCGAGCGTCGTCTTCCCGCAGCCCGAAACGCCCATGACGATGACCGTGCACGGACGGATCATCGCGGGGTCAGGGCGCCGGCGCCTCGCCGACCTCTTCCAGAGGCGGGCCGGTGAATTCGGCGTCGATGCGGAATTTGACCTTGTCGCCCACACCCATCGTCGTGCCTTCCGGCGGCAGGCCATAGGTCATGCCGAAAGCCGAGCGGTCAAAGCTGCCGGTGGCGGCGAAACCGGCGCGGGCGTTCGGATCATAGGGCGCAAAGCCCGGATAAGCGCCGTTGAACACCGCCTCGAAGGTCACCGGCTGGGTCGCGCCGAGAAATTCGAGATTGCCGGTGACTGTCGCCGCCGACGGGCTGGTCAGCACGATTTCGGTGGAGCTGAACTGGATTTCCGGAAAGGCTTCGGCATTCAGCCAGTCGGGGCCGAGCAGTTCGGCGAGGAAGCCTTCGGGCGGGGGCGGCACGATCAGCGAGGTCGGGTCGATGGTGGCAAGGAGTTCGGCCATTTCGGGATTGGCGGGGTCGATCGTCAGCACCGCGTCGAAGCGGGTGAACTGGCCGACATAGTTTGAAAAGCCGAGATGATCGACGGAGAAGACCAGGCTCGCATGGTGGGGG
>CAYQRX010000052.1:0-14565 GCA_964419865.1 uncultured Hyphomonas sp. | reverse complement strand
GGGCGGAGACTGCGCGGAGAGCTTCAAGGAGTTCCACCCGGACAATATCCGCGACACGTTCCGCGTGATCCTGCAGATGGCGGTCGTCCTGACCTTTGCCGCCGCCAAGCCTGTGGTGAAAGTCGGCCGTATTGCCGGCCAGTTCGGCAAGCCGCGTTCAGAACCGATCGAGACGATCGACGGCGTGACACTGCCGTCTTACCGGGGCGACAATATCAACGGCATGGAGTTCACGCCCGAGGCGCGGATTCCGGACCCGGAGCGGCTGATCCAGGCCTATTCGCAATCGGCCGCCACGCTGAACCTGCTGCGCGCCTTCAGCCAGGGCGGCTATGCGAGCCTTGCCAATGTGCATCGCTGGATGCTGGGCTTCGTGGATCGCAGCCCGCAGGGCGAGCGCTATGAGAAGCTGGCCGACCAGATCTCGGCATCCCTGCGGTTCATGGAGGCGGTCGGCCTCAACGCAGAGACCGTGCCGCAGATGGCGCAGGTCGAGTTCTACACCAGCCATGAGGCGCTGCTGCTGGGGTATGAGGAGGCGTTGACGCGCATCGATTCCACCAGCGGCGACTGGTATGACACCTCGGCCCATATGCTGTGGATCGGCCACCGCACGCGGCAGGTGGACCATGCCCATGTCAATTTCTGCAAGGGCATCAAGAACCCCATCGGCATCAAATGCGGCCCGGGCATGGAGACCGACGAACTCCTGCGCCTGATCGACACGCTGAACCCGAAAGACGAGCCCGGCCGCATCACGCTGATCTCGCGCTTCGGTTCGGACGGCGTGGCGAAAGGCCTGCCGCCGCTGGCGCGGGCGGTGAAGAAGTCTGGCCGCACCGTGGTGTGGTCGTGTGATCCGATGCATGGCAACACGCTGAAGACCGGCACCGGCTTCAAGACCCGGCCCGTGGACCGCATCCTTTCCGAAGTGCGCCAGTTCATTGATGTTCTGTCTGCGGAAGGTTGCTATCCGGGCGGCGTGCATTTCGAGATGACCGGCCAGAATGTCACCGAATGTCTCGGCGGCGCGCAGGCGATCTCGGAAGAAGACCTCTCCAGCCGCTACCACACCCATTGCGACCCGCGCCTGAATGGCGAACAGGCGCTGGAACTCGCCTTCCTCGTCGCCGAAAAGCTGCAGGCGGCCGAAGCCGGCGCCGCCGCGGCGCGCAAGGCGGGATAGTCTCTCTAAAGGCGCCTCACGATGGTCCCGGATAACCGCTGCGCGGTTTCCGGGATCACCCGTTTGTAGCGCGCGAGATTTCTTTTCCCGCCCCGCATCCAAATGCCCGCCCCGCTGCATCTATGCCCATAGCGCAAGGCTGGGCGTATGGATGAACTGATCCGGACATTGATCGAGACCGGGCTGCTGGCGGGGCTTGGCGTGGTGGGGGCGTTGCTGTTCCCGAAGGGCTTCCGCTGGAAATGGCTCATTGCCGCGCTGGTGCTGAACCTTGCCTATCAGGCGCTGCTGACGCGCGGATTCTGGATGGTGCCGGACCCGTTCCCGGACGCCAGCTGGAACTGGGCCGGCAAGTTCGCTGCGATTGCCGGCACGCTGGCCGTGATGTCTCTGCCCATGTTCGGCTGGAAGCGCTGCGGCATGACCCTGGATCAGGGGCCACACTGGCGCGGTGCGGTGGCGGTCTTTGCCGTTCTGTCAGGCCTCTTCTTCTGGATGGCGCTCGCCGGGGCAGACGGCCGGCCGGACAGCGCCGAGACCATCGCCTTCCAGTGGACGATGCCGGGGCTGGACGAGGAGCTTTTCTATCGCGGCACGCTGCTGCTGGCGCTGAACGAGGCGTTCCGGCCGAAGTCCCGCCTGCTGGGCGCGCCGATCGGCTATGGCGGACTGCTGACGACGATCCTGTTCGGCCTTACCCACGCGCTCAGCTACAAGGCCGGCGTCGTCGATTTCGACCTGATGACCTTCGCGATGACCGGTGTGCCGTCATTCCTGCTGCTCTGGCTGCGCGAGCGCACAGGCAGCCTCGTGCTGCCCGTTCTCGGACACAACATCGCCAATGGCGCCTCGACGCTGTTTTAGCAGTCAGCCGCCGCGATAGTCCCGCATCAGGCCGGCGAAGCGGTCGAACAGGTAGAAGCTGTCCTGCGGGCCGGGCGAGGCCTCGGGGTGGTGCTGGACCGAGATGATCGGCTTGCCGGTGACCGAGAGGCCGGAATTGGTGCCGTCGAAGAGGGAGCGGTGGCTTTCTTCCACGCCGGGGGGGAGGGTTTCGGGATCAACCGTGAAGCCGTGGTTCATCGAGACGATCTCGACCTTGCCGGTGGTGAGGTCCTTGACCGGATGGTTGGCGCCGTGATGGCCCTGCGCCATCTTTTTCGTTTTGGCGCCCAGGGCGAGGCCGAGCAATTGGTGACCCAGGCAGATGCCGAGGATCGGCAGGCCGGAGGCGATGATGGCTTTGATCATGGCGCCGGAGCGCTGGAAGGTGGCGGCCGGATCGCCGGGGCCGTTGGAGAAAACGACGCCATCGGGCTTCAGCGCGAGGATGTCCTCGGCGGCCGCGTCGCCGTTGACGACGGTTGCGCGGGCGCCGGCATTGGCGAGGTTGCGCAGGATGTTCTTCTTCACGCCGAAATCGACGACGACGACATGGAATTCGGCGTCGCTGTGGGCCTCGTGGCCGGTGCCAGGCTTCCAGAGGCCATCGGTGTTTTCGTAAGGCGCATCCTGATCGACGACATCGGCAAGGTCCGCCCCGTCGAGGCCCTCCCAGCTTTTCGCAAGCTCCACCAGGGCGGCAAAGTCGATTTTGCCGTCCGGCTTGTGGCAGATGGCAGCCTTGGGCATGCCTTTCTCGCGGATGCGCTTGGTCAGCGCGCGCGTATCGACGCCGGAAAGGCCGATGATGCCGCGCTTTGCCAACCAGGCGCCGAAGTCTTCCGCAGCGCGCCAGTTGGACGGCGCCGTGATCGGCTCGCGGAAGATGGCGCCCCGGGCAGCGTCGGCCGCTGCCGGGCTCGATTCTTCCTGATCCTCGGGGTTGGCACCGACATTTCCGATATGCGGGAAGGTAAACAGCACGATCTGGGAGGCGTAGGAGGGGTCGGTCAGGATTTCCTGATAGCCGGTGATGGCGGTGTTGAAGCACAGCTCGCCCACCTTCACCCCCTCGGCGCCGGCCCCGTAACCGGCAAAAACCGTTCCATCTTCAAGCACTAGGGCGCCAGTTGCTGAGTCCATATCTTGATTCCTGCCCATGGAAGATATACCTCTCGCCGCTGGCCTTGCTGGTTGACGCAGTTTTAACCGGTCGGGCTAAAACTCGGCCGCTTATTGGGGCTGAGTCTCCGCACCGTCAAGCAAGGCGTTCGCCGCGGAGTGTAGAAAGGCTTGGGACCGGCATGGGCCGCGAAGATATTTCTGCATGCAGGGGCCTGAAAGCCCGCATTGCCGACGCATTGAAGGAAGAATCCCGCCGGGAGTCGAATGAGACGCGGCTGCATACGCTGCGCCTGATCGAATGCGCCATCCGGGACCGCGACGTTTGCGCGCGCGGCCGCGGCGAGGGCGAGGGCTGCCCGGACGCGGATGTTCAGGGCGTGCTGCAGACGATGGTCGCCCAGCGCGAAGCCTCGGCCCGTGAGCATGAGGAAGAGGGCCGCCTCGAGGACGCGATCCGCGAGCGCGAGGAAATTGCCATCATCCAGGCTTTCCTGCCGCAGCCCCTGTCCGGCCGGGCACTGGATATTGCCGTCCGGCAGGTCGTCGAGGATCTCGGCGCCACCAAACTCAAGGATCTTGGCCGCTGCGTGACCGAGCTGAAGGAGCGCTATCCCGGCCTTGTCGAGGCGGCGAGTGCCGGCAAGGCGGTTCGCTCGGCCCTCGGCGGCGGCTGACAGCGGCGGCGGGCTGCCCCGCCTCGCGATTGCCCGGAGTCTGAAAAGACAGAAAGGTGCCGGAACCGGCACAGTGCCCATCCGTTGGTTGTGCAATTCAACCACTGAAAGGACACTGCCATGAAACTCCTTTTTGCTACTGCCAGTGCAGCCGCGCTCATGCTGTCCGCGGCCGCCTGTACGGCCGAGACGGACCGTTCGGCCGGCGTGGACACGCGGGCGGAGATGGAGCCCACCTATGATGACGAACTGACCCCGCCGGAAGAGGCGGCCTTCGCCGACGCTTCCGATACCGCGCCTGACGCCACCGCTGAGGTGCGCGAAGAGTATGTGCTTGCCTCCAATGAACTGGAAGCGTCCGACCTGATCGGCGCTGCGGTGATCGGCGCCTCGGGCGACGAGATCGCAACCGTGGCCGACATCTGGCTCGGCGACAGCGGCGACACGCCTCAGCTTCTGGTGCGTGATGGCGGACTGACCGGTCTTGGCGGTGAGCTGCGCATGGTCAATTTCGATGCGGCAACGATCGCGCCGCAGGACGGCACGGATGAGCCGGAAGTGTTTGTCACGCTGGCCGAGGCATCGCTCGACGCGCTGCCGGAGTTCGAACAGGAAGAAATGAACGATTACCGGCTCGCTTCCGAAATGATCGGATCGAACCCGACCCTGAGCTTCAGCGGTGAAACCGTGCGCATCGCCGACCTCATCCTGACGGCCAGCGGCGAGCCACGTTACGCGGTCGTGTCGCCGAGCCTGGTCAGCACCGACCTCGTGGTGATCGACATGAACGCCGTGACCGTCGCCCAGGGCGATGGTGACGAGAATGAAGTGATCCTCAATGTTCAGCCGCAGGACTACGAAACGGCGCCGACCTACCGCGAATCCTAGGTTCTGCGATGAACCGCAAAGAGGGCCCTGCCGCCTGGCGGGGCCCTTTTATTTGCCCAGCCATGCCAAACCGCGTTCCCGCAGGCGGGGGAAAGCAGTATCGTGCGCGGCCATGTCGCCACCTGTCCGCATTCCCGATGGTTTTGTCGAAGAACTGAAGGCCCGTATCCGGCCTTCGGATGTCATTGGCCGAAAGGTGAAGCTGACCAAGAAGGGCAAGGAATGGGTCGGCCTGTCGCCCTTCACCAATGAGAAGACGCCCAGCTTCTACGTCAATGACCAGAAACGCATCTTCAAATGCTTCTCGTCGGGGCTCGGCGGCGATGTCATCAGCTTCGTGATGGAGACCGAACGGCTCTCCTTCATGGAAGCGGTCGAGAAGCTGGCGGAAGAGGCGGGCATGAGCCTGCCCAAGGCGAGCCCCGAGGCGGTCGAGGAATATGACCATCGCAAACGCCTCCAGGCGGCCTGCGAGGCGGCGGCGGCCTATATCGAGGAGCGGCTGCGCGCATCTGAAGGGGCGGGGGCGCGCACCTATCTGCAGGGCCGTGGCCTGTCAGCCTCGAGCTGGAGCCGGTACCGGCTGGGCTATGCGCCCGATGACTGGCGGCGCACGCGGACGCATCTGCATGAGTGCGGCTTCACCGACGCTGAACTTCTGGAAGCCGGCCTGATCAAGGAAAGCGACAAGGGCGGGGAGCCCTATGACGCTTTCCGCGGCCGGCTGATGTTCCCGATCCCCGACGCGCGCGGCGGGATCATCGCCTTTGGCGGCCGGGCGCTGCAGCCCGACGCCAAGCCGAAATACCTCAATTCCGGCGATACGCCGCTCTTCCACAAGTCGAACGTGCTGTACCGTTACAAGGCGGCGCGCGAGGCCCTCGGCCATGGCGAGGGCGGCGGGCTGATCGTCGCCGAAGGCTATATGGATGTCATCGCGCTCTGCGAGGCGGGCTTCGGCCATGCCGTTGCCCCGCTTGGCACGGCGCTGACGGAGGAGCAGTTGCAGCTGGTCTGGCGGGCGGGGCCGGAGCCGGTGATGTGTTTCGACGGCGACCGGGCCGGCCTCGGCGCAGCCTGGCGCGCACTGGACCGGGCGCTGCCTTTTGTCGAGCCGGGCCGGTCGGTATTCTTCGTGCTGCTGCCTGACGGGATGGACCCGGATGACCTGATCCGCGAACGCGGCCGGCTGGCGATGGCCGAACAGCTGGACGCGCGCATTCCGCTTTCGGAGCTGCTCTGGCGGCGCGAGCGCGATGCCGAGCCGCTGGATACGCCGGAGCGCCAGGCGGGGCTGGAGGCGCGGCTGATGGCAGCCTGCGCGCAGATCCGCCATCCCGGCGTGCGGGCGGCCTATGAGCGCGACCTCAAATCCCGCCTGCGCGACCATCTCTGGCAGCTGCGGGACGCGAAAAGGGCCAATAGTTTCAGGCGCGGACGGCCCGGATCGGCACAGATTCCCGCCGGCGGCGAACATGCCCAGGAGGCGCTCAAGCAGCGGGCGCTGGACAATATCGGCGGGCTGAACCTGATCCTGCGGGCGGTCGACAATCCCGGCCTGCTGGCGGCCGGCGCGGAAATGCTGGCGCAATGTGCGCCCGCCGATCCGGATGTGGCGCGCCTGCGCGATGCAGTTCTTGACCTGGCAAATGACGGAATCCCCATTGACCGCGCGGCGATCACCGCCCATCTAGCGAATTCTGGGAACATACGTGCTGCCGGTCTGCTCAAGGATTATCCCGCAACGCCTCAGATAGCGGCCGATGGGCCCGAGGCTCGGGAATGGCTGATCGCTCTGGAGCAATACGTGGCGATGCGGCGTTCCAGCAACCAGGAGACGGGCTCTGGCACGGATCGTGCGGGCGCGGACCCTACTCTGTCCCCGCAGGAATGGCGGAGGCGGCACCAGTTGGTTGCTGAACGCAGGGCCCTCAAGGCCCGTATGAACGAAGCATCCAGCAAACGCAGCGACAGCTGAGCTTGAAGGCAAGGCGAGAGGCATTTGGGCATCGTGGTTTGGAGAGGCCGCGCGGTCCCGACGGGAGATAGCTGAAACATGGCGACAGCCACCAAGAAGAAAAAGAACACCGCCGGTGACGGCGAGGGTGAAGACGACAAGGACAATGAGAGCGGGCTTGTCGATTTTAATGCGACAGACGTCAAAAAGGTCCTGAAGCGCGCCCAGAAGCGCGGCTTCATCACCCATGACGAAATCAACCAGCTGCTGCCGGACGCCGATATGAGCTCCGACCAGATCGAGGACGTGATGTCCCAGATCTCGGAAATGGGCATCGCGGTCGTCGAGACCGAGGAAGAAGCCGAGGAGCAGGGCAAGGCCCTCACCAAGATCGAGGACAAGAAAGTCGTCGCCAAGAAGGGCAATGCCCGTGGCAGCGACCGGACCGATGACCCCGTGCGGATGTATCTGCGCGAGATGGGCGCGGTGGAGCTTCTTTCACGCGAGGGCGAGATTGCGATTGCCAAGCGCATCGAGGCCGGCCGCGACGCGATGATCCGCGGCCTCTGCGAAAGCCCGCTGACCTTCGAGGCGATGATGGTCTGGCGCGATGAGCTCATGAATGAGCGCATCCTGCTGCGCGACCTGATCGACCTGGAAGCGACCTATGGCGCGGAAAACCCGCCGCCGGAGCCCAAGCCCATCGAGGAGAAACCGCCCGAGCCGGTGGCCCCCGTCAAGGGCAAGAAGCGTTCTGCTGAAGAAGTCGATGAGGTCGAAGCCGAGCGCCTGCGCCAGCAACAGCAGGAAGAGGAAGAAGAAGACGACGCCGTCGCCATGTCGATGTCGGCGATGGAAGGGGAGCTGCGCGAAGGCGTGCTCGCCAAGCTCGACGAGATCGCTGAAGCCTTCGGCCGTTTCCGCAAGCTTCAGGACAGGCTCGTCACCCGGCGCCTGGAAGGCAAGGACCTGACGCCGAAAGCGCAGCACGAATATGACGAGCTGTCGCTGCTGATCGTGGAAAACCTCAAGACGATCCACATCAACAATGCCCGGATCGAAGCCCTGGTCGAGCAGCTCTATGCCATCAACAAGAAGCTGATGGGCCTTGAAGGCAAGCTTATGCGGCTGGCCGATGCGCATGGTGTTCCGCGTAAGGAGTTCCTGCAGAACTATATCGGCAGCGAGCTGGAGCCCGACTGGGCTGAGCGTGTCTCGGCGATCTCGGCGAAATGGAAACGCCTGATCGACGGCAAGGGCGGCGAAGTCCAGGAAGTGCGCGACGAGATTTCCGAGATCGCGCAGGAGATCGGTATTCCGATCGACGACTTCCGCCGCATCGTCCAGACAGTGCAGAAGGGCGAGCGTGAGGCGCGGATTGCGAAGAAGGAGATGGTGGAAGCCAACCTCCGCCTCGTGATCTCGATTGCCAAGAAATACACGAACCGCGGCCTTCAGTTCCTGGACCTGATCCAGGAGGGCAATATCGGCCTGATGAAGGCGGTGGACAAATTCGAGTATCGGCGCGGCTATAAATTCTCGACCTATGCGACATGGTGGATCCGCCAGGCGATCACCCGCTCGATTGCGGACCAGGCCCGGACGATCCGTATCCCGGTGCACATGATCGAGACGATCAACAAGATCATCCGCACCCAGCGCCAGATGCTGCACGAGATCGGCCGCGAGCCGACCCCGGAGGAACTGGCCGAGAAACTGGGCCTGCCGCTGGAGAAGATCCGTAAGGTTCTGAAGATCGCGAAAGAGCCGATCAGCCTCGAGACCCCGATCGGGGACGACGAGGATTCAAACCTCGGCGACTTCATCGAGGACAAGATGGCTCTGCTCCCCGTGGACGCGGCCATCCAGTCGAACCTGCGCGAGACGACCACCCGCGTGCTCGCCTCGCTCACCCCGCGTGAGGAACGCGTGCTGCGGATGCGCTTCGGCATCGGCATGAACACGGATCACACGCTGGAGGAAGTCGGCCAGCAATTCTCGGTCACCCGCGAACGCATCCGCCAGATCGAGGCGAAGGCTTTGCGGAAGCTGAAACATCCGAGCCGCAGCCGGAAGCTGAGAAGCTTCCTGGATACCTGATCCAAACAAAAGGGCGGCCCAAGGGCCGCCCTTTTTTGTTGATCTGGCCCGCGTTGCCATTCGTCGCATTCAGCGCGGCTACGGGCAATGTCTGACGGGTCTCTGACCGCCCCTCACGCCGCCAGTTTCATCCGCAGGACGGTGCCGGCTTCACCGCCGGTGCCGGCGATGC
Source organism: uncultured Hyphomonas sp. (assembly GCA_964419865.1). Classification (GTDB taxonomy): domain Bacteria; phylum Pseudomonadota; class Alphaproteobacteria; order Caulobacterales; family Hyphomonadaceae; genus Hyphomonas. The sequence goes on along the minus strand of CAYQRX010000052.1, from coordinate 5,581 downwards.
CGTTGTCGAGGCAGAAGATCAGGGAGCGGATATAACGTGACACGATCGTGCGCACTTCGGTGGGCAGGGTGCCTTTGCACGCCTCGAGGATGAGGCAGAGATCGCCGGCCACGGCGCCGACCAGGCTGAAGCCGAACTGCCCCCCTTGTCCCTTGCAGTCATGCGCGGCGCGGTAGAGCGTTTCCGGCTCCAGGTCAGCGCCGGAGGCAAGCTGACCGGCAAGCTCGGTGAACTGGTGTTTCGCCGCGCTCAGCCATTCCTCGCGCAGCCCTTCAAGCGCGCCGCGCTGCAGCGGGGGCAGGGGCGCGCCTTTCAGCGCATCGAGACAGGCCTGTAGCGGGTCCAGTTCGCCGACAGGCAGCGGGCCCGGCCGTCTCACGTCAAGGCGCGCAATTGCGCCCAGCAGATCGCCCTGGTCTATGGGCTTGGTCACATAACCATCGGCGCCAAGGCCAAGGAAACGTTCCCGGTCGCCAGACATGGCGTCGGCCGTCAGCGCGATTACCGGAATGTCCCGGTACGGTTTGTCGCTGGCGCGCAGCGTCTTGAGCGCCTGGATGCCGTCCATCACCGGCATATGAATGTCGAGCAGCAGGATGTCGAACGGTGCCTCCTCGAGCGCCTCCAGTGTCTGGCGGCCATTGGCCGCTTCGGTGATTTCCACCGCATGCGGCTCGAGGAAGAGTTTGACGACCTCCCGGTTCACCCGGTTGTCATCGGCCAGCAGGATACGCAGGCCACGGAGCGAATGAGTGGGAAGCTGCGCAGGCTCATCCATCTCGTTCGGGGCCGCAGCGCCAGAGGCCGTGCCCGCAAGGAAGGTGAGGGTGAAGGTCGAGCCCTGTCCCGGAACGCTTTCTACCGTCACATCGCCGCCCATCATCCGGGCCAGGCGCTGTGTGATCGCGAGCCCAAGCCCAGTGCCGCCGAAGCGGCGGGTGGTCGAGCTGTCCGCCTGCGAGAATTCCGCGAACAGGCGCGCCTGCGCCTGCGGTGTAATGCCGATGCCGGTATCGGACACGTCGATGCGGACGCGGTAACCAGCGCCCTCCTGCACGGCCGAAAGCGTGATATGAACCGTGCCATACTCGGTGAACTTGATGGCGTTGGAAACGAGGTTAGACACGCACTGGCGCACACGGACCGGATCGAAGGACAGCGCGCTTTCCAGCGGATCGGCAATATGCAGCTTCAGGGTTATACTCTTTTCCTGGGCCTTGGGCTCGAACAGCCGCGCGACGCGCCGCACGGTATGGCGCAGGTCCCCATCGGTGGGGTCGATGTCGAGCTTTCCTGCCTCGATCTTGGACAGGTCCAGGACATCGTCGACGAGCGAAAGCAGCGTTCGCCCGGAGTCGAGCAGCATCTCGGCCTTCTCGCACTGGGAGGCGGTCAGATCCTTGTCCGACATCAGCGACTGCGCCATGCCAAGGATGCCATTGAGCGGTGTACGGATCTCATGGCTCATCGCGGCGAGGAACTGTGACTTCGCCCGGTTGGCTGCTTCGGTCTCGCGGGCGCGGGTTTCGGCCTTCTTGTAGTCGGTTATGTCGAAGCTGATGCCCGCGATGCCGATTTCCCCGTCCGGCAGGCGCACGGGTACTTTCTTGGTGAGGGCGGTAATCTCCGGGCCGACCTGTTCTTCGCTGAGCGAGATCTGGCCGGCGAGTACCTTGTAATCCTCAGCCTCGAAGACCTCATATTGCTCCTTCGGATAGAGGTCCCGGTCGTGCATGCCGAGATAGTCGGAAAGGCCCGTCGCATCGAGAATGAAGCGATCATGCGCGGCGTTGCCGTAGATCAGCTCCAGGCGTTCATTCTTTACAAATACAGGATCGGGCAGCGCATCCAGGAATGCCTGCATCAGCTGGGCAATGTCGCCGCCGAGCGGCGAGGGGCCGTCGGAATCCTGCAAGTCTGCTCCCCCGGGGACACTTTTTTGGCGCACGCTAGGGGGATTTCGCAAAGGTTCTGTTAACGCTATCCGCCCTCAGTAAAAATGCGCGCGCTGCTCTTGAGGTCAGCGCCTGGCTGATGTGAATGGAGGGCGCGGCGGCGAGGCATGCCCCGCCCGGTAGTTTCGAGACAGGATGTTGCCATGACCCAGCCCATTCGGATCGGTATTGGTGGGTGGAACTATGAGCCCTGGCGGGAGACGTTCTATCCCCCCGAGGTGAAGAAGGCCGGCGAACTGGCCTATGCCAGCCGGCAGCTGACGGCGATCGAGATCAATTCGACCTTCTATCGCAACCAGACCGAAGCGGTGTTTGCGAAATGGGCCGGCGAGACGCCGGAGACCTTCCGTTTCACGGTCAAGGCGCAGCGGGCGACGACGATGCGCAAGACCCCCGAGGACATGAAGTCCTCGATAGACTGGTTCATCGGCGGCGGCGTCACCGTGCTGGGGGACCGGCTGGGGGCGATCAACTGGCAGTTCCCGGAGACACGCAAGTTCGATGCGGACTATTTCGGGGCGTTCTGCGCCCTGCTTCCGCCGGAGCACAAGGGCGTGCGCCTGCGTCATGCGCTTGAAGTGCGCAATGAGACGTTCCGTGATGAGGCGTTCACGGAGCTTCTGAGCAAACACGGGCACGGCGTTGTTTTTGCGGATGATCCGGACTGGCCGATGCCGGATATCGAAACGGCGGATTTTGCCTATGCGCGCCTGCAGCAGACGCAGGGCGATATTGAAACGGGTTACAGCGCGGGCGACCTTGATGCCTGGGCGAAGACGCTCAAGGGCTGGGCGAAAAAGCGCGAGGTCTTCGCCTTCTTCATCTCCGGCGCCAAGGAGCGCAATCCGGCCGCCGCGAAGGCCCTGATCGCGCGGGTGGGGCGGCCGTGATCATGCAGGCGCGTTTCACCGTCTCAACCTCGGGCCCCGGCCTCTATGAGTTCACGCCGGCGGCCGCCGGCTTTGTGAAGGGGCAGGGTGACGGGCTGCTGACCCTGTTCTGCCAGCACACCTCCTGTTCCCTGCTGGTGCAGGAGAATGCCGATCCGGACGTTCAGGCAGACCTTGCTGAATTCTTCCGCCGCCTCGCCCCGGCGCTGGGGGACCCGTCGATGAGCTGGGTGCGCCACCGCACCGAAGGGCCGGATGACATGCCCGCCCATATCCGGGCAGCGCTGACGCAGACATCCCTTTCCATTCCCGTCACGGCGGGGCGCCTCGCCCTCGGCACATGGCAGGGCATCTATCTCTTTGAGCACCGCGACCGCTCCCACCAGCGCAACGTGCTGGCGCACCTCTCGCGCTGATGGGACCAGCTCACGCGTCGTCAGCCAGCAGCCTTAAGCGCCTGGTCCAGATCGGCAATCAGGTCCTCGGTCCCTTCGATGCCGATGGACAGGCGCACGACATCCGGCGCGGCGCCGGCGGCGATCTTCTGCTCATCCGTCAGCTGACGATGGGTGGTGGAGGCCGAATGGATGACCAGGCTGCGCGCATCGCCGAGATTTGCCACATGGCTGAACAGTTTGAGCGCCGCGACGAATTTCATGCAGGCTTGATAGCCGCCTTTCAGCTGGATTGTGAAAAGCGCGCCGGGGCCTTTGGGTGTGATGCGCTTCGCACGGTCGCGGTAGGGCGAGGAGGCGAGACCCGGATAGGTGACGCTGGCAACGGCGGGGTGTGTCTCCAGCCATTCGGCGACCTTCCGGGCGTTGGCGACATGTTTTTCCATCCGCAGGGAGAGGGTCTCAATGCCCAGCAGCGTGTAATGGGCGCCCTGCGGGTTCATAGTCATGCCAAGGTCGCGCAGGCCGATGGCGATGCTGTGGAAAGTGAAGGCGGCAGGGCCAAACGTCTCATGGAACTTCAGGCCGTGATAGGCCGGCTCCGGCGCCGACAGGGAGGGGAATTTGTCAGACGCTGACCAGTCGAACTTGCCGGAATCTACGATGGCACCGCCGGTGACCGTGCCATTCCCGGTCATGTATTTCGTCAGCGAGTAGACAACCAGCGTGGCGCCATGCTCGATCGGGCGGCAGAGATAGGGCGTTGCCGTGGTGTTGTCGACAACCAGCGGAATGCCTGCCGCATCGGCGATCTTCGCGAGGGCATCAAGGTCGGAGATATAGCCGCCGGGATTGGCAATCGTCTCGCAGAAGATCGCGCGGGTGTTCTCGTCGATCGCCGCTTTCACCGCATCAAGATCTTCGGTATCCACCAGCCGCGCCGACCAGCCGAAGCGCTTGAAGGTCTGCGTGAACTGGGTGACCGTGCCGCCATAGAGACGGTTTGAGGCCACAATGTTCAGGCCCGGCCCCATCAGCGGGAACAGCGCCATGATCTGCGCCGCATGGCCTGACGAGCAGCACACCGCGCCCGCGCCGCCATCGAGCGCGGCGACGCGGTTCTGAAGGGCGCCGATGGTCGGGTTGGTCAGGCGGGAATAGATATAGCCGACTTCCTGCAGGCCGAAGAGGGCGGCGGCGTGGTCCGCGTCGCGGAAGACATAGGACGTAGTCTGATAGATCGGCACCTGCCGGGCGCCGGTGGCAGGGTCGGGCGGCGTGCCGGCGTGAACCTGTGCTGTATCAAAATCCTTGTATGTGCCGTCACTCATCGGCGAACTCCCTTGTTTGTTGTGTGTTGGTAAGAATATCTGCTGGCGGACTAGTTGAACGTGTCGCAGGCCTCCGGTGTGCCCGCCTCATAGCCGCGCCGCAGCCACGCACTGCGTTGTTCGGCGCTGCCATGGGTGAAGTTTTCCGGCATCACGCGCCCCTGCATCCGGCTCTGGATCATGTCGTCGCCGATCGCTTTCGCAGTCTTCAGGCCTTCCTCGAGATCGCCCGGCTCCAGCGCGACGGCGCCGCCTGAGACGTGCGCCGCGTTCGCCGCCCAGACGCCGGCATAGCAGTCGGCCTGAAGCTCCAGGGCGACCGAATACTGGTTGGCCTCGGCCTGGCTGCTGGCCGCCTGTTGGGCGCGGCGCACCTGCTGCGAGGTGCCGGTCAGCGTCTGCACATGATGGCCGAATTCATGCGCGATGACATAGGCGCGGGCAAACTCCGCGCCGGAGGCGCCCAGCTGGGTTTCCATGTCCCGCCAGAAGGACAGGTCGAGATACACCGTCCGGTCAGCCGGGCAGTAGAACGGCCCCATCGCCGACTGGCCATAGCCGCAGCCCGTGCCGGTGCCCTGTTCATAGAGGACGACGCGCGGCGGCGTATAGCCGGGCAGGGCGCCTTCCCAGACATCGTTGATGTTCGCGCCGATCACATCGACGAACAGGCCGGCTTCATCTTCCGGCGTGCCCTCAACGCCGGCCTGCTGGTTGCTGCTGCCGGACTGGCTTGCCATGCTGGCGATCTGCGAGGGCTCTATGCCGAAGACGAAATAGCCGATGAGCGCGATGATGATGAGGCCGATCCCGCCGCCGCCGACGGCAGCGCCGGGGCTCAGTCCGCGCCGGTCCTCGATGTTCCCGCCCCTGCGTCCGCCTTGCCATTTCATCGCGCGTCTCCTCCGGGCGGCGCCTGCCGCTGAGGGCGACTTTACAGCCAACGGGCGGGGGAGGGCCAGTGTCGAAAGATTACGGGGGATCAACGGACCTTTCAGCAATGCTTTTAG
>CAYQRX010000051.1:11832-14569 GCA_964419865.1 uncultured Hyphomonas sp. | reverse complement strand
TCCACCAACCAAAAACCGGAGGCAGCGGAATGAATACCGTTACCCCTATCCGAGATGAGGCACCGGCCATGTTCTCGGTCGAGGCTGAGCAGCAGATCCTTGGTGCCCTTCTGCTGGCGCCTGAACTGGCCGGACAGGTCGACCGTCTCGGCGGCGCCGATCTGTTCTTTGACCCGGTCCATGCCGAGATATTCACCACCCTTATCGAGAAGAACCGCGCGGGCGTTCTGGCCGATCCGGTCACGGTCGGGTTGACGATGGTGGATCACGAGGGGCTGAAAGTGCTAGGGGGCGGGCGCTACCTGGTCCGTCTTGCTGCGGCTTCGATCGGTCCCGCGTCCGTCAAGGGATATGCAGAGGCCTTGGCCGAACTAGCTCGCAAGCGGCAGATACAGGCGGCTATTTCCGAGGCGACCGCATCGCTGGCGCGGGGCGACATGAAGGCCGCGGATGTGGCGGCGCGGCTCGAAACCGCCATGCTGGCCATGTCGCAGATCGGAGACACGGACGGGCCTGTCTCAATGCTGCGCGCCATGACCGGCGCGATTGAACAGGCTATGACCGCATATCGCGGCGACCATCAGCTTTCGATCCGGTCTGGCATATCGACACTGGACAGCATCATCCCCGGATTTTTCCCTGGCGAACTGACCATCCTTGGCGGTCGCCCCGGATCGGGAAAATCGGCGGTCGCGCTGTCGATTGCGCTTCACGCGGCGCGTGCGGGCCATGCTGTGGCCATCGCCTCTCTGGAAATGACGCCAGAGGCGATGGCCATGCGGGCGGCGTCCGAGGCCACGGCAAACGCTGGGCGCGCCGTTCCTTACATCCAGATGCGCAGCGGAGCGATGACCGAGGATGAATGCCGCATGTTCATCGAGCAGGCCAACGCGGCCGCGCAACTGCCGATCACGTTCTTGTCCAGCAGGTTTTCCGATGCCGGAGCCATGATTTCGGCAGTCCGTCATATCGCGCGGGCAACAGACCTGAAATTGCTGATTGTGGACTATGCCCAGCTGATGACGGCGCCTGGAAAGAATCGATATGAGCAGATCACGGCCATTTCTCTCGCCCTCAAGAAGATGGCCGTCACGCTCAAGATCCCGGTAATCGCCCTGTCGCAGCTATCGCGCGGCATTGAGAGCCGGGACGACAAGCGGCCGGTTATGTCGGATCTTCGCGAGTCCGGGCAGCTAGAGCAGGACGCCGACAACATCATCTTCTGCTACCGAGAGGAATATTATCTCCTCCAGAATCGTCCGGCGATCACCGATCCAGTAGACGCACAGGTCGAGTGGCAGTCCAAGATGGATCGCGCCAAAGGCCGCATGGAAATCATCGTGAACAAGCAGCGCATGGGCGAGACGGGGACCGCTCGATGCCTCTGCGCGATGGCAACGAACAGCGTGTGGGGGGATGATTATGCCTGACATGCGCGCGGCATGGTTCAAGTTCTACCCCGCCGATTTCATGAACGGGGTGCGGGGCCTCAGCGCCCAGGAAGTCGGTCTCTACACTATGTTGCTGGCCAGGATTTACGAGGAAAACGGGCCGGTAGAATACCACCCTCTGCGCCTCTCGACCTATTGCGGAATGCGCGAAAAGACCTTCGTCAAGACGCTCGAAAAACTGCTCGATCTCGGCAAAATCACCCTGCGCGACGGGATGCTTTCCAACGACCGGGCCGAAGTCGAAATTTCAAATCGTTCGCACGACTTGAAAAATGCATCTAAGGCAGGAAAAGCGAGCGCCGAAAAAAGGCAGCAAAATCAACAAACCCTGGCAACGGACGTTCAACGGGCGATCAACCATACAGATACAGATACAGATACAGAAAGTAGCAGCAGCAATAGGGATAAGAGTGAGGCTACTGTCCGGGCTGATCCGCAGGCTGCTGCGCTGCCGCCAGACGGGACATTTCGAGAGCGATTGATCGAGGCCGCTGGGGGGCATCCAAGGGGGATCAATCCGGCAACAGGCAGGCCGACAGCGATAGGCGATGCGGCTGATATGCTTGCCGTCGATGACTGGCTGGTCCGGCTTGGCCTGACTGAATCCGAGATTGTTTCGGTGATCCGTGACGGGGCTGCCAAGAAGCGCGGCGCCCCGGCGAGCACACTGCGGTTCTTCGACGGACACATGCGCGATTTCGCCGACCAGAAGCGCCAGCGCACTGGAGGAGCATCGGCATCTTCTCCAACGTTCTCCACGCCGGAGGCGGAGGCTGAAAAGCGCGAAATCGACCGGGAATGGGCTGCCATCGGCGACAGGGCTGACCGCGAGGCCGAGGCCCAGCGGCAGAAACTCATGGATCGATATCGCAATCTCCAAGCCAGACAGAGGGCATCATGACCGACCGGAAAATTGTCACCATGCGCGAAGCGGTTACATCAGCGATGCGGCAGATCGAGGCGGCGCGAGCGGAATCCGAAAAGCTCCAGCCCAAGACCATCACCGGCATCGCGCCGACCGAATGAGGACGAGCATGGCCCGACAGACCAACCAGCGTGTCCGGGATGTGTTTGGCGAGAGCGGCATCGCGGCCGAGTGGGTCGCAGCGGCCTGCGCCGGCAAGGAGGCTTTCGCGACTGCGCAGATGGCCGAAGCCGGGAAGTCGCTGATCATGGCCGCAAGGGAGGCTCGGGATGCCCGAAAGGCCGAGGAAGCCGCCCGGCTTGCCGCCATCCGGGACGCCAGCGCGATCCCCGATCAATGCGGCCCGGATACGATTGCCGCC
>CAYQRX010000051.1:4361-11822 GCA_964419865.1 uncultured Hyphomonas sp. | reverse complement strand
CAGCGTCCGCGCGGCCGACGTGTTCGACCGGATGATCGCCTCGGCGCTGCGGCGGAAGAGGCCGTGCCCTCTGACCCACGGTCAGATCGCCATGGGCCGCCGCTATGCGGCGCTGGTCGAGTTGGCGGCTGCCGATGGCACCAAGGTTTCGCAGCTCGATGCCTCGCGGGCCGGCGGCGACAGCATGGGCTGGATGGACCGGCACCTCGGCATCGCCCATGAGCTGACCATCCTGCGCAACCGCATCGGCTTCAGCGCCGCCATGACCGTGCGCCGCATTCGACCCACTGCTCGCGGCGAAACGCAACGCGGCCCGATCATGGACAGGGTGCTGGTTGACATGGTCTGCATCAAGGGCTGCACGCTGGACGAGGTGCTGGTGAGCCATGGATGGAAGAAGGACGGTCGCACCTACAAAGCCATCACAGAGGCCCTGTCAGCAGCGCTGGACCGCATGATCGGGTATCGGGACAAAAAAACTTCTTGACGGCTTAAGTCCGTCTGTGAGACAGAATTCCATAGTATCGAGAAGTGCGCCCGCAGGAGTGATCCGAGCGGGCGCTTCCGTTTCGGCATACCCGAGCGCGCCCGCCGACAGGCGCGACCAGTATGGACAGCTGCAGCGGCGGGGCGGCTGGCCGAGGATTTCGACATGAGCAGGTTGGGGCGGATGCCCTCGCGCTTCGCCGGTGCCGATCAGGCCGGCCAGCGGTTGAGCCGTGCTTTCCAGCACCGCGATCAGCAGCGCGAGGCCATCGCGCCCTGGCGGCGTTGGTATAAGACCTCCCGCTGGCAGCGCCTGCGCGAGGCCGTGCTGATCCGTGACCAGTTCACCTGCCAGAAGTGCGGCGTGATCGAGACCGACACGTCGCTGCTGGTCGGTGACCACATCGTGCCGCATCGCGGTGATCCGGAGTTGTTCTGGTTGCAGGCTAATGTCCAATGCCTCTGCAAGACCTGTCACGACCGGATCAAGCAGGCAGAGGAGCGCGCAGGTGCCGCCAATCCTAGTGCCACCAACGGCGATGTCGGTCGGGGTTAGGCAGCCAGTCCCGGGCGCATCGCCGCCGATGGTGAGGTTGCCGCCCTGTGCCTGGTGTGGGTCGCCAGCGACGGGGCCACGCTGCCCGGGCTGCGGCGCGCCGACCCCCTGGGCTGTGCCACCATCCGGCAAGTGACCGCGAAATCCGCGCGGATCGCCGCGCCGACCTCGAAATCGGCCCGATCCGGTCGAAAATGCCTCAAAATCGGGCGGTTCGGTCCCTCGGGCCCCCAAAGGGGGGGGGTGGGTCGAAAGTCAGGGCGCCGCTCGCCGCCAGACCCGCGCCCCCCTCATCCGGAGATTTTTTTCATGTCGGGCGATGTTTTCGACCTGTTCGGCAACCCGGTTCGCCCCGGCAAGGGCCAAAAGGGTCGCCCGCCTTACGAGGTTACGGAGAAAGATCGCAACAAAGTCAAACTGTTGCTGGCGATGGGCTGGAGCAATCAGCGGGTTGCCAATGCGATCGAGGTCTCGCTGGCCACGCTGAAGCGGTATTTTAGAGCCGAGCTGTCCGTGCGGGACCAGATGCGGGATCGCCTCGAGGCGCGCCGGCTGGAGCTGGCGATGGACCTGGCGAATGCCGGAAAGACCGCAGGCATGCGCGAGCTGGACCGGCTGATCATGAAGAACGATCAGAGGCTGGCGGCCGCGAAGCTGACGCAGGCGGACGAGACCGAACGCGAGGAGGAGCGGCCGACCTCGCGCTATGTCGGGAAGGGCGAGATTTCGCGGAAGCGCGCCAATGCGCTTGCCGCCGGCGAAACCCAGTCCGACTGGGGCAGCCTGCTGAAACCGGGAAGCTATGAGAACTGACGATCTGCCCTCGCCAGAGGCCTGGGATACGTCCCTGCCGGACTGGAAAGAGCGCATCGTCAATCGTCGGCCGCTGATCCCGGACCTGCCGCTGTTCGACGCGGTCGCCGAGAAGGCGCTGGCGATCTTCAAGCGGCTGAAACTGCCGGACGTGATCGGCAACCCGACCTTCGCCGAGGCGGGCGACGACTGGATCTTCGATTTCGTCCGAGCCGTGTTTGGTAGCTACGACCCGGTTCGCAAGGTGCGCATGATCCGGGAATTCCTGCTGCTGGTGCCCAAGGGTAACGCCAAGACCACCTATGCCGCGGCCATCATCCTTGTGGCCGCGATCATGAACGAACGGCCCCATGCCGAGCTGATGCTGATCGCGCCCAGCCAGAAGATCGCCAAGCGGGCTTTCAGCCAGGCCGCCGGCATGATCCGGCTTGACGAAAGCCTGTCGGCGATGTTCGACCCGAAGGCCTACAGCAACGAGATCGTCAAGCTGGACGAGGTTGTGCCGTCGAAGATACAGATCGTCTCGGCCGATCCGTCGGTGGTCACCGGTGCGATGGCGACGTTCACGCTGATCGACGAGACGCACGAGTTCTCGAAGATGTCGAAGGCGGCCGACGTCTTCGCAGAGATCAAGGGCTCGCTCGGCAAGAGGCCCGACGGCTTCCTGCTGCAGATCACGACGCAGTCGAAGGCGCCGCCGACCGGCGTCTGGAAGTCGGAACTGACCATCGCCCGCAAGGTTCGCGATGGCGAGATGCGGCGATCCATGCTGCCGGTGCTTTACGAGCTGCCGCCGGAGATGGCCCAGAACGATGGCTGGCGGGATCGCAGCACCTGGGGGATGGTCAACCCGAACCTCAACAGGTCGGTGACCGAGGATTACATCGCCGGCGAGATCGAGAAGGCCGAGATCGACGGCCCGCACCAGATGGCGCTGATCGCTTCGCAGCACCTGAACGTCGAGATCGGCCAGGGCCTCAATGCGGATCGGTGGGCCGGGGCGCTCTACTGGGCGAAGAATGCCGTCCCGGGCCTGACCTTCGAGCAGATGCTGGACGAGTGCGACGTGATGGTTGCTGCGGGCGATGTCGGCGGCGCCGACGACCTGTTCGGTTTCAGCGCCATCGGCCGGCACCGCAAGAGCCGGAACTGGCTGGTCTGGTGCTGGGCATGGTGCCTGCGCCCGGTCCTGGAACTGCGCAAGAGCATCGCGCCGAAACTGGAAGAGCTTGCCCGGCTTGGGCAGCTCGGGATCACGGACACGGCGGCCGAGCAGGTCGAGGCGGCGGTGGAAATCTGCTGCCGCATCCGCGATGCCGGGCTGTTCCCGAAGCAGGCCGGAATCGGCCTCGACCCCCATGGCGTCGCCGCGCTGGTCGATGCGCTGGAAGAGGAACGGTTCGAGCTCGGCAAGCACATCGTTCCGGTTGGGCAGGGCTACAAGCTCAGCGGGGCGATCAAGGGCGTCGAACGCCGCCTGTTCGATGGGCGGATGAAGCATGGCGGGCAGGAGCTGATGACCTGGTGCGTCGGCAATGCTAAAGCCGAACAGCGGGGTAACAACGTGTATGTGACGAAAGAGGCGGCGGGCGTCGCCAAGATCGATCCGCTGATTGCGCTGTTCACCGGCGCGATCCTGATGGACGGCAACCCCGAGCCCGCCGGCAATCTGGACGATTTCCTGTCCGATCCCGTTCTGGTGGCGCGCTGATGGGCCTGTTCACTCGCGCGCTGGCGGCGCCGTTCAAGCTCTATCACTCGGTCGCGGACGAGGTGGCCAAGGACCGCCGCCTGCGGTTGAGCGATGGACCCGGCTGGTCGCAGGTCTTCGGCCGCTCATCCTATGCCGGCAAGACGGTTACCATGACCAGCGCCATGCAGCTGTCGGCGGTCTGGGCCTGCATCCGCGTCACCGCGCAAGCCATATCGGCGCTGCCGCTTGCGGTCTACGAGCGGCGTAGCGACGACGACAGGGTGCGCGTGGATGACGATCCGGTCGCCGACGTCCTGACAGGAAGCCCCAATGCCGACCAGACGCCGCTGGAGTTCTGGGAGGGGATGGTCGCCTGGCTGGTCACCAGCGGCAATGCCTATGCCGAAAAGGGCTTGATCGGCAAGCGGCTGACCTCACTGGAGCCGCTGCAAGCCGGCGGGCTCAGCTGCCGCCCGGTGCGCCTGCCCGATGGCCGCCTGGTCTATCGCGTCACCGACCGGGGCAAGACCGAGGACCTGCCGCGAGACAAGGTGCTGCACCTCAAGGGCTTCGGGCAGTCGATTTCGGATCGCGATACCGGGCTATCGCCCATCGCCGTCGGCGCGAACACCATGGGGGCCGCGATGGCGGCGCAGGAGGCATCCTCCAGCGTGTTCGCTAATGGTATGATGCCTTCGGGCTTCATTCTCTTCGACCAGCAGCTGACCAAGGAGCAGCGCGCGCAGGCCCGCACGAACCTGATCAAGCCGCTGCAAGGTTCCGGCAAGACCGGCGCCATCGGCATCCTCGAGGGCGGCACCAAGTTTCTTCAGACCCAGCTGAACCCAGAGGATGTCCAGATGCTCGATACCCGCCGGTTCGACATCGAGGAGATCTGTCGGTGGTGGGGCGTGCCGCCGATCGTCATCGGCCATGCCAGCCAGGGTCAGACCATGTGGGGCTCCGGTGTCGAGCAGATCCTGATTTCCTGGCTGGTGCTGGGTATCAACCCGATTTGCAGCCGGATCGAGGCGCGCGTGGCAAAGCAGCTGCTGCGGCCGCATTCCTCGCCCCGGCGCTATGCCGAATTCAATCGCGAGGCGCTCTTGCAGATGGATTCGACGGCCAAGGCGAACTTCATCTCGCGCATGGTCCAGTCGGCGATCATGACGCCGGGCGAGGGCCGGGCGAAGCTGAACCTGCCGCGCAAGGACGGCACCGACGCCCTGTTGGCCCAGACCAGCCTCGCGCCTCTGGAAACGCTCGGCCAGGACAAACCGACGGGCCAGCTGCGACAGGCGCTGCTGAACTTCCTCGGCATAACGGAAAAGGACAACAGCGATGAGCATCCGTGATCTGCCGGCCGCCATGGTCGGGGCAAAACCGGGCGTGCGATCGGATATCGGCGCCAAGGTGATCGAGCGCTGGAACCCCGACGTGCGCGCCGCCGCCGAGGATGATGCCGAGGCCTCGATTTCCGTTCTCGACGTGATCGGCCAGGACTGGTGGGGCGAGGGCGTCACCGCCAAGCGCGTCGCCGCGGCGCTGCGCCAGATCGGCAAGCGCGATGTCGTGGTCAACATCAACAGCCCGGGAGGGGATTTCTTCGAGGGCCTGGCGATCTACAATGCGCTCCGCGAGCATCCGGCCAAGGTCACGGTCAAGGTCCTCGGTCTCGCCGCTTCCGCGGCCTCGGTCATCGCCATGGCCGGCGACGAGGTGCTGATCGGCCGCGCCGGCTTCCTGATGATCCACAACACCTGGGTTGTTGCGGCCGGCGACCGGCATGCGCTGCGCGAGGTGGCCGACTGGCTGGAGCCCTTCGATTCAGCCTCGGTCGATATCTATGCCGCACGCACCGGGCTGGACGGAAAGAAGCTCGGCCAGATGCTGGATCGCGAGACCTGGATCGGCGGGCAATCTGCCGTCGATCAGGGTTTCGCCGACAGCCTGCTGGCGGCCGACGAGGTTTCGGCTTCGGCGCGGCAGGAGGGCGAGGCTCGGGTGCGGGCCGAGAAGAAATTCGATCTGTTGGCAGCCCGGGCCGGGCTGCCGCGCGGCGCGGCGCGGGAACTTCTCGCCGAGCTGAAAGGGGGCAAGCCCGGCGCTGCCCCGTCCGGCACGCAGGACGCTGCCGTCATCGAGGAGGTGCAGAACCTCCTCAAATCCATGAAATCCATCTGAGGAAACAGACGATGAACAAGGCACTCATGCCGCAGGCGTCCCTTGCGGCCCTGATGGCTGCGCGTCCGCATGCCGTGATCGGCGCCGTGCGCAGCGAGGCTAACCCGGGCAATATCGAGCAGCTGATGCGCGAGGTTCGCCAGGAACTGGATCGCATCGGCGGCGACGTGAAGCGTACCGCCGAGGACGCGCTGCGCCAGTCGCGCGATTCCGGCGACCTGACCCGCGAGTTGAAGAACTCGGCCGACCAGCTGCTGACCCAGCAGAAGATCCTGACGGACGCCCAGCAGAAGCTGACCGACCGTCTGGAGCAGCTGGAGACGCGCAACACCGATCTGGAACAGCAGCTTTCGCAGCGTGGTCGCGGCAACCGCGATCAGGTTCAGAGCTTCGGCGAGCGCGCGGCCAGGCATGACGACATGCGCGCGTTTGCGCAGGCCGGCTGCAAGGGCACCGTGCGCATCGCGCTCGATGTCGAGCAGGCGATCACCTCGGTGCGTCCGGGCGGCGGCGGGCTGATCTGGTCGGATCGCGAGACCGAGATCGTCGGTATGCCGCGCCGGCAGATGACGATCCGCAACCTGCTGTCTCAGGGCCGGACGGGATCGAACGCCATCGAGTATGCCCGCCAGACCACGCGGACCAACAATGCCCGGCCGGTGACCGAAGGTGCGCAGAAGCCTGAATCCACCTATGTCTGGGCGCAGGAGAGTGCTCTGGTGCGCACCGTCGCGCATTTCGTGCATGTGTCGCGCCAGGCGATGGAGGATGCGGCGCAGCTGCAGACCGAGATCGACACGGAACTGCGCTATGGTCTGATGCTGGCCGAGGAAGAACAGCTTCTGAAAGGCGATGGCACCGGCCAAAACCTGGAAGGGCTTGTCACGGCCGCCACGGCCTTCGTTCCGGCCTTTTCGGTCACCGGCGAGACCATGATCGACACGCTGCGTCTGGCGCTTCTGCAGGCTTCGCTGGCCGAGTATCCGGCCGACGGCATCGTGCTGCATCCGACCAACTGGGCCCAGATCGAGCTGACCAAGGACGGCGAGTTCCGCTACATCTTCGCCAATGTCATGCAGCTGGCAGGCCCTCAACTGTGGGGGCGGCCGGTGGTCGAAACCCAGTCCATGGATGAGGATGAATTCCTTGTCGGTGCGTTCCGGGCGGCTGCCACGATCTACGACCGCATGGACCCCGAGGTCATCGCCTCCAGCGAGGATCGTGACAACTTCATCAAGAACATGATCACGGTGCGGGCCGAAGAGCGGCTGGCGCTGGCGATCAAGCGCCCGGCCGCGCTGATCACCGGCGAGTTCAACTCGACGGTGGTTTCCAGCGGCGCGCCGGTCTCCAGCGCCTGATCCTTCACGACAACCTCGGGGCGCCTTCGGGCGCCCCGCTCATGACAGGGGAACGAGATGAAGATTCAGGCGCTGCGCGGAATGGTCGGCTCCTATGGCACGCTGCGGCGGGGCCAGATCGCCGATATCGAGGATCATGTCGCCGTGAAGCTGGTGAAGGCCGGTCGGGCCATTCCGATGGATGGCGATGCGGCCGACCCTACCGTGGCCTCGGAGCCGGGCACGGTTTCCGAGGCGGATGGCAAGGGGTCGCGCCGTGGTGGCCGCGCTGGGAAGGCGAAACCTGCATCATTGTCGCCGGTGGGCCAAGCGCCGAAGCCGAACGGGGAAACCTCGCCGATCTCCGAGGGCGCGCCCGCGTAATCGCC
>CAYQRX010000051.1:605-4351 GCA_964419865.1 uncultured Hyphomonas sp. | reverse complement strand
ATCGCCATCAACAACAGCTGGCACCTCTGCCCGTGGGCGGACGTTCTCTATGCCTGCGACCTTGCCTGGTGGCGTCGCTACAGCGGTGCCCCCGGGTTCACCGGCCTGAAGCTGGGGGCCGATCCAGCCGTTGATCGGAGGCCCTGGGGCGTCAGGTCGATACGGGTGAAACAGACGGTGGATCGCATCCTGACCGAAAGACCCGGCGTCATCGGCTGGGGCGGCAATAGCGGATTTCACGCGCTGAACCTCGCGGTTCAGTTCGGCGCTCGGCGTATCGTCCTGGTTGGATACGACATGCAGGTCGATGGCGGGCTGCATTGGCATGGCGCACATGAGGGCATGAACAACCCCTCCCAGCAATCGACGGCACGATGGCGCCGGATCATCGATGATGCCGCAACCGATCTCACGGCGCTCGGGGTCGAGGTCATCAACGCCAGCGCGGTCTCCGCGCTGACGGCCTATCCGAAAATCCCGCTGACAGAGGCAATGCATGACGCCCATCGTGATCTCGCGCTCGACGGAAAGCCCCATCGACCTGGAGGCCGCCAAGAAGGTGCTGCGGGTCGATTTTGACGACGACGACGATATGATCCGCGACTTGATCGACGGCGAGACCCGGCGGTATGAGGATTTCACGAGGCGCATCGTCGGGAAGTCGGTGCTGCGCTTCCGGTTGCGCGCCTGGTCAACCTGCGCGCTGATCGACATCGAGCCGATCCGGGATATCGTCGGCGTGTATTATCTCAACCCGGCCATGGAAGAGGTCGAGCTGCCCGAGGCGGCATACCGGCTCGTGCGGCGCTCGCATGGCGGATATCTGGGGATTTACTCCGACTGGACCCGGCCGGACCTCGCCGATGTCGAGTATCCGCTCTGGTTCGACGTAGCCGCGGGCTCGGACCTTCCCGGTGACAGCCCGGCTGTCGCGCCGCTGGACCCGACCGACCGGATGAACATCCTGCACATGGTCAAGCAGATCTACGACCACGACGATCCGCTGACCGAAGAGCAGTTGCGGCGCCGGTTTTCCGGCAGGAGGTTGCTATGGTGAATGCCGCGGCACAGACGTCGAGGCTGACAGAGGCCGTGGCCTTCGACGTGCCGGTGCAGGTTTCCGGCCCTGGGGGCGTTACTTCGACCACATGGGAACAGCGCCACGCCTGCCGCGCGCAGTTCCTTTATTCGACCGGCTCGGAAGTGGTCGAGGCGGCACGACTTGAAGGGCGCCCGATATTCAAGGTCCGTGTTCGGTCCTGTCTGGCCGCGCGCTCGGTTACCACCGATTGGCGGATGCGGGATACCCGCCGCGCCGCGGTTTACGCCATTCGCGAGGTTGACGGCATCACGGATCCCGCTTGGGTCTATGTCGTCGTCGAGGGAGGGAAGGCGCCATGAGTGCCAGCGCTGCACTCCAGATCGCGCTGATGGCGCATCTCAAGGCCGACCCGGCTGTATCGGGGCATCTCGGCGATAGGATATTCGACAACGCCCCTGTCGGCGCCTCGTATCCCTACCTGACCCTCGGTCCTGCGCAGGAAATCGCCGACAGCGCTGAATGCATCGACGGGTCCGAATGCTTCCAGCAGATCGATATCTGGACGCAGGAAGATGGATCGCAATTGTCGGCCAAGACGATCTGCGGCGCGGTTCGGCAGTCGATCAGGCATTCCGAGCTGGAATTGGCGGAACCTTATGCGCTGGTGCTGGTCGAGGTCACCAGCTGGTCAGTTATCGGTGATCCTGATGAGAAGGTGGCCCACGGGATCGTTACCGTCCGGGCCTTGGTGGATAGCTGATGCCCTGGGTCGAGTTTTCCCGAACCTTCCGCTGGCGGCCGACCGCGCATGTGTCGATCCGCTACAGCCCCGGAATGCGGCTGAACGTGACACGCCGCTGCGCCGCTGCCGCCGTTCAGGCGGGCGCGGCTGCTCGGTCTACCGATCCGGCAAAGGAGAGACGCGATGGCGCGAGGAACAACGGTGCTGGGGCTGGCGAAGCTCCGGCGGAAGCTTGACCGGCTCCCCACGGTCGCAAAGGACCAAATCCGGACGAAGATGGCCGAGGCGGCCGACGAGATCGTCGCCATGATGAAAAGCCTTGTCCCCGTGCTCAAGGAGCCAGATGCCCGCCGCCGCGCAGGCGCCCTGCGCGATAGCATCGGCTGGACCTGGGGGCAGGCCCCGAAGGGCTCCATGGTCGTTGCGACGTTGAAGGGCGCAGGCGTCGGCGGCGACCTGACGATCACCATCTACGCCGGATCACGCGACAAGTCCCGTGGTCCTGACGATGCCTATTATGCCCGATGGGTCGAGTTCGGCACCCGCAGCATGCCTGCGCAGCCGTTCTTCTATGTTTCCTGGCGCGCGAACAGGAAGGCCGCAGGCCGCAAGGTCCGCAAGGCTGTCCGCGACGCTGCCCGCCAGGTGGCCGCCGGCCAATAACGGCGATCAGAACCCGGCCATGAGGCCGTCATCCTGCCCGCGTCATGCGGGCTTTCCTTTCATGGAGGCCAATCATGGCAAAACCGGTTACCGTGAAGTTCGGCAAGTTCTTCGTCCGCTTGTCGGATGGGGGCGACCCGCCGCAGTTCGTCGCGCCCTGCGGGTTCACGTCCAAGTCGTTCAGCCGTAACAAGACGCTGAACGACGTGCCGATCCCGGACTGTGACGATCCCGACGCGCCGGCCTGGTCGGTGCGCGATGTGCAGAGCATGTCCGCCACCATCAGCGGCTCGGGCGTTCTCGCGAAATCCACGGTTCCGACTTGGGAGGCGGCCTTGGCCAGCAGCGACAGCATCGAATGCGAGGTCGAGCTGGAGTATCCCGACGGCGATTCCGACATCTACACCGGCAACTTCCACCTCGAAAGCTTTGAGATCACCGGCTCGAACGGTGAGCGAGTGCAGGTATCCGTCACCATGCAGTCGGATGGCGAGATCGAATATGACCGCACCGTGGCGCCGGCTCCGTGATGACCCGATCCGCTGAAACCATACTCGATTGGGCGGACGGAACATATAAGTTCGCCCTCAAGATCGAACAGCTCGCCGAGCTGCAAGAGAAATGCGATGCGGGCCCCTGGTATATCCAATGGGCGCTGGAGGCCGCGCTTCTGGCCCGCACGGCCGGGTTCGCTCCGCCCAAGGACGCCAATGCCAGCTATGTCATCGAGCCGATCCGGCTGGGCCTCATCGGCGGGGGCATGTCAGCGGTGGAGGCCATGAAAAAGGTCCGGGCCTATGTCGGGCCGGGCCAGCTGAACGAAAACATCCAGACGGCCTATGCGGTGCTTGGCGTGGCGCTGGCCGGCGCGCCGGATGATGAGCCAAAAAAGCCCGGGGCGGGAAGGAAGAAGACCGCGAGCCGCTCCCGCGGGGCAAGATCAGGTTCGCGGACGTCTTCGGAAACGGGCTCGCCGCTGGCATGAGCCCCTCCGAGGTGAAGCGATGCAGCTGGTGGGAGTTCAGCGCCGCCGTTGCAGGCTGGATCGCCGCCAACACCTCGGAGGAACATCAGCCCATGTCGCAGCAGGATGAGGATGATCTGTGGCAAGGGATTATGGAGAGGATGGGTTAACGAAGAAGCCCCATCCCTTTCAGCTCCTTGCGTAGATCCTCGGATCGCATTTGCTGCTCGATCATCCGCGCTTTGTAGCCGACGTATATCTCTCGGGCGAAATGGTCTGCGACAAAGCGCGGATGATCGAGCAGCAAATGCGATCCGAGGATCTACGCAAGGAGC
>CAYQRX010000051.1:0-595 GCA_964419865.1 uncultured Hyphomonas sp. | reverse complement strand
TATATCTCTCGAGCGAAATGGTCTGCGACATATAGAATAACGCAGATCGCGGCGACGGCATTCAATATCTTCATGGTGTTCAGAGGTCCTTAATGGCAACTGATCTTGAAAAGCTGGTTGTCCAGCTCTCTGCTGACATCAAGGGCTATGAGCGCGAAATGCGCAAGGCCGTTGGCGTGACGAACCGGCAAGCGCGCGACATCGAGAAGCGGTTCCTGGCAATGCAGCGCAATCTGGACGGCATCGGCTCGCGGGCCGCCAAGTCGCTGATTGCGCCCTTTACCGGCATCGCCGCCGCCCTGGGCGGCCGGGAACTGATCCGCATGACCGGGCAGTGGACCGATCTGACCAGCCGCGTGAACCTGGCGGCCGGCAGCATGGAGAAAGGGAATGAGGTCATGCAGCGGGTCAGCGAGATGGCCCGCCGCACCTATTCCGACCTCAGCCAGACCGCCGAGGGATACCTGGCATTCTCGACCACGCTGACCGAACTCGGCGTTTCGACCGATCGCCAGCTGGATTTCGTGGAAAGCCTGAACAACGCCCTGGTCGTGTCCGGCGCCAAGGGCCAGACCGCCGAACGTGTCATGAGTGC
>CAYQRX010000050.1:0-14619 GCA_964419865.1 uncultured Hyphomonas sp. | reverse complement strand
CTATGTTTCACACTAACCCAGCTTGCGGCCTGCTATGTCTCCGCTCGCTACACCCAAGCAAAACCGGAAGGGCGAGGCCCTGTCCAGCTTTTCGTGCTGGCGCGGGCGGGCCAAGCCCGCCCTTCCCCTGCCAGCTATTCGTGGCTAGGCTGGCCTCCGGCTCAGTTGATGATGGGGTAGAGAGATGGATATGCGCCGCAGCCTGATGGCCGGACTGTTTGTGCTGGGACTGGCCGCCTGCGGCGGCGATGAGACCGCCAGCAATGGCGAGGCGCGCGATCTTCGCCCGGCCGACCGCTCCGGCGCCGCAACCGTTTCGGCCGCCAGCATTCCCGGCATGCCCGCCGGCGAAGTGCGCCGCGCCGATCCGGCGCTGGTTGAAATCTACAAACACCTGCACGCCAACCCCGAAACCTCCTTCCTCGAAATCGAAAGCTCGAAGCTGATGGCCAATGAGCTGCGCTCGCTCGGCTTCACGGTGACGGAGAATGTCGGCGATGCCTGGGTTAAGGCGAAGGCCCTGCGCGATGTCGGCGAGGTCAAGCCCGGCGTCGGCGGATACGGCGTCGTCGGCGTGTTCGAGAATGGCGAAGGCCCGACCGTGCTGATCCGCGCCGATATGGACGGCCTGCCCGTGCCGGAACAGACGGGCTTCGACTTTGCCTCGAAAGTGGTGGCCACCGGCTGGACCGGCGTCGAGAGCCCGGTGATGCATGCCTGCGCCCATGACATCCACATGACCGTCTGGATCGGCGCTGCGCGCGAACTGATCGCCAACAAGGACAAATGGAGCGGCACGCTGGTGATGATCGCTCAGCCGGCGGAGGAAATCGGCCTCGGCGCCCAGGCCATGATCGCTGACGGGCTCTATACGCGTTTTCCGGTGCCGGACTACAATATCGCCCTCCACGTCTCGGCCAGCTCGCCGGTCGGCACGGTGAGCTATTCCTCCGGCTTTGCACTCGCCAATGTCGACAGCGTTGACATCACGGTGAAGGGCGCGGGCGGACACGGCGCCTATCCGCACACGACGCGCGACCCGGTCCTGATCGCCAGCCATATCGTCGTGGCGCTGCAGAGCCTTGTCTCGCGCAACACCAATCCGCTGGATTCGGCCGTGGTGACCGTCGGCGCCATCCGCGCCGGGGCGAAGCACAACATCATCGCGGATGAGGCCGAACTCCTGCTGACCGTGCGCTCCTATGACGACGAAACCCGCCAGATGCTGCTCGACGGCATCAAACGGATCGCCGAAGGCCAGGCCGCCGCCTTCGGTGCGCCGGCGCCGGAGATCAAGATCGAGAGCGACTATACGCCGGCGACGTATAACGACCCGGCGCTGACCGAGCGGGCAATGAAAGCCATCGCCGCCGCCATCGGCGAGGCGAATGTGAACGCCGTGCCACCCGTGATGGGCGGCGAGGATTTCAGCCAGTTTGCGCGCACACCGGAGAATATTCCGGGCGTCATCTTCTGGCTCGGCGCCGTCAGCCCCGAGCGCTACGCCGCGTCCAAGACCGACGGCATGCCCCTGCCCTCGCTGCACTCGCCGCTGTTCGCCCCGGACTACGACCCCGCCATCGGCACCGGCGTCGCCGCGATGACGGCGGCGGCGCTTGATCTGTTCAAGGAGTGATCAGACGAGCGTTGCCTCGGTCTTCGCTTTCACTTCGTCGAGCGTGACGCCAGGGGCCAGTTCGAGGACTTTGAGGCCGCCGTCCACAACATCCATGACGCAGAGATCGGTGATGATCCGGTCGACGACCGCCTTGCCCGTCAGCGGCAGGGTGCATGCTTTCAGCACCTTCGATTCGCCCGCCTTGTTGGCATGGTCCATGACCACGACGACGCGGCCGACACCGGCGACGAGATCCATCGCCCCGCCCATGCCCTTCACGAGCTTGCCGGGGATCATCCAGTTGGCGAGGTCGCCGTTTTCGGCGACTTCCATCGCGCCGAGGATCGCCATGGCGATCTTGCCGCCGCGGATCATGGCGAAGGAGGTGGCGCTGTCGAAATAGGCCGTGTGCGGCAGTTCGGTGATCGTCTGCTTGCCGGCATTGATCAGGTCGGGGTCTTCCTCGCCTTCAAAGGGGAACGGCCCCATGCCGAGCATGCCGTTTTCCGACTGGAGGGTGACGGTGACCCCTTCGGGGATGTGATTGGCCACCAGCGTCGGGATGCCGATGCCGAGGTTCACATACATCCCGTCTTTCAGTTCCTGCGCGGCGCGGGCCGCCATCTGGTTACGATCCCACGGCATCAGACGGCCTCCCTCTTGCGCACAGTGCGTTGTTCGATGCGTTTTTCGTGTTGGCCCTGGATGAGCCGGTGGACATAGATGCCCGGCAGGTGGATGGCGTCGGGGTCGAGTTCGCCCGGCTGTACGATCTCCTCGACCTCGAGCACGCAGACCTTGCCGCAGGTGGCCGCCGGCTGGTTGAAGTTGCGGGCGGTCTTGCGGAAGATGGCGTTCCCCGTGGTGTCGGCCTTCCAGGCCTTGACGATGGCGAGGTCGGCGAAGATGCCGCGCTCGAGGATATAGGTCTCGCCGCCAAACTCCTTGTGCTCCTTGCCCTCGGCGATAACGGTGCCGACGCCGGTCTTGGTGTAGAAGCCGGGGATGCCCGCGCCGCCGGCGCGCATCCGCTCGGCCAGGGTGCCCTGCGGATTGAATTCGAGTTCGAGTTCGCCGGAGAGATACTGCCGCATGAATTCGGCATTCTCTCCGACATAGGACGACAGCATCTTCTTCACCTGGCGGGTTTCCAGGAGGACGCCGAGGCCGAAACCGTCCACGCCCGCATTGTTGGAGGCGATGGTAAGATCCTTGACGCCGGCATCGCGGATCGCCGCAATCGCCAGCTCCGGAATGCCGCAGAGGCCGAAACCACCCGCGGCGATGAACATGCCGTCAAACAGGAGCCCATCGAGCGCCTCTTTCGCGGACCCATAAATCTTGTTTGCCATCCGGGCGGATACTCCCTCGTCTCTGCGCGCCGCGCCTGTCTATCACATCCTGCGGCGCCCTGAATGCCCCAAGCGGGAACAAATTTCAACAGTTGTTGAATGGGCGGCCTAGACCGCCTCGACGGTCTGCTCGATCGCCCCGAAAATGGAATGGCCGGCGAGATCGTGCATCTCGAGGCGGACCGTGTCGCCGGGTTTCATGAAGGGCGTCTTCGCGGCGCCGCTGGCGATCGTCTCGATCATGCGGATTTCCGCGATGCAGGAGTAGCCAAGCCCGCCTTCGGAGACGGGCTTGCCCGCGCCGCCATCCTCGCCCTTGTTGGAGACCGTGCCCGAGCCGATGATCGTGCCGGCGCAGAGGCTGCGCGTCTTTGCGGCATGGGCGACGAGGCGCGGCAGCGAGAAGGTCGCGTCGACGCCGGCATTGGCCCGGCCGAAAGGGGCACCGTTGAGATCGACGCGCAGCGGCAGATGGACGAGGCCGTCCTTCCAGGCCGCACCGAGTTCGTCCGGCGTCACCGCGACCGGCGAGAAGGCCGAGGCGGGCTTGGACTGGAAGAAGCCGAACCCCTTGGCAAGCTCGCCGGGGATCAGGCCGCGCAGCGAGACATCATTGCAGAGCATGATGAGCTTGATGTGCGCGGCCGCGTCGACCTCGGAAACGCCCATCGGCACGTCATCGGTGATGACGGCGATCTCGCCTTCCATATCGCAGCCCCAGGCGACATCCTTCAGCGGGATGGCATCGCGGGGGCCGAGGAAGCCGTCACTGCCGCCCTGATACATGAGGGGGTCGGAATAGAAGCTTTCGGGCACCTTGTCGCCGCGGGCAGCGCGGACGAGTTCGACATGGTTGATATAGGCAGACCCGTCCGCCCACTGATAGGCGCGTGGCAGCGGGCTCATCGCGTCATGCTCATGGAAGCGGAAGGTGGGGACGGAGCCGAGCTCGACCTGCTCGGCCAGCATGGCGAGCTGCGGCGCATAAATCTCCCACTTGTCGAGCGCCGCCTGCAATGTCGGCGCGATACGGGCGGCGTCCGTGGCGCGGGTCAAATTCCTGGAAACAACAACAAGGCGCCCATCGCGGGTGCCGTTTTTAAGGGTGGCGAGTTTCATCCTATTTCTTCTCGTAAATCAGTTGGCCATAGCTATCGATTGCGGGCCCAACAACTGTTGAAGAAAGCTCAGAATTGCCCAACTGAAGATCCAGCTTCACGTCGAGCAACTTTTGAAGTTCTTTCTCCCACTTTTCATGCTGGAAAGTCCATGTCGTGTAAGTGTCGTTTTCTGTTTCACCGCGCACAACGACAACGGCGACATCAAGATCACTATCTTTGCGCGATTCACCCTTCACTCGACTACCGAAAAGATAGACAGATAGAATATCCTGCTTGGACGAAGCCCAGTCTTGGATAGTCACAATCCATCCAGATTTGATCACGACTCTTCCGCGATCTTCTCGTGCAGCCAGGCCGCATGCCTTGGCGCCTTCTTCGTCGCGCTCCATTCCTCGATCATCGGCTCGGCCACACTCTTCAACTGCGCCATCTGTTCCGGCGTGCCGATGTCGGCGGCGAGTTCGAGGCGGTGGCCGTTGGGGTCGAAGAAGTAGATCGACTTGAAGATGCCGTGATGGGTGGGCCCAAGCACGTCGATGCCGAGGGACTCCAGATGCGCCTTGGTCTCTAGCAGCTCCTCCAGCGAGCCCAGGCGGAAAGCGATATGCTGCACCCATTCCGGCGAGTTCGGATCGCGCCCCATTTCCGGCTGCTCCGGCAGTTCGAAGAAGGCCAGCACATTGCCATTCCCCGCATCGAGGAAAATGTGCATGTACGGATCATAGGCGCCGGTCGAGGGCACATGATCCTCGGCGATCGCGAGCTGGAAATCCATGCCCAGCGTCTTCCGGTAAAACTCCACCGTCGCTTTCGCATCCTTGCAGCGATAGGCGACATGGTGGACGCCTTTGAGTTTCGGGGTGGTCATCTATCTGCTCCTAGTTCACATCAATGAGAGTGAAACGGTCGCTACAAGCATAAGGTAGCACTAGTTTATGAAGCTCGCGCAAAACGACTTCTCGCGATCCAATTCCGCCAATGTCGTGTGTGACGCACGACTCCTGATCGGGCTGGGCAACTGTCGTTATAATCCATCGCCCTCTATAATAGTTCCGCGCAAGAGAGTCCGGATCATCGTCGAATTGCGAAACCCGATAGACAACCGCAACAGGTATTCCATCATCCTCTCTCCAGATGAGGTTTCCTATACAGCGTCCAGCAGAACTCCATTCCGGCTGAACGAACCTCGTGGGGTCTGAACTGATAGTGCATCTCGTTTCTGCATTGAAAAGGGTAAGAGTTATCCCCGTTTTCGATTCGCACCTTCGGACCCTCCCTTGCCCTGGTTCAGTTGCATCGGCACAAACAAGTGCATCCAATGCCTCCTCGAGTATCCGAATGTTCGTCACGGGATCATTCTTGATCTGCTCGATTGCGCTTTCCGGCTCCTGAACAGGCCCCTCCCGTCCCGGAAAACACCCGCTGAGCACTGATGCCACAACTGCGATCAGAACAGACCTCACACCTTCTCCTCTACGCTCAGCACCCCGCGTTCGATCTGGTCACGTTCCATGCTCTCGAACAAGGCCTTGAAGTTGCCCTCGCCGAAGCCGTCCTTGTAGTCGCCCTTGCGCTGGATGAATTCGAAGAAGACCGGGCCGATCTTCGGCTGAGCGAAAATCTGCAGCAGCAGGCGCGGGCTGCCGCCCTCGGTGGTGCCGTCGAGCAGGAGGCCGCGCGATTGCAGGCCGGCGACATCCTCGCCATGTCCCGGCAGGCGCCCGTCCAGCATCTCGTAGTAAGTGGCCGGCGGCGGGGTCATGAACGGCACACCGAGCTTTTTCAGCCTGTCCCAGCAGCCATAGAGATCGTCGCAGATGAGGGCGATATGCTGGATGCCCTCGCCGTTGAACTCGCGCAGGAATTCCTCAATCTGGCCGCCGCCGCTCTTGCCTTCCTCGTTCAGCGGAATGCGGATCTTCCCGTCCGGCGCCGTCAGCGCCTTGGAGGTCAGGCCCGTATATTCGCCCTTGATGTCGAAATAGCGGATTTCCTGGAAGTTGAAGAGCTTCTCGTAGAAGTCTGCCCAATACTTCATCCGCCCGCCATAGACGTTGTGCGTCAGGTGATCGATCAGCTTGAATCCGGCGCCGACCGGGTGCTTGTCCGCACCCGGAATGTATTCGAAGTCGATGTCATAAATCGTCAGCTCGCCAGCGCCGGTGTCATACCGGTCGACGAGATAGATGATCGAATTGCCGATGCCGCGGATGCCGGGAATGTGCAGTTCCATCGGGCCGGTCTCGACCTGCACCGGCTCGGCGCCCTGTTCCAGCAGGTGCGCATACGCCTTGCGCGCATCGCGCACGCGGAAGCCCATGCCGCAGGCCGAGGGGCCATGCTCGCGCGCGAAATACCAGGCGGCGGATTTCGGTTCGTAATTGGTGATCAGATTGATGCCGCCCTGGCGCCACAGCTCGACATCCTTGGAGCGGTGCCGGGCAATCTTGGTGAAGCCCATCGTCTCGAACACCGGCTCGAGGATGCCTTTCTTCGGGGCGGAAAACTCGATGAACTCGAATCCGTCGAGGCCGGCGGGGTTGTCGAAAAGATCAGCCATGGCAGAAGGCTCCGTCTTGCGTTGGTTCCGGATATAGTTTCATATGTAACTAAATCCGCCACCGCCTGCAAGCCTTGCTTCAAACCAGGGACGCCTGATGTCTGACCCGTCGCCACTGCGCCTTTCCACCTTCCTGCCCTTTCGGCTGTCGGTTCTCTCCAATGCGATCTCGCAGCGGATCGCGCAGCTTTATGACCGCGAATTCGGCCTTTCGGTCTGGCAGTGGCGGGTGATGGCGGTCACCGCCGACACGCCCGGCATCAGCGCCACCGAAATCGGCCAGCGCACGCAGATGGACAAAGTGGCCGTCAGCCGCGCCGTCGCCGGGCTGATCGAGATGGGCTATCTGGAGCGGCGCCCCTCGGCGGATGATGCGCGCCGCGCGAACCTCTATCTCACCAAGGCCGGCGCCGACATCTACGAGCTGATCGTGCCGCTGGCCAAAGCGGAGGAGGCCCGGCTCGTCAGCGCGCTCGACGGCGAGGAGCAGATGGAACTGGCCCGGCTGATGGGCAAGCTTGCCCGTGCCGCCTCGCCCGAGCGGGATCTCTGGTAGCGCTCAGTCCTCAAGCACCAGACCGACCCCGGAAAGCTTCACTTCCCGGCCGGAGACCTCCAGGCCCAGCCGGCCTGCACGGGCCGCAGCGGCGCCGGGCTCTGCCAGGCGGATGCGGAACTGTGTGAGCCGGTCCTGCGGCCCCGGACGGAAGTCGAGCCCGGCATCGGCAAGGCGGACGAAGCCGCCGCTCGCCTCGGCCCCGATCGCCTCGGCCCAGCGTGCGGCCATGCGCGGCGGGTCTTTCGCGGTGAAGGTCGCGCCGGTCAACGCGCCTGGCACGGTGCGCCGCTCCCAGCCCGGACCGCCCCAGAGCCAGCTTTGCGGCGGATGGGGCGCATCCACCGAGACGATGGCCGCGCCAATATCGGCCGGGTGCAGATGCGTTGCGGAAATCTCATCCTGATCGCTGGTCCAGACATGCCGGATGCCCATGGCGGCGGTGCGGGCGCGCACGTCTTGGATGTCATCGGTCTGGACAAGGACCATATAGCCCCCCTCCCCGCCGCGAGCGATGAAACGGGCGGCTGGCGCGGTGTCTTTCAGCGGCACAACGACTTCGAGGAACTGGTCGCCGATGGCATAGACCCGGTTCACAAGGTCGAACACGCCGACGCCGGGATCGATATAGGGCTCGCCAAGGCCGAGAACTTCGGCGAGCTGGTCTGCTGTCTCCAGCGAACGGGCAGCGATCACAAGCTGTCTGAGGCGCGGCAGTGTCATGGGCAATTTCCTCCGGCTTTTTCTGTCTCTGGGCCTGATCCTCGCCCGCCGGGCGGCCGGCGGCAAGGGCGCGGGTAGGGCCGGCACGGGGTTATGCTATCACGCACCCCTTGCCTTCGCGGGTGGCAGGCGCCAACCCGGCAGGCAAGATGACCCATTCGCACTCCGGCAAACCTTCCTCCGGCGTCCATGACCATGATCATGAGCGCGATCACGACCATGCGCACGGCGCCGGTGCGACCTGCACAGCGCGGCAGGGCGCCCACGACCATGCACACGCCCATGGCCTGGACCATGACCACGACCATGCCGGCCACGCCCATCACGCGCATCATGCCGATATGGGCACCGCCGATTCGCGCCGCCGGGTGGCCATTGCTGCTGTCCTGACGGGCACCTTCATGATCGCCGAGGTCGTGGGCGGGCTGATTTCCGGCTCGCTCGCCCTGCTGGCGGACGCCGCCCATATGCTGACCGATACCGGCTCGCTGGTGCTCGCCTGGCTCGGTTACAAGCTGGGAGAGCGCCCGGCCGATGCGGCCCGCTCATATGGCTTTGCGCGGATGAAGATCCTCGCCGCCTTCACCAATGGCGTGCTGCTGATCCTGCTCGCCATCTGGATCGTCTGGGAGGCCATTCACCGCCTGCTGGAGCCGGTCGAGGTGCTGGGCGGGATCATGATGGCGGTGGCGGCTGGCGGCCTCCTCGTCAACATCGTCGCCTTCCGCATCCTGCACGGCGGGGACCAGCACGACCTGAACCTTCGCGGCGCGCTCTGGCATGTGGCCGGCGACCTGCTCGGATCGGTTGCGGCGATCGCGGCGGCGGCCGTTATCCTCTGGACCGGCTGGACGCCGGCCGATCCGATCCTGTCGACGCTGGTGGCCCTGCTGGTGGCCGTCGCCGGGGTGCGGATCATGCGCCAGTCGGCGCATATCCTGCTGGAAGGGACACCCGAAGGGCTGGAATCGCCCCGGATCGTCGCAGACCTGACCGCGAATGTCCCCGGCGTGGCGCATGTCGGCCATGTCCATGCCTGGGCGCTGACCGAATCGCGCCCGCTGGTGACCCTGGAGGTGACCGCCGCGCCCGGCGCAAACCCCGAAACCCTGCGCCGTGAGGTCAAGGCGCGGCTCGCCGAAGCCTTCAACGTCTCCCATGCCACCGTGGAGATCGTCTCCGAGCCTGAATAGCTGCCTTGCAGCCGGGCGCGCAGCGCTTTAACCCTCGCCCTTCACGCCCCATATGGCGCTGGTTGCCGGATACGAGAGACGCTTCAAGGAGGCCCCGATGGCCGAAACACGACATGCCGAAATCCTGATCATCGGGTCTGGCCCGGCCGGCTGGACGGCCGCCGTCTATGCCGCCCGCGCGATGCGCGACACGCTGGTCGTCACCGGCATGCAGCCCGGCGGGCAGCTGACCATCACCACGGATGTCGAGAATTATCCGGGCTTTGCCGAGATCCAGGGCCCGGAACTCATGGTGAAGATGCAGGAACATGCCGAGAAGATGGGCGCCAAGGTCGCCAATGATCACATCGCCAGCGTCGATTTCGAGACCCGCCCCTTCAAGGCCGTCGGCGAGAGCGGCACGGTCTACACCGCCGATTCGGTAATCATCTCCACCGGCGCGCAGGCGAAATGGCTGGAGCTGCCGAGCGAGGAGAAATTCAAGGGTTTCGGCGTCTCGGCCTGCGCGACCTGCGACGGCTTCTTCTATCGCGGCAAGGAAGTGATGGTCATTGGCGGCGGCAATACTGCCGTCGAAGAGGCCCTGTTTCTGACGAACTTCGCCTCCAAGGTCATCGTCGTCCACCGCCGCGACAGTTTCAGGGCCGAGAAAATCCTGCAGGACCGCCTGTTCAAGAACCCGAAAGTCGAGGTGATCTGGAACCATACGCTGGATGAGGTCATCGGTGACGAACAGCCACTCGGCGTCACGGCAGCGCGCATTCGCGATGTGAACACCGGCGCGGTGCAGGATGTGCCGGTCCATGGCATCTTCATCGCCATCGGCCATGCGCCGTCTACGGAGCTTTTCGTTGGCAAGCTGCCGATGCGCGAGAATGGTTACCTGATCACCGAGCCTGGCTCGCCGCGCACCTCGATCCCCGGTGTGTTCGCCGCCGGCGATGTGACGGATGAGACCTATCGCCAAGCCGTCACCGCCGCGGGCATGGGCTGCATGGCCGCCCTCGACGCCGAACGTTTCCTTTCGGAAATGGAAGCGCATGCCGACGCGACGGTTGCGGCGGAGTAGAGCCGCTTGAAGATTGAGGCAGCCGGTTTCCCGGCTGCCTCGTCCTTCCTGCATCCCTTTTATGTGTTTCAGCTGGCAAGCGCGAGGCGTCCCGCTTCAGGGATAGCCGCCGCCTTCTGCGCCAGCTGACCGGCCCAGGGGCTGAGGGGCTTGTGCTGCAGGCGCTCATCGGCGAGCGCCTCGGCCGTCCGCCGCATGCCGCCGCGGATGGCCGCGTGCAGCGCCGTCAGGGTGAGGATGTCGCGCTGGGCGTTGCTGCCGCCGAACCGCTGCGCTATGCCGCGCACGGAGAGAATTTTCTCCGCCGCCTCATCATATCGTCCGGCGCCAAAGGCAATGAAGCCTTCTGCGAGCGGCAGGCCGACAGCGCGCGTCATATAGGCATTGTCGCCCTGCCCGTCCGCTGCGCGGCGGAGGGTCTTCAACACCTGCCCACTCAGGTCATCGCGGCCTGCGCCGATAAAAGCCATCAGGGCGTGCAGGTCGTTGAAGGCATACAGCCCGTCTTCCACCGTCCGTTCCCAGGCTGAGGCGAGCGGCGCAAACCGACCGGACACATCAACACCTTCCAGATGCAGGCGCCAGAGCAATGCCGACGCATCAATCGCCTCGAGGATGACCTCGGCCTCCGGGTTCGGCCGCACCCGCTCGTCATAGAGGCGCAGCACTTCGGTGATATTGCCGGCGTCGAGATAGAGCAGCGCCAGATGCCACCAGTTGTGATAGGAAAATCCGCTCTCGGGCGACCACTGGTCTGCGCTGTCGGCCAGCCAGGGGATGCCGGCATCGAGATCGCCGCGCATCTCATGGACATGCGCCACGGCATGAACGGCCCAGCCGTCGCGCGGGTCGAGGCTCACAGCCTCGCGCCCGAAGGTTTCGGCGCGGAAATAGTCGCCGCACTCTTCCAGGCCGAACGCCGCCATGCCGGAGAGGACACCATAGCCGTCCTCATCGCGGGAAAAGGCCCGCAGGGCCTGAAGCGGCCAGTCGCGCAGCTCAGCCGGCATGCCGACAAAAAAGCAGCCGGTATGGGCGAACTGAACCGCCAGAACATCGCGCGGGGTCTCGTGCGCGATCCGTGCCTGGCGGATGATACCGTCATGCATACGGCCGTCCGCCCAGTCTTTCGCCGCAGCGAGATGGGCCCTGTCCCGGTCATTCAGGCGCGCGGCCGCACCGGCGCGCAGGCTGCGGTCGATTTCATCTGCATACGCCCTGTCCGTCTGCTGCACGAGCAGGGCCGCCCGTGCCGCCCAGGCACTGCCGAAGTCGGGGTCTTCGCCAAGCGCCGCGTCCAGCGCCGCAACCGGATCTCCGCGATAGAGGTGGATAAGGCCGAGGGCCTCATTATAGTGGGCAAGCGCCGTTTCCGAATGGGTGGAGACGGCGTTTCCGTACCTGTCTTTCAACATCTGCAAGTTTCCTTTTCTGGTCCCGGCGGGAGGGGTCCGGGGTGCCTTATGCCTACGAAAGCCGGCCCCGGCCGGATAGAAGACGCGTGGTGCGGAAAGCAGAGAAATTTTTTTGCTCGAAATATCAAAAGGATAGAAGGCGGGCTCGAGAGACTGGTTGAAAAGCCTTCTGTATCGCGCCAAAGAACTGCACTTGCGGTACAGTACCTCCCCGAAGGGTAACGCGATGACTGTCCAGACACTGACCAAAGGCGAGCAGACGCGCCTGAGAATCCTCGACATTGCGCAGGCCGCCGTTCTCAACAAAGGCTTTGCGGCGACCTCGATCGAAGAGATCATCGCCGAGGCCGGGATTACAAAATCCGGCTTCTTCTATCATTTCCGCGACAAGAACGATCTCGCCAGGGCCCTGCTGCAACGTTACCTGGACGATGAGACGGTTATGCTGCACGAAATGTTCGCGCTGGCGGACTCGCTGAACGAGGACCCGCTGCATGGCTTCCTGATCTTCCTGAAGATGCTGGCCGACCGGCTGAGCGACCTGCCGAACGGCCATCCGGGCTGTATGGTGGCGGCCTATTCCTATCAGGAACATCTGTTCAGCCAGGATATCCGCAACCTCTATGCCAGCGGACAGCTGACCTGGCGCGAGATGTTTCGTGGCCGCCTGGAGCTGATTGCCGAAAAATATCCGCCGAAAGTCGACGTGGATTTCGACGCCCTTGCCGACATGTTCTCAGCCATTGTGGACGGCGGCATCATCCTGTCGAAGGCGATCCGCGACCCGCGCCTCCTGCCCCAGCAGGTGATGCTGTATCGCAGCTTCATCAAGGCCGTGTTCGCCGGGACAGATTAAGCCGACCCTACAGCATCTGCTGAGCTCGCCGTTCGATTGCGAGGGCCGGCTCATCCGCGAAAGCGGCAAGCAGCTTCTGCGCGCGCGCCTGCATCACCCTGTCCAGATCCGTCTGCGGATCAATGGCGACCGCGGCGGCAAGGGCGGTTTCGATCTCACGGCGGTATTTTCTTGCATCGAGCGCAGCGAGGGCACGGGCCCATTGCCAGTGCAGCCCCGTATCATCCGGCGCGAGATGGATGGCCGCCTCATAATGACGGCGGGCCGTGCGCAGGCTCGCCCCCAGGAGCGCCGAGCCGATGAGGCCGCCGCGCCGGACCACCTCGACATGCCAGACGGCGAGGAAACCATGGGCGTAGAAATTCTCCGGATCGTCCGCCAGCACGCCCTCGGCCAGCGCGCGGGAGCGTTCCCCATAGCCGGTGCGGCTCGCCTCTCCGGCGCTCATCGGGCGCAGGATCAGGGACAGGGCGATCGCCTTCTGCAGCCGCCCCTCGCCATGCGCTGGGTCGAGCGCCAGCGCGGCATTCGCCTCGGCGAGCGCCGTCTCGATCAGGCTCGCAGGCGGATCGGTCTCCCCGGACATCGCCTTGGCCAGCAGCACGCGGGCGCGGAAGGCATGTGCATCCGCCGTCGGCTCGGCGCCGGCCTTGTCGAAGGCCGTTTCATACTGGCCCGCCCGGAAGGCATCCGTGGCTGCGCGAATGTCTGCATGGGCCGGCGCGGCGGCCAGCATGACAAAACCAAGGAGAATCAAACTGCGCCTTAACATTAGCCCTGATAATAGTCCGGATCGGTGATTCCGGCGAGCGGCGGGCGAATGGCAGACAGTTTTGAAGCAGATGTGGTGGTGATCGGCGCAGGCGTGATCGGCCTGGCGGCGGCCCGCGAGCTGGCGCGGGCGGGCCGAGAGGTGATCGTGCTGGAGGCCGAAGACCAGATCGCGATGCACACCTCCTCGCGCAATTCCGAAGTCATCCATGCCGGGCTCTACTATCCCACCGGCAGCCTGAAGGCGCGCCACTGCGTCGCCGGGCGCCGAATGCTCTACACCTATCTGGAAGAGCGCGGCATCGCTGTGAAACGCTGCGGCAAGCTGGTCGTCGCCATCGGTGAGGCCGAGGCGTCCGAACTGGGCGCGATCCTTCTCCGGGCCGAAGCCAACGGGGTGGAGGAGCTGCGACTGATCAGCGGGGATGAGGCGCGGCGGATGGAACCGGCGCTGAGCCCGGATGTGAGCGCCGCCATCCACTCGCCGGTCTCCGGCATCTTCGACAGCCATGCCTATTTCCTGGCGCTGCAGGGCGACCTGGAAGATGCCGGCGCCTCGATTGCATTCGGCACGCCGCTCGTCTCCGGCGCGGTCGAGGCGGGCCATGTCCGGCTGGAGACGGGCGGAGACAATCCGGCGACGATCCGCGCCAGATGCGTCGTCAACGCCGCCGGCCACAACGCCATCCGGGTCGCGGCCGCCATCGAGGGGCCGCACACTGGGCGCCTGCCCACCGCGTATTATGTCAAGGGCAGCTATTTCACCATCAGCGGCAAGACCCCCTTCTCCCGCCTCATCTATCCGATGCCGACGACGGCGAGCCTCGGCCTGCACCTGACCATCGACCTCGCCGGGCGCGGCAAGATCGGGCCGGACGTGGAATGGCTGGCCGGGAACGCGGCGCCGCCCTTTGACTACCTGGTGGACCCGGCCCGGGCGGCGCTGTTCCATGCCGAAGCCGCGCGCTACTGGCCGGGCCTGACGCCGGACCGGCTGACCCCCGACTATTCCGGGGTGCGCCCCAAACTGGTGCCCGAAGGCGCCCCGTCCGGCGATTTCCGCATTGAAGGGCCCGAGACCCATGGCAGCGCCGGCCTTATCAACCTTCTCGGCATCGAAAGCCCGGGGCTGACCTCCTCACTGTCGATTGCGGAACATGTGGCGGAGCTTGCTCGGGCCTGACTTACGCAACAGGGAAACGCGCTGCAAACGGTTCCGGCGCAAGGCGCGCAGCATTCGCAACAAGGCTGACTGTGTGATAGGCGCCGCAAAGCGCGATGATCTCCAGCTGCTCCGCTTTCGACCAATCCTCCGTGAACGCATCGAGCACGCCCTCGGACAGAGCGCCCTTGCGACAGAAGTCGTCGACAGCAGCGATCAACCG
>CAYQRX010000049.1:0-14625 GCA_964419865.1 uncultured Hyphomonas sp. | reverse complement strand
CCGTGTCCGCGCAGTAATGGCGGATGACCGCCGGGATGATGCCAGCCGCCCCGTTTGTCGGCGCGGTTACGACCTGTCCGCCGCCTGCGTTCTCCTCATTCACAGCCATCGCATAAACATTCAGCCAGTCGAACAATTGCTCGCGCTCATTAGAAGGCGGGGTATGCCGAAGTTTCTGCCAGATTTCCGGGGCGCGGCGGCGGACGTTGAGTCCGCCGGGGAGTTCACCCTTCCGCACAAGTCCCCGGTCAATACAGGCCATCATAACGGCCGCAATCCGGTCAAGCGCTGCCTCGGTCTCGGCTCTCGGGCGTTTTGCATCCTCATTGGCCGCAATCACCTCCGCAATGGCAAGCCCCTCAGCAGCGCAGATCGAAAGCAGCTGCGCTGCTGAAGTGAACTCGTGAGGAACCGGATCGCCAACGGGCAGAATGTCATCCTCCACCGGCTTTTCGAGCTGCTTTCGCGTCGCGATGAAGCCGCCCCCGGTCGAGAACCATGTCTCATCAGCGATGACACCGCCGGACGTATCGAAAGCCCGGATACGCAGTCCGTTCGGATGCAGGTTTGGCATGACGTCATACGCGAACCGGATGTCCGTCTCGGGATCGAATACGAGACTCTGGCCCTCCGCAAGCCTGAGCCGTCTGTGCTGATAGACGTCTGCCACCAGCCGCTCGGCATCATCGGGGTCCAAAGTTTCCGGTTCAAACCCGAGCAGGCCGAGTATAACGGCTTTGGGCGTAGCATGCCCGGCGCCCGTCAAGGCCAGCGACCCCTGCAGCTCCGCTTCGATCCGCGCAACCTCGGACAGTTTGCCAGCCGAGGCCAGATGCGCCACGAAACGGTTGCCGATCCGGATCGGGCCAACAGTATGAGAACTCGACGGGCCGATACCGACCCTGAATATATCCAGCACAGACAGCATCAGACGCGCCGCTTCCTCTACGTTACCCTGGCGAGTGGTGGCCGAATTGGCGCCGCGCTGCAACCCTTAGCCCGGATCGGTCACATCATGGCCGTAGAGCCAGTCATGCCGGCCATGGACAACGCCCGGCAGGAATTTGCCGGCGGTCCACATCGGTCCGTAGGTGCCGAGCTGGAACAGGGGATTGGATCGATGGAAAAGCGACGCATTCTGGCGCGCCACCGCCTGCACACGCGAGGCTCGCGGCTTGCGCTGCGCTTCATAGGCGGAGAGCGCCGCCGCGATGTCTCCTCCCTGGCTCACTTCCCGCGCCAGAATGAAGGCGTCCTCGATCGCCATGACGGCCCCCTGCGCCAGAAAGGGCAACATCGGATGGCAGGCATCGCCGAGCAGTGCGGCCCGCCCGTCATGCCAGCGCGGCAGCTCCGGCCGGTCATAAAGCGCCCAGCGCAGCAAAAGCGGCGCCTCATCGATGATACGAAGGATAATCGGATTCCAGCCCTTGAAATCCTTCAGCGCCTGTTCGCGCGCGCCGACAGCTGTCCAGGATTCGTCGCCGGGCTCTGCGCTTTCGACGACGCCGACGAAATTGGCAAGGCTCCCCCGCCGCAACCGGTAGGTCACGGCATGGCGGCGCTTGCCAACCCATACGCACGCCGTCTCAGGCGGCGGATAGTCGCCCAGCTTTGACACAGGCACGACCGCGCGCCACGCAACATTGCCAGTATAGCGCGGCTTGTCCGGTCCGAGCATCTGCTGACGGATCGCGGAGTGAATTCCGTCTGCGCCGACAAGAAGATCGCCAGAGACTTGCTGCCCGTTCGCCAGCTCGGCCGTCACGCCGCCCGCTTCGGCCCGGTAGCCGCTGACGCGCGCGCCGAGCTGCAGGGCCTCCGGTGCCTTGTCCTTCAAGGCGCCCTGCAGGGCGTCGATCAGGTCCGCCCTGTGGATGTGGAGATACTCGCCCCGCCATCTTGCCTGCGATGCCTCACGCAGAGGTATTGACAGGATCCGCATACCGCTTCGGCCCAGGCGAAGCTCCTGCGCCCTTGGCCGGAAAGCATCGCGGGCAACGCGGGCCGACACCCCCAGCGCATCCAGCACCTTCATCCCGTTTGGGCTTATCTGCAGTCCGGCGCCGACCTCGGCGATCTGCGGCGCCTGTTCGAGGACGCAAACCTCATGGCCAGCTTTCTGAAATGCCAGCGCCGCTGTCAGCCCGCCGATGCCCCCGCCTGCAATCAGGATACGCATGGGCGTGTCACCGGTCCTTCTGGCCGCCTCCCTCAGCGGGCTCGCGCAGGATCATGCTTGCCACCGATCAGCACGAACCGGCGGTCGCAATACTTGCATTCGACGAAATCGTCATCGCCCATTTCGTACCAGACACGGGGATGGCCGAGTGCGCCGCCGCCGCCATTGCAGGAGACCTTGTGGCTCGTGACCATGGAAATTTCTGGCGGCGTGAAGACATCGCGTTTCGCGGGCATGCCTTTGAGTCTCCTGAGTTGACTGCCTCGCCCTTCCTTGCGGCGCGGCCAGCCGTCACCTAACTAAAGACTGGGCATGGACCGCGCAAGGCGCCTGCCATCGGGATGAACAGACTATGCAGGCACCCGCCTATGCCATCGAAGTCCGCGATCTGCGGAAAACCTATGCGGCGTCCGGAAAAATGCCGGAAAAACAGGCCCTGAAGGGCATTAGCCTCGCCATCCCGACCGGCTCCATCTTTGGCCTTCTCGGTCCAAATGGCGCAGGCAAGTCGACCTTCATCAACATTCTGGCGGGGATGGTGAAGAAAACATCCGGCAGCGCCCGAATCTGGGGGCTCGATATCGATCAGCACCCCCGCCAGAGCCGCGCAGCAATCGGGGTTGTCAATCAGGAGATCGTGGCCGATCCTTTCTTCACCCCGTTTGAAATGCTGGAGCTTATGGCGGGGTTTTATGGTGTCCCGAAAGCCGAACGCCGTTCGGAAGAAATCCTGACCGCTCTGGGCCTTGCGGACAAGAAAGATGCCTATGTTCGCCAGCTGTCCGGCGGCATGAAGCGCCGGCTCATGGTCGCCAAGGCGCTGGTCCACAATCCGCCGGTGTTGATTCTCGACGAGCCGACAGCTGGCGTAGATGTCGAGTTGCGCCGGCTGCTCTGGAACTACGTCCGCGAACTGCATGCCCAGGGCACGACGATCATCCTGACGACGCACTATCTCGAAGAGGCAGAAGAGCTCTGCGACACGATCGCCATCGTAAACCATGGCGAAATCGTCGCCTGCGAGCCGACGCCACAGCTCCTCTCGCGGCTGGACTACAAAACGCTGGTTATCGAGCCAAAGGACGCGCTGACCGAGGTGCCGAAAGATCTTGCAGGGCTTGATGCGAAGCTACGCCCGGATGGCAGCCTGGCAATTACGTTCCGAACCAGTGAGACCGGCATCGGGCGGCTGCTTGAGCGGGTGCGCGGGGCCGGAATAAGCATCGGGGACCTCTCGACAGAGGCCCCCGACCTTGAAGACGTGTTCATCTCACTGACCAGCGAGACAGTTTAGGCGGCCCGGCTAAAGGCTCTGTTTGATCCAGTCGGTCAGCGCCTGGCGGTTCATGGCGCCGTTCCGCGTCGCGGCGACCTTGCCATCCTTGAACATCAGCAGCGTCGGCAGGCCGCGTACACCATAGCGCGCCCCGACCAGCGGATGGTCGTCGACATTGATCTTCACGATCTTGACCTTGCCGGTCATTTCCTCGGCAACGGCCTCCAGATGGGGCGACATCTGCTTGCAGGGCCCACACCATTCCGCCCAGAAATCCACCACGACGGGTAGGTCCGAACCGGTCACCACACCGTCAAAATCGTCTTCAGTTACATCAATCGTCGCCATTCTCGCGGCTCCTTCTGCCGTCATTCACAGTCTGCAACGGATACATAGGGACTCTTTCGACAAGTCAAACAAGCGCGCGGGCACTTGTGAGAACGTCTAAAAGCATCGCTTCGGGCAGTTCCATCAGTTTCGGCCCGTCTGTCCAGCAAAGTGCTGCAACGACCTTTCGGCGCGGATATGCCTTCCGGAGAACGGCCCAATAGGCCGCCATCTGCATGAGATAGCTCTCAGCAACACCTTCCGGCTCATCCGGCGCCGGCTGGTCGGTCTTGAAGTCGATGACGAGCACACGCTCAGGTGTGATTACGAGCCTGTCGACCCTGCCATTGATTACGGTTCCTTCCGGCAGCTCCGGCGCCGTCCCGATGATGGCGGCCTCCGCCCGCCCGCCTTTGCGGAAAAGATCGCCGAGCTCCCGGTCAAGCAGGATGCCAAGAGCGGCGCCCTTGATTTCGGCGCGGGCCGCCTGGCTGAGTTCCGGATCGCGCGCAAGATAGCTGTCGGCAGCCGCCTCCCTTTGGTCTTCGGGTAGTTCCGGCAAGTATTGCAGCAGGGCATGGATCGCCCTCCCGCGCTTCAGGCGTGCCTCTCGTCGGGCATCGAACGGAGCCACCACCCGCGTGCGGGGGCCGAGCAGACTTGTCGGCGCAGACAGCCTGCGTCCTGCCGGGTCCGGCTCAGCCCGCTCCAGCGCCCAGCGGGGGAGCGTTGCGGCCTCCTCGTCGGCTTCGCCCTCCGCGCAGGGTGCCGGCGCGACCGAGCCGACACGCAGGCCATCCTCGAAAGGCTCAGGCGCCAGGGCCTCCATCGCCGCCGAGCAGAGTGCATACCAGGACTCCTTGTCATATCCGGGCTTGCCGTCGCCGGAAGGCCCATGCCAATGCCCGGCAATGATCAGCCGGTCCTGCGCGCGGGTCAGCGCCACGTAGAGCAGGCGGCGGTGTTCCTCGCGCTGTTTCGCCTCCGCAATCGCCCTTGCCCGCCGCGAGGCCTCGGCATCAGTGTCCTTGCGCGGCGACCAGACCACCGCATTCGCGCTGGAGAGAACCGCAGCGGCGCCGATTTTCGGCTTCGCCGTCGTATCCGGCAGGATCACGACTGGCGCCTGAAGGCCCTTCGCCCCGTGCACCGTCATCACACGCACTTCCCGGCCCGCCTCAGCGAGATCGCGCTTGATCTCCACGGCCTCAGCCTCCATCGCCGCAACGAATGCCTGAATCGAAGCGGGCGCCGCAGCGTCATAGCTCAATGCCCGCGTGAGCAATGCCTCAACCGGATCACGTGCGGGTGTGCCGAGCCGTGCGTTGAGTTTTTCCCAGCCCGTAAGCCCGGAGCCGTCGGGCCGGTCGAGCACATGGCTCAGAAATTCAAACGGCGGCAGATGGGCCCGGTCGAGCAGACCCTGAAGAAACTGTGCCGCGGCCACGACATCCGCATCCGCGCTCGCTTTCACTCTGGACCATAGGCTCTCGCCGCGCGGCCGCGAGGCGGCGAGCGGAAACAGGTAGCGATCATCATCGACAAGCCCGACGAACGGCCCGCGCAGAATCTCAGCCACGGTGAGATC
The DNA here is from genome assembly GCA_964419865.1 of uncultured Hyphomonas sp. Lineage (GTDB taxonomy): Bacteria > Pseudomonadota > Alphaproteobacteria > Caulobacterales > Hyphomonadaceae > Hyphomonas. Next base: position 9,252 of record CAYQRX010000049.1, on the reverse strand, counting down.
CCGCAGATCAAGGGCCGCAAACCGCATCAGGTTGAGGCAATCCTGCACACCGATGAAGTCCGAAAGCGTCAGCCGGTCGGCACCGGCCACAGGCAGACCCTCTGATTTCAATGACGTGATCAGCGATTCGAACAGACCGCCCTGCCGCTTGGTGACGAGGATGAGCACATCTTCCGGCCGCACCGGGCGCTGCCGGCCACTCTCCCAGACAGCGTCCCCCCGTTCGATCATGCGCCGGACGGCGCGCGCCACGCCAGCCGCCAGTTTCGCCTTAGGCGAAGTCTGCCGCACGATATCCACCGGACGCTCCCAGGCGTCCGCATCTTCATCCTCGGTCTTCGGCGCAATCGGCCACAACTCCACGACGCCGGGTTCATTCCAGCGGTGAGCCGTATGGCGGATCAGGTCTGCGGTGCGCGGCGGCTCGTCATCCACCGCCGCATCTGCCGGCGGCGACAGGTTCCAGACGGTATCGACAAAGGTCAGCACCTCGGGCGATGAGCGAAATGACATCAGCATTTCCACCCCTGCCGTGCCCGGCATACGCTCCGACAGGCGCCGCGTCTCGGTCAGCAGCCGCGCCGGTTCTGCGCCCTGGAACGAATAGATGGACTGCTTCTCATCGCCGACGATGAACATTGTGCGCGGCTCGTCTGACCGTTCGGCGCCCATACCGGCTCCGAATTCAGTCGTCAGCGCCCGGATCAGGTCCCACTGTTCCGGGCTGGTGTCCTGCGCTTCGTCGAGCAGCACATGCGAAATGCTTCCATCGAGCTTGTATAGCACCCAGTTGGACATGCCCTCGGCTTCAAGCAGATCGCGCGTTGCCCGGATAAGGTCATCGAAGTCGAGCGCAGTGCGCCGGCTTTTCTCCTGCTGATAGGCCCGCAAGGCCGGTACGCCAACGCGCAGCAGCGCCGCCGTACGCTCGAACGCTCTGGCCCGCAGGAGGGCGTCGATCAATGTCCGTATCCGTGCGACCTCGCGACCCTCGCCGTCCTTCATCTGGAAATAGGCCGGCAGCAACGGAAACGTCTCACCGAGCTTCTTGGTGTAGGGATTTTTCGCCCGAAGTTCGCCTTTTTCAGTAATGAAGAAGGGCTGATAGGCGCCCCAGGCGGCGTCCGCTCCCTGCGCTGCCAGCACCCCCTCCAGCACATCGGCGGACTTCTGGTCGCTCGCCGCGCCCGTCCGCAGCACGCCTGCGGCCTCGCGGATGGCGTCACGCGGCAGAGCAGGCCCCATTGCCGCCGCCAGCAGTTCCGCAGACGTCTCGACTGGCGCACCAAGATCTGCCCGCAATGCCGCTTCCATCCGTTCCGGGATAAAATCGTGAAGCTCCGCAAACTGCATGACTGCGCCCGCGCTGACTTTGAGCGCATCAAGGGCGCTGGCTGCTCCCTCATTCATCGCCTCGCGGGCAATCAACGCCAGGTCCTGAGGACGCGACCGCGCCGCCTCGAGGATCGCCGCCTCCTTCGCCGCTGTCCACAAGGCACGCGCTTCGCGATCCTCCAGTTCGGTGAAGCCCGGAACGACGCCCGCCTCGAGCGGAAAACGGCGCAGGATGCGAGCACAGAATGCGTGGATGGTCTCGATCCGGAGGCCGCCCGGTGTTTCCAGGGCCTGGGCAAAGAGCGCCCGCGCAGCCCTCAGATCATCATGCTGGTAAGTTGCCGGCTCTCTCTGTTCCAGGTCCGCCAATGTCTCGCGCAGGTCATCATCCGCCATCACCGCCCAGCGGCCCAGCGTCGCAAACAGCCGCGTCAGCATCTCATTGGCGGCCGCGCGAGTATAGGTGATGCAGAGGATGGAATCTGGCTTCGCGCCAGGCCGGCCATCCCCGCGGCGCAGCAGCAGACGTGCCACCCGGTCGATCAGCACCTTCGTCTTTCCGCTGCCCGCATTGGCCGTCGCAAAGGCCGACACATCCGGATCAGCCGCTTGGGCCTGTGCTTCAATCGCCTTCTTGAACTGCTCCTTGTGCGTCTGCGGATCAGTCATCGCCGCCGTCCCCACCGGCTGTGTCCCGGTTCCACTCAGCACGGCGCGCCAGGAGGTTGTAGCCATAGTCATACTTCACGAACTGCACGCGCGGCGAAGACGCAAACGCAGCGTCCGGGTCGCGATAGGCGCCGATCAGCCGGCTCAGGCCGTCGCCGGCGACGGCTACCATTTCCTCGAGCGTCTTGGGGCTCCGGCTGCTCTCGCCAACGCGCCTCGCTTCCGGCCGGCCGCGGATCGAAACATATTCGGCCGCCTCAACCCGACCAGCGGAAACGCCCTCAAATCCGCCAGCCGCGGCAATAATCGCCTGCAACGGCATCTGCTGGTCGAAGCCCGCGGCGATCGCGCTGTCACTTGGCGGCTGCCCGGTCTTGAAGTCGACAATCACAAGACCGCCGGTCGAGGTCCGCTCGATCCGGTCGGCGGTCGCCGACAATATGAAGGGATGCGCGCCAATCTCGAACGCCAGCTTGCCGCGCACCTCCCGATGCAATGGACCGGCGATATCGCGGCCGTTGCGCCAGGCAAGATACCAGGCGGCCACATCCTCCCAGATCGCTTGTCGCCCTTCCCAAGCGGCCGCCAACTCGCCGGCTTTTGCCAGTTCGGATCGCAGTAGCTCAAGCAGTGTTGACTGATCCTTGCTGACGCCGTCGTCCTCGAACGTCTCAAGGGCCGCATGGATGGCCGTGCCGCGGAGATTGGCCGCGAACGGCGCCCCCAGCATGTCAACCTGCTTCAAGCCGAGCACGTCTTCCGCCCACAAGGAATAAGGGTCACGCTGCAGCCGGTCGACCCGGGTCACCGACAGGCGCTCGGGCCAGTGTTCAGGCGCGCGCCGCCTTGGCCTTGGTTCGGCGCTGAACGTCTGCAGCGAGCCGATACCGCGCCGGTGTAGCGCCTCGACCCAGCGCATCAGCGCGCCGGCATCGCCGTTCAGCACCGCGCCCGTGCGCTCGCCAAACGCAGCCTCGGCAACGGCGCGCAACCGCCAGACCCAGCGCGAGGCCACCGCGGGGCTGTCATCGCGCCGCGCCGAGTAAAGCATCATGACCTTTGGCGCCGAAGCCAGTTGCGCAAAGTCATGCGCGGAAAGACCCATCCGCTCCTCCGGATCGGCGAGGCCGAGTGGCTGGCGGAATCGCCGCGGGAGGAACGCATCGGCAGGCGGGCGTTCCGGCCAGATGTCCTCGTTCAGCCCCGCAAGTATCAACAGGTCCGCAGACTGAAGGCGAGACTCCAGCGGCCCCCAGATCGAAAGGCGCGGATGCTCCGGCTCACCCGTCTGAATGTCGAGATTGGCCGCTTCGGCATCGACGAGGTCGGCAAACGCCTCTGGCGACATCTCGCCAAGAAACGGGCCGAGATCAGCGAGGCGCTGCAGTAGTTTTGACGCCCCTGCCCCATCCTCACCCGCCCAGGGCAACGGCGTTTCGCTGATCGCCCCAGCGAGGGCAGCCACCCGCCGCGCGGCCTCATCGGCGGTGATACGATCGACCCCGGAAAGATCCGCCTGCGCATCGTCGAAAATGTCCATGATCCGGCGGACAAGCGCTGCCGCTTCGATCTGGTCCTCTGGCCGAAAGGGGGGATAGGGCTCCAGCGTATGACGAATCTCGATACTCGCCGCCAGCTCCTCAAGACTGCGCCAACGCCTTGGGCCCCTCAGGAAATAAAGGTCCAGCCTGCGCGCATCGGTCCGGGAGCGGACAAAGGAATGTTGCAGCACAGCCGCCATCGCGGCCGGATCGCCGGGGTCTGCCGCCCAGCGCGCGCACAGCCCGATAAGGCTTCCCGCCGGCGTTCTTCCCAACGGCACCGGCGCGGAAGGCGGCACATGAACGCCCCAACGCTGGAGCAGCGCTGAAACCCGCCGCGCCAGCCCGGCATCGGGCGTCACCAACGCCGCTGTCTCGCCGGGCGTCTCAAGCGCCTGTCGCATCAGCAGCGCCGCCGCTTCTGCTTCGGCGGCCTCATTCGGGGCCGCAACCACACTCAACCCGGACAGGCCTTTGGAAACGAACGCCTCGATGTCCTCGCCGCTTGCTTGCGCCAAGCTTTCCAGAGTCTCGCGCCAGTCAGACGTTGCCTCCGCCGGTGCCAGCGCTTCGTGGATCAGCCGTGCCCGGGCCCTGCCCTCAACAGTCTCGGCGAGACCAGGCCATCCAGCCACCTCAGTTGGTGAACAGTCCAGTGCTTTCAGTGTCCGGATCAATGTGTTCTGCGGGTGCCCGGGCGTGGCGGCAATTTCGTTCCACTGTTCATCCGTCAGGCCGGTATCAAGTCCGGGCAGCACGATCAGCCCCCTCGGCATGTTCAGCGCCGAACGCATCAATATGCGCCCCGGCGGCGTCGCGCCGGTTGAGCCCGCAATGATGACCGGCCCGGTCGGGGGTGTATCACGCCAGTGATCGGCAAGCGCCCTGGCCGCTCGCAGCCGTTCGCGAAAAGGATCAGCGGCGCCATGCTCGGCCAGCCAGTCCGGCCAGAGATCCGTCACGATCTTCAGGAAATCCGCCGATCGTGCCCAGTGCGCGGCAATATCACCGGTGAGACCAAGCGACTCCAATCTGCCCCAATCGGCAGTCTCGCTCATGGCCGCCTGTTCAAGCAGCCGGATAAGCTCCCGCGCAGAAGCGAGCGCTGCCGCAGGCGGCAGTTCGGTCTCCATGGCGGTCTGATAGTATTGCCGTACTAGCTGGGCCAGAACGCCGATTTGCTGCGCACCGGAAAGTGGCGGCGCCATACCCGACAGTGCCAGTTCTGCAATCGGCGGCGGCTCGCCGCTGTCGAGATCGCCGAGCGCGCGGATGTCCGGTGGCAGAAGCGTTGCGCCGCCCGCGGCATCGAACAAGGCAAGGGACAGGGCCCGCGCCGAACGCCGGTTGGGAACATAGATGATGGCGTCGGCAAGGGCGTCAGGGCGGCCGGCGAGCCCCGTTTCCTCCGCCAGCGCCCGGGCGAGCTCCCGAACGAAAGCCGTCCCCGGCGCGATCGTCCGGATACGCGGCGCATCCGGTCCGAACAGCGCATCAGCCGCCATGACAGGCAACCCACATTTCTGCATCCTTGAGCGCACCCGGATCACCGACATGCAGCCAGAAGGAGTCGAGTGCGAGCCCCCGAAGCCGCCCTGCCGGGATCAGCTCTTCCCAGACTTTCACAGCCGAGAAGCGCTCGGCCGGTCGGCCGTCATAAACCTGCGGCTTCATGATCCGTACGCCGGCATAGGCCCAGGGCGCAGACGGCGCCGACCCCCGCCGTTTCAGACGCCCATCGGCCTCAAGGAAGAAGTCTCCGGGCCCGTCAAAACCAAGCGCACGCCCTGTATCGGCCAACAGCAGCCGCTCATCCTCCGCTTCGGGGTCGAACGCAGCCGCCAGCGACTGAAGCGGCTGCGGCTTCTCCGCCGCCCAGAAAGCATCGGTGTTGAGCACGAAGATCGGGTCATCGCCGAGCATCTCCCGCGCTTTCGCCAGGGCGCCCCCCGTCTCCAGCACCTCGCCGCGCTCGTCAGAAATAATGATCTCCAAATCGCCAAGCGTCCGGAGGTAATCTTCGACCTGCTCAGCGAGGTAGTGCACATTGACGACCAGCCGGCGCACACCCGCCGCCTTCAAAGGTCCGATCACCCGGTCGATCAGCCGGCGCCCGCGAACCTCGATCAGCGGCTTGGGCAATGTGTCCGTCAATGGTCTCATCCGCGTCCCAAGACCGGCCGCGAGAACCATCGCCGTATGGGGAACCGGGACGCTCATGCGGAAACCTCAAACACAAATGGCGTCTGTTCGCGCACAAAAGCTCTCATGCCCGCCAGGGCCGGATGGGAAAGGTTCCTGGCAAGCAGCATCAGCTGCCGGGGCTGAAACAGGCCGTAGCGGGGCTTGCCATCGCGATGCTGCAAGCGCGAGAAAACGCCTGCGATGCGCAGCGCATTGAGCGCGCCAATGACGGCGAGGCGCTCGTCGAAATCTGTCCGCGATTGTCCCGTTCTGTCCAGAAATGTCCGGATCGCGGCCTCGGCCGCCTCGGGGGTGACGTTGCGGCGTGCATCCTGCGTCAGCATGGCCATGTCCCATGCGTCCCAGCCGCGGACCGCGTCCTGGAAGTCGAGCAGGCCCACCTCCCCGCCCGGAAGCCAAAGAAGATTTTCCGCGTGATAGTCTCGCAGTGTCAACACGCGCGGAAAGCTCATGGCGCGGGCGATCAGGGCGTCCCGTTCCGCCTCCCAGTGCGTGCGCGCTGCACCGGCCAAGGGGCCCCGCCCCACCTCCGCCGGCAGCCAATCGGCATAGAGATCTGCATTGGCGCCCAGCGCGACCGCGTCAAAATCGAGAATCGGCCAGCGCGATCCCTGCAGTTCAAGGACTTGCGGCACCGGCGCGGCATGCAGTTTCGCCAGTGTTTCGGCCGCGGCCGTGTACAATGCCCGCTCTTCAGCCGCCCCCCGCTCGATCATCCGGGCGAACTCGCGGCTCTCACCGAAATCCTCGATCAGCGCAAATCCGCTCGCCGGATCAAAGGCATAGACGTCCGGGGCGCGCAGCCCCAATGATCGCAGATGCGCCGAGATCAGGGCGAATGCCTCGACCCGCGAGGCGGCGAGCCGCGTCATGGCGTTCCAGCCCATGGCCTGCCGTGTTCCGGTATCCGCCTCCGGCGGGCAAGGATCGTCCTCCACAAGCGGCGCATCCATCAGCAAGGCCGTGGCCCCATCTTCGCGGATCAGACGGATATAGCGCCGTGTTGACGCATCCTGGCCGAGCGGGCGCCGGACAGCCCGGTCCCAGCCATCACCCACCCCAGCCAGGAACCGGTCGATTTCGGACGCGCGCGACTCAGAGACGGAAATCATGCATCCGTTCCTGCCAGCCTTCGCCCTTCGGTTCCAGCCTGACGCGCCGGCCGGCCCCCGCGATTTCAAGGAAGACATCGAGGCGGGCTGCCGGCAGATGCCGGCCGGCCCGTTCAGGCCATTCGATCAGGGCGACCCCCTCCAGGGTTTCGTCCCAACCGAGCTCAGCCACGCCATCCGGATCCTCCAGGCGATAGAGGTCGAAATGCCAGAGGGGAAAGGCCGGGCCTTCATATGTCTGGACAAGCGTATAGGTCGGGCTGGGCACTTCCTCATCCTCTCCGAGCAGGGCCTGGACCAACCCGCGGACGAGGGTCGTCTTGCCAGCGCCAAGACCGCCGTGCAGGGCAACGACATCGCCTCGCTCCAGCCTGCCGGCGAGGGCGCGGCCAAGGGCAAGTGTTCCGGCCTCGCCAGGTAATTCGAATGTCAGCCTCATCCCTCTTTCCTAGCCTTGCATTGCCCTCGCGCAACGGGTGTTTAACCGGCAGCTGTGACGGAGTGCCCCGGCTTGCGGCGCTTGCGATGTGCGTTAGAAGAGCATAGGAACAAACAAAAGATGACGCTTGCGTCACGAATAAGGATTTGAGGGGGCGTCTTGGACCTGTCTGGCGCAGAAAACATCGTCATTGTCGGCGCCGGGCAGGCTGCCGCGCAGGCGGTTCAGTCGCTGCGCCAGGGTGGTTTTGGCGGCGCGCTGACCATCGTCGGCGACGAGACGGCGTTGCCTTATCAGCGCCCGCCCCTCTCCAAAGCCTATATGAAGGGCGAGTTCGAGGAAGAACGCCTCTATTTCCGCCCGGCGGCCTGGTATCAAGACAACCATGTCGAAGTGATGCTCGGCAACCGCGCCGTGCGGATCGACCGGCCGGGCCGCGTTCTGCAGCTCGAACATGGCGCCGAGCTGCCCTATGATGCGCTGATCCTCGCAACCGGCTCGCGGCCGCGCAAACTGCCCTGCCGGGGCGCAGATCTCGCCAATGTGCACGACCTGCGCACCCTGGCGGACGTCGAGCGTATCCGCCCCCAGATGATCGAAGGGCGCCGCATCGTCATCATCGGCGCAGGCTATATCGGGCTGGAGGCTGCGGCCGTGGCGCGCCAGATGGGCCTGGATGTGACCGTGGTGGAGATGGCGCCCCGTGTCCTCGCCCGCGTCACCAGCCCGGTCATGAGTGAGTTCTATACCGCCGAACATACTGCTCAGGGCGTAAAGATACTGACAGGCACAGCCCTGTCGCATCTCGACGGCAAGGACGGCGCGGTCAGCGCGGCGATCCTCGCGGACGGCACAAGCCTGCCGGCCGATCTTGTCCTCGCCGGCATCGGCATCGTGCCCAATGAGGAGCTGGCAAAAGAGGCCGGAATCGCCTGTTCCAACGGCATCCTGACTGATCGGGACGGGCGCACCTCAGACCCGCGCATCTTCGCTGCGGGAGACTGTGCTGCCCGCCCACTGGTTCATTATGGCCGCGCCGGCCGGCTCGAAAGCGTTCACAACGCCATTGAACAGGGCAAGCTCGTCGCGGCGGCCATTCTGGGACAATCCCGGCCAGCCGAGGACTGCCCCTGGTTCTGGTCGGACCAGTATGATCTCAAACTGCAGATTGCCGGTCTCAGCGAAGGCTACGACCAGCTGATCGTGCGGGGCGATCCGGCGACACGGAAATTTGCGGTATTCTATCTCAAAGCCGGCACGCTGATCGCGGTCGACGCGGTCAACAGCCCGCCGGAATTCCTCGCCTCCAAGAAGCTGATCATCGCCGGGGCAAGGATTGACCCGGGCGTGATTGCCGACACATCCATCCCAATGAAAGACATCGCCGCAAAGGCTGCGGCGTGAAGGAGACAGAAACGCACATGGCAAAGATTACCTATATCTCGCATGACGGCACCGAGCGCACGGTGGAAGCGAAGAACGGCGAGTCCGTTATGGAAGCGGCCATCAAGAACTCGATCCCCGGTATCGATGCCGATTGCGGCGGCGCCTGCGCCTGTGCGACCTGCCATGTCTATGTTGATGAAGCCTTCCTTGAGAAAACCGGCACGCAGGAAGAAATGGAAAAGTCGATGCTCGACTTTGCCGAGAATGTGAAACCCAACTCCCGGCTGTCCTGCCAGATCAAGGTCTCTGATGCCCTTGACGGCCTGCGCGTCACCACGCCCGAAAGCCAGCACTGAGCGTATCGGCCTGAACAGACGGCGCTCTGCTCCGGCCTGACAGCCGGAGCTTTCCCGGCTGACGTTGGGAGACCCATTGGTTCTTTTTCGGAACTGTGGTCAAGAAAGTGACCTCTTTCCTCCCAGGAGCGTCATATGAATTTTTCCGGTCTCCTCGCCGCGATTAAAGATGCCGGGGCTGATGCGCGGTGCGTTGATGTGCCGGATAG
>CAYQRX010000048.1:0-14827 GCA_964419865.1 uncultured Hyphomonas sp. | reverse complement strand
TGTCGAGGGCCGTGTGCGCTTCGCCGGGCCGGCCGTCCAGCGCTGCAAGGATGGCGCCGGAGATCGCCTGCTTCACATCGGTCGCTGACAGCGCGCGGATATCGTCCAGTGACAGCGGGCGCCCAAGGCCGCGCGCATACAACGCAAGCTTCTCTATCTCTGAATTGGCAAGCGCGCGATTGCCCGGCAGGTCGCCGACGAAGGCCTCCAGGGCAGGAGGGTCGATGACGGCGCCCTCGGCGAGCAGCGCAGTCTTCACCCGCCCGGCAATGTCGCCTTCCTCTTCGGCGAAAAGCTGCAGACAGGCGGTGCGGTCTGCCGCTTCCGCCGCGCTGCGCAGTTTTGATTTCGCCGGGAGCGTCCCGGCCTCGATCACCAGCTTCGCCGCAAACCGGCCCGGATCTGCGTCGCCCGCGGCCATCGCTTCGGCGAGCAGCGGCGCAATCTTGTCGCCGCTCGTCCGGATCCGCACCGCCCGCGCGTCGCCCAGCAGCGAAACCGCTTCCAGCGCATCGAACAGAAGCGCCGGCTCCTTGCGCACCGCATCCTCATCCAGGAGGGTAACATCCATGCCCTGCTTGCCGCCCCAGGCCGCGATCAGCGCCTGACCGATATCGGCCGCAAGACCCTCATCCTCGCCAAAGGCGAGAACAGCCCAGACTTCCGGATCGGGCCGCCGGGCAAACCCTTCTGCGGCGCGTCCCTTCAGCAGCATCAGCTGTCCGCGAGTTTCAGGCGAATGTCGTCGGCGATCTGTTTCGCCAGCATCCGCATCGCCCGGTCATAGGCGCTGGTCTGCGCGGCAATGTCGCCATAGGGCGAATCCGGCACGAGGAAGGCCGTTTCCACCGAAGCGCTGCCGCGGATATTGGTCTTCTCGCCCTGCAGCCGGTAATTGCCTGTCGCCAGCACATTCGAGCGCGAGGCCGCACCGTCGGGCTGCAGCGCGAGGCGGGCGAGATTGCTCCGAAGGTTGATCGTCAGCGTCACCCGCTCGGTCACACCGGGCACCCCGACCGCCAGTTCCTGCTGCAGAGCGCGGCGCAGCATATGGCCCTGGCGCCCGTCAATCGGGGCAATCTCGATCAGGCCGGCCTCGGCCCCGGCCACGCCCGGATTGGCATAGAGCGGCTGGAAGCCGCAGGCCGCCGGAGACAGCGCCAGAAAGAGAAGGGGCAGAACCTGCTTCATGCCACAACGATATTCACGATCCGTCCGGGCACAACAATCGTTTTCTTCACGCTCTTGCCCTCGATGAAGGCGAGCACCTCGGGAAGCGCCTTCGCCTCGGCTTCGACAGCGTCGGCGGCCAGGTCCTTGGCGACCGTGATCTCGCCCCTGCGTTTGCCATTGACCTGAACGGCAAGGGTGACGGTGTCGTCCGTTGTCAGGGCAGGGTCGGTCTCCGGCCAGGCGGCCTGCGAGACGAGACCTGTCCCGCCGATCCGCTCCCAGCAGGCCTCGGCCAGATGCGGCATGAACGGCGTCAGGCAGCGCGCCAGCATGCTCGCCCCTTCCGCCCGCGCGCCCAGCGTTCCTGCATCGCCTTCCGCTTTCTTCAGCGTGTTCACCCATTCATGGATGGCGGCGATGGCGGAATTGAAGCGGAACTCCTCGATCGCCCGGTCGATGGCGCGGGCCGCCTTATGGTTCGCCTTGCGCAGCGCGGTTGAGGCTGCATCACCGGCCGGGGCAGGGAAGGGCCCCGTCTCCGGCAGTGCGTCGATAAACGACCAGACCCGCTGGACAAAACGCGCCGCGCCTTCCACTCCGGCCTGCGTCCATTCCACATCCCGCTCGGGCGGCGAATCCGACAGCACGAACCAGCGCGCCACATCGGCGCCATAGGTCGCCACAATTGCATCCGGATCGACGGTGTTCTTCTTTGACTTCGACATTTTCTCGATGGCGCCGAGCGTCACCGGCGCACCGGTGGCAATCTCGAAGACCTTTCCGTCTCTCCGTTCTACGGCGGAAGGTTCCAGCCATGTTCCGGCCGCGGACTTGTAGGTCTCATGCGTGACCATGCCTTGCGTGAACAGGCCGGCAAACGGCTCGCCCGATGGCAGGTCCAGCTCGCCCACATCGCGCATCGCCCGCGCAAAGAAGCGCGAATAGAGCAGGTGCAGCACGGCATGTTCCACACCGCCGATATACTGATCCACCGGCAGCCAGTAAGCGCGCTCGGCCGGGTCCTCCGCGCTTGCAAAGCGCGCATAATACCAGGAGCTGTCGACGAAAGTGTCGAGCGTGTCGGTCTCGCGCCGCGCGGCCTTTCCGCATTTCGGACAGTCCACATGTTTCCAGCTCGGGTGCCGGTCCAGCGGATTGCCCGGAACATCGAAGGTCACGTCCTCCGGCAGGCGCACCGGAAGATCCGCCTGCGGAACCGGCACAACACCGCAATCCGTGCAGTGAATGACCGGAATCGGACAGCCCCAATAGCGCTGACGCGAAACGCCCCAGTCGCGCAGGCGGTAATTCACCGTGCCGCGACCCTGACCTGCAGCCTCAATCTTCTCGATTGCAGCGCGCTTCGCGTCGTCGATCGAAAGTCCGTCGAGGAAGCCTGACCTATATATATGTCCGGGTCCGGTATAGGCTTCAGTGTCAATCGCAAAGCTCTCCGCATCCGCGCCCGGCGGCAGCACCACGGGGAACACATCCAGGCCGAACTTGCGCGCAAAATCGAGGTCGCGCTGATCATGCGCCGGACAGCCGAAGATGGCGCCGGTGCCGTATCCCATCAGCACGAAATTCGCGACCCAGACCGGCAATGTCCGTCCGTCTTCAAACGGATGGGCTACCCGCAGGCCCGTATCGAAGCCCAGCTTCTCGGCCTTTTCGATCGCTTCCTCGCTGGTGCCGATCTGTGCGCATTTCGCGCGGAAGGTCTTCAGGGCCTCGGAGGTCTCCGCCAACTGGATCGTCAGCGGATGATCCGGCGACAGCGCGATGAAGCTCGCCCCGAACAGCGTGTCGGGCCGGGTGGTGAAAACGCTGATCCCGTCCTCGAAACCGTCCGGAGCCGGGCCGTCAAAGGCAAATGCCATCTCAAGACCTTCCGACCGCCCGATCCAGTTCGCCTGCATCGTGCGGACCTTTTCCGGCCAGCGGTCCAGCTTCTGCACCGCTTCCAGCAGGTCATCCGCATAGGCGGTGATCTTGAAGAACCACTGCGTCAGCTCGCGCTGCTCGACCAGGGCGCCGGAGCGCCAGCCGCGCCCATCGATCACCTGCTCATTGGCGAGCACGGTATTGTCCACCGGGTCCCAGTTCACCTTGGAGGCCTTGCGATAGACAAGGCCTTTCTCCATCAGCTTCAGGAACAGGGCCTGCTGGGCGCCGTAATATTCGGGGTCACAGGTCGCAAACTCCCGGCTCCAGTCCAGCGACAGGCCGAGCTTCATGAACTGCGCCTTCATCGCGGCGATGTTCGCATACGTCCATTTGCCGGGATGCACCTTGCGTTCCATCGCGGCGTTCTCCGCCGGCATGCCGAACGCGTCCCAGCCCATCGGGTGGAGCACATTATATCCCTTGGCGCGTTTGTGGCGGGCGACGACATCGCCCATCGCATAATTGCGCACATGGCCCATATGCAGCCGCCCGGACGGGTAGGGGAACATCTCGAGGACGAAAGCCTTCGGGGCGCCGGGCGCCTCCTTGGGCGATTTCGTCCGGAAAATGTCGGCCGTCTCCCAGGCATTGCGCCAGCGAGGCTCCGCGCTTTGCGGATCATAACGGGTGGCCATCGGCGCTCCCCTCAATTCTTCCGGGTTTGTCTTTGTCTTGTCGGGCCGCTTTAGCCGATCCGGGAGGATCGAAGAAGACGGGCCCGCTCAAGAATCTTGTTCTCAAGCTGGATGGCGGTCTCGGGGTCCACGGTTGCGTCCGCCCATTGGCCATCGGTATTGACCTGACGATAGACCGACACCTTCACCCCATCCGCCCGCAGGCGCGAGTCGAGGATGAACACGGTCGCCTTGATCCGCTCATCCGGCGAATTCGGGAAGCTCTTCCAGTCATAGGCAATGATGCCGCCGATCGGATCTGTGGTCTGGATCGGCAGGGACTGCATCGTGTCCAGTGTGGCGCGCCAGAGATAGGGGTTTGCCGCGCCGACCGACTGGATGCTCGTCGGCTGGTTGCTGCGGCCGCTGCCCGACTGGCAGGCGGTGATGATGAACAGGCCGGCGAAGGCGGCGGTGAGGATCGGCTTGATCATGTGCATTTTCCGCGTGCAATACCTTGTTGATCCGGCGTGTATAACAAGGGGGTCATGGCCTCGCCAGTATCGTTCTGCGCTTTAGCGCCGCTGTTACGGAGACAGGTAGATGACACGTCCCGGTTCGTTCCTTTTGCTCCTGGCCGGCCTGGCGCCGGCGGCCTTCGCTCAGGATGTCTGGGACGATCCGGGCGGGATCGAGACGAGCTGGTCGTTTGAAGCCGCTGTCATAGCCGCCCCTTTTGCGGATGAAGGCTTTCTCGGCCTGGCCAATCTGGGCTTCTCGGCCAATTACGTCCTTATGAACGGGGTGGAGATTGGTGTGACCGGGGCCGTGGAGGCCCAGAGGGACAATCCCGAACGTGCCGGCTTCAGCGGCATCTTCCCGCCCGGCGCCGGCCCGGCCGCGCTCTCCGGCGGCGCCTTCAGCGGGCTCGCCCGCGGGCCGCTGCCCGAAGACCGGCTGGACCGGATCAGCCTCGAAACAGCCTACATCTATATGGACGGCGGCTATGGCGAAGCCCGCCTTGGCGCCGACGAGGGCGTCGCCACCAGGTTTTACGAGGGCGGACCGGCCCTTTTTGCCCATGCCGGCCTCGTCAATCCGGCGCTCGATCCAGACGGCACCATCATATCCCGGACCGATCACGACCTGACCGGCCCGTCGGTCAAGCTCAGCTATGCCAGCCCGCGCATCCTCGGCCTGCGGGCGGGGCTGAGCTATACGCCGGAGGCCGGGCGCTGGGGGCTTGACCGGGACCCGGTGCGCGCCTTCGGCGGCGTGCCCCGCCCGGACATCGAACATGCCGTCGAGGCTGCCCTGAATCTTACCCGTCGGCTGCCCCGGAGCGGCGTCCGGCTCAGGGCGGGGGCGGCCTGGAGCCAGGCGGATACGGCGTTTGACCTCCAGCCGGGCCTCTATGGCAGGGTCGAGACCTGGTCGGCCGGCGGCTCGGCCGAGTTTTCCCGCCTGCGCATTGGCGGCAGCTATCTCAGCTCCAATAACGGGATTGCATCGGGCCGGGGTGACTATAGCGCCTGGTCCGCCTCCGCCGCGATTCCTTTCGGCAAATTCGAGACGGTTGTGGAATTTGCCGGCGCAGAAGATGATTTTGCGGGACTGAAAAGCGATAGCTGGCAGCTCGGCCTTGCCTGGGCGCCGGAACCTGGCTGGCGCATTGCCGGGGGTTGGCGCGACATCGACACAAAGATCACCGGGGCAGCCCCGCCGACGGCCGGATTGCGGGGCCGACGCGACGGCATTGTGGTCGAAATCACACGATCCATGTAATTTCCCGCTTTATCAGAATGTTAATCTTCCTTTAAGCGCACCCCGGCACTATCATTGTATTGGGAGTTGATATGCGCGCTGGTTTCGTCCTTTCCTTTGCCCTTGCGGCGGCAGCCTTTACGCTGCCGGCGATGGCACAGGAGCGCGTGCCAGCGGACGCCATCCATATCGAAGCGCCGACTCTGTCGGAAACGGCTTCGGCCCGGACAGAATGGTATCGTCAGTTTTCCGAAGGCAAGCCGGCCGAATCGCGCCTGCAATGGCAGGCTGAGCCGACGCACGACTTTTCCGTCCAGATCGGTCGGGATTCCCGCTGGCAGCTCAATTTCGACAAGGTGACCCGCCCCGGTGAAACCTTCCTCCCGCGGGAAGAAGTGCAGGCCGGTGCAACGTTCCGCGTCACCCCGCGCTTCTCGGTTGGTGGTGAAGTCCGTATCGGCGCCGAGGAGCTGGACTCGTCCCGCCGCTGGGAAAACCAGGATGTCGAAGCCGGCATCCGTCTGAAGTCTGCCTTCAAGTTCTAGGCGCCAGCCTTTTCAAAACATCGCCAGCCATCGACCGCGGCCAGGCCTGCGAAGCCGCTGATAGTGCGGGCATTGTCAGGGTTAACTCCGCCCAGGCCATAAACCGGCAGCGGCGAAGCCATCGCCAGGCGCCGGAAGCGCAACGCGCCCATCGCCGGGCCGGCGCTGGCGCTTCGAGATGGAAATATGGCCGAGACCAGGCCCGCATTGACCGGAAGTGTCCCGATCTGTCCCAGTTCTGACCGAGAATGGGCGCTGGCGGTCTGCAATCTGAACCGGCCTGTCCAGCGTCTCGCCTCGCCGACCATGCGGCCCGGCCAATGCACCCCGTCTGCCCCGATGGCGGCAGCAAGGCCGGGATCTGCGCCGATCAGCAGCACATGGCCCCGCCGCCGGCAAAGCGACAGCAGGGCCCGCGCGGTATCTTCCCGACCCTCCGCCCCGAAATGCCGGTAGATGACGCCCCATCCCGCCGGCAATCCTGCAGCCATTGCAACAGGGTCCGGCGTCCGGTCCGGATCGGTCAGGAAAAAGGCTGGCGGCAGCCCCGCCGGCAGGTGCCGTGCGGCGGCCCTTGCGGCGGCAAGCGCCTTGCGCCGCGCCCGGCTTTGGGGTTCTTCAGTCATCAAGATGACTGATAGCCTGCCGGACGACATTGCCAACCGCCGCGAGAAAATCCTCGCCGAACTGGCGGCTGCGCATGACCCGCCCCCACAATTGATCGCCGTGTCGAAATCCCAGCCCGACGAGGCGATCGACGCGATTCTGGCAGCGGGCCAGCGCGTCTTCGGCGAGAACCGCGTGCAGGAGGCGTTCAGGCATTGGGAAGGCCGGCGCGAAACATTTCCGGACCTGACGCTGCATCTGATCGGCCCGCTGCAGAGCAACAAGGCTGAGGACGCCGTGCGCCTGTTCGACGTCATCCAGACACTGGACCGGGTCAAACTTGCCGATGCGCTCGGGGCGGCGATGGAGAAACAGGGGTGCCGGCCGAAACTGCTGATTCAGGTCAATACCGGGGAGGAGCCCCAGAAGGCGGGCGTTACGCCCTCCGGCGTCGGCGCGCTGCTGCGACATGCCCGTGAGGAGGCAGGCCTCGAGATTGAAGGCCTGATGTGTATTCCGCCGGTGGATGAGCCGGCTGGCCCGCATTTCGCGTTGCTCAAGAAGATCGCCCGGGATTATGGGCTCGGCTGGCTGTCGATGGGGATGAGCGGCGATTACCAGCTGGCCGCGCGCTATGGCGCGACCCATGTGCGCGTCGGCACCGCGCTGTTCGGCGCCCGCGACTGACACCGGGTCAACCCCTTATCTCGATCCGGCCGCCTCTGCCGAGGCCTTTGAGGATAGCCTGAAGGTCATCGCGCGCGAGGGCCACGCAGCCCTCAGTCGGCGGATAACCCTCCCGCGCCAGATGCAGGAAGATGGCGCTGCCCCGGCCTGCCACCGGTGGATCGTCATTATAGCCGAGCTCGACCACCAGATCGTAGACATCATCCGGCCGCCAGAGCCGTTCATGGCGGGCAGGGAAGGGCAGGGTGACCCAGCGGTTATAGTCCGGATGGTCCGGCGCATCGCACCAGGCGTCCGACGGGCGTATCGCGATCACCGGCAGCCCGGTCTCCGGCGCCGGGCCCTTGTCCGGTCGATACCAGACCCGGCGCGCCGGCCAGGGCCCAATCGGCGTTGCCCCGTCGCCTTCGCGCTTGTCGGCCGCGGCGACCAGACCACCCCGCCCGATGGCGCAGCGAGCCCGCAGGCCGCCGCCTTCCAGCCATCCGCCCGGAAAAACAATGAAATCAGCCGCCAGAAGGGCCTCCCGTTCTTGTTATTGGATAAACAGGCCACACCTTTCTAAGCAAGTTCAGGGCATTCAGCGTCCACGCAAGAAACAGGAGCGGCGATGACCGGCCAGAAATTCATCCTGATCGTCGATGATGAAGAGGACCTGCGCGAGACGCTCACCGAACAGTTCGAGCTGACCGAGGGCTTCACCGCCCTCACCGCCGCCAGCGGCGAGGAGGCCTTGCGGATTCTCGGCGCCGAGCGCGTCGATCTGGTTATCCTCGACGTCGACATGCCCGGCCTGAGCGGGCGTGAGGTGGTCCGGCGCATGCGCGAGGCAAACATCCGTGTACCGGTCATCATGCTGACCGGCCGCTCGGGCGAGGCGGACACCGTGGCCGGCCTCGAAGCGGGCGCAAATGATTATGTCGCCAAGCCGTTCAGCTTCGCTGTCCTGCTCGCCCGGGTCCGGTCCCAGCTGCGCAGCTTCGAACAGACCGAGGACGCGACTTTCGAGATCGGTCCGTATGAATTCCGCCCGTCGATGAAAGTGCTGCGCACGAAAGAGGGCCGCCGCATCCGGCTGACCGAGAAGGAAACTGAGATCCTCAAATATCTCTATCGCGCGGGCGGCAAACCGGTCGCGCGCGAGACGCTGCTCTCGGAGGTCTGGGGCTATAACGCCGCTGTCACCACGCACACGCTGGAAACCCATATCTATCGCCTGCGCCAGAAGGTCGAACCCGACCCGTCCAACGCGCAGCTATTGCTGACAGAAACCGGCGGCTACCGGCTCAGGCCGTAACGCTGACACTCACCGGGGCATGGTCGGATGGCTTCCAGCCGCCGCGCCAGCCGATGTGAATCCGGTAGCTTTCGACCTTCACATCCTCAAGCGCGGCCTTGCTCGCCCAGATATGGTCGAGCCGCCGGCCCCGGTTCGACGCAGCCCAGTCCGCTGCCCGGTAGCTCCACCAGGTATAGAGCTTCTGCTCCTCCGGCACGGCGAGGCGGGCGATGTCCGAAAAGGCGGCGCTCTTGCGGGAATCCTCAAGCCGCTCGGTTTCCTCCGGCGTATGCGACACGATTTTCAGCAACTGCTTGTGCGACCAGACATCATTCTCATGCGGGGCAACGTTGAGATCGCCGACGAGAATGCATTTCCTTCCCTTGGCGAGCTTGCGGTAACCGGGGCCAAGCCGCTCGAGGAAATCGAGCTTGTGCGCGAACTTGTCATTCACCGCCGGGTCCGGAATGTCGCCGCCGGCTGGCAGGTAGATATTGTGGACTTCCAGACCAGAGGGCAGGCGGGCGGCAATGACCCGCGCATGGCCCTCCCGGCAGAGGTCGGGGCTGTCGACCTGTTCCAGGGGCAGGCGCGAGGCGATCGCGACGCCGGCATGCCCGCCGCGCTGGCCGCGCAGCACGACATGGCCGAGGCCCATCTCCCGGAATGCCTTGAGCGGAAACTCGGCGTCCTGGCACTTGGTCTCCTGCAGGCAGACGACATCCGGCATCTCGGCCTTGACGAAGGCTTCGACGTTCGGCGCGCGCAGGCGAACGGAGTTGATGTTCCAGCTGGTGATCTTCAGGGGACGGGCCATAGGCTCCCAGCTAACAGCTTGGCCCCAAACGTCAACGCGCCCGAACGCGGGGAGTTCGGGCGCGCCGGACGCAGGTGCATGCGTCTTGATTCCGAGTGTCGCGCACTCGGTTCGATCAGGCAGATGGTCCGCAGCGGGGGGTCAATGCTGCGCGTATCTCCGCCCTGTCGATAGTTGCATTTATGTCACGCCGCCTCGGAAATCCCAAGTTAAATCGGCGTAATAGCGAGCGTTTCCCTCAATCAGCGATTGTCGAAATCGCGCAGGATGAACAGGCGGGGGTTGAGGCGGCTGCCGGTCTCAACATCGCTGAGCATGACCGAAGTCACCCCGCCGCCGGAATCGGTCGTCCGCCAGCCGATAAGCGCATTGTCGGCCGCCGCGAGGATCAGCGTCAGCGTGCCTTCCATCTCACCGGTGCGGTCCTGCACCGTGATATGCGTGCGCCCGTCGGCGCGGCGTACTTCCAGCACATCGGCCTGGCTCTCGAAGTCGAGCCGGTCGCTCAGCAGGAGCGACAGCGGGGTCGAGCGCAGCGGCACCCGGTCGGTGGTCTCAAGGTCGCTGTCCTGCAGCGCCACCGTTGTCCCGTCGCTGACCATCAGCAGCGGCACCGGATCATCATAGTCGAAACGCACCTTGCCCGGACGCTGCATTGCGAACTGCCCGGTCGACAGGGCGCCGTCCGGGGCGAGCTGATCAAACCGGCCGCGGGCGGTTTTCACACCGGCCAGCGCCTTCGAGGCGTCCTTCAGGGCCTGGCTGCGCTCGGCGCCCGACAGCTGCGCGCTGGCCAGCGGCGTTACCACAGCCGGGCTGGACGGCGCCTGTTTGAGAGCGGGCAGCAGGGGCGCGCCGGCAAACAGCGCGGCGGCGGCAACCATCGGGGCAAAAAGGTTCATCATCGTTCTGGCCTCCTTATGACCATACGAAACGCGGTCTACACTTAAGGGGCTGAACCGGGCCTAAACAGGGCAGACGGCATATTTTCACCTGCCGCCTGCGACCCGCTCGCCCGGATGCTTGCGCTCCCGCAGGCGGCGTCCCATCTTGGCGCCCGGAACGAAGGGACTTTTCGCCATGAACAATGCTGCACTTCAGCACGTAAAGGACGGGACCGATCAGGACTTCATGGCCGATGTGGTCGAAGCCTCGATGGAACAACCGGTCATCGTCGATTTCTGGGCGCCCTGGTGCGGGCCCTGCCGCACCCTCGGCCCGATTATCGAAAAGGTGGTCGAAAGCAAGAAGGGCGCCGTCAAGCTGGTCAAGATCAACACTGAAGAGCACCAGGCCTATGCCGGCCAGCTCGGCGTGCGCTCGATCCCGGCGGTGTATGCCTTCGACAAAGGCCGCCCGGTCGACGGCTTCCTCGGCGCCCTGCCGGAAAGCCAGGTCCGCGCCTTTGTCGACAAGCTGCTCTCCGGCACCGATGACGCACAGATGATCGCCGATGCGCTGGCCCAGGCCGAGGCCGCCAGCCAGCAGGGGGATGTCGCGCTGGCTGCCGAAATCTATTCGGCGATCCTCCAGCAGGAACCGGAGAATATCGCCGCCATCGCGGGGCTGGCACGCTGCTATCTCGCCAATGGTGACCGCGAGCGGGCCCAGGCGACACTCGATCTCGTCCCGGCCGACAAGAAGAACGACACCGCGGTCAAAGGTGTTCGCACCGCCATCGAGATGATGGCCGATGCCGCCCCGCCGAGCGAACTCGATGCGGCTCTTAACGCGGTCATGGGCGCGCCCGGCGATCACCAGAAACGGTTTGAGCTTGCCGAACAGTATGCCGCGGCCGGGCGCTTCCAGGACGCGGTGGACCATCTTCTGCTCATCCTGTCGTCGAAACTCGACTGGGAAGAGGGCAAGGCGAAGGAAAAGCTGCTGCAGGTTTTCGAGGCCGCGGGCCCGGCCGATCCGGCGACCGTGGAAGGCCGGCGCCGGCTCGCCTCGCTCATGTTCGCCTGATATGGCATACTTGATCGGGTGATCGGGGAGGAAAGGAGCGGAAAGGATCAATGGCGCAGTATCGCAAGATAGCTGATCTGCCTGCGACCCTCGCCGTGTTTCCGCTGCCCGGCGCGCTGGTCTTCCCGCGCTGGCAGTTGCCGCTCAATATTTTCGAGCCGCGCTATCTCAACATGATTGATGATGCGATGGCCGGCTCGCGCCTGATCGGCATGGTGCAGGTGGCCGGCGGCACGAAGGCGCGCCCCGGCCTCGCGGGGGTTGGCTGCGCGGGGCGGATTACCTCTTATTCCGAAACGGCCGATGGGCGCTATCTCATCACCCTGACCGGTGTCTGCCGCTTCAAGGTCGCGCGCGAGCTGGATGTGACCACGCCCTATCGGCAGGTCGCACCCGACTGGCAGCCCTATGCCGGCGACCTCGCGCCGGCCCCGGACGGCGACGAGCGCGTGCGCCGGGCGCTGGTCCTTGCCTTCCGCGACTATGCCAGCGCCAACAGTATCGAGGCCGACTGGACCGCAATGGAAGAAGCCTCGTTCGAGACGCTCGTTCATGCCCTCGCCTCCGGCTGCCCGTTTGAGCCGGCTGAAAAACAGGCTTTGCTTGAGGCGCGCACGCTCCAGGCGCGGGCCGAAGCATTGACGGCGCTGCTCGAATTCGGCAGTGCGCCGGGCGGGACCGGTCCCGTCCAGTAGGAGGCTGCAATGAGCGAGTTGCCGGAAGAGGAGGGGGGCGGCGTCTTTACGCCGAACGGTGTCGATCCGCGCCTGCTCGAAATCCTGATCTGCCCGCTGACGCGCCAACCGCTCGCCTATGACCGGGCAATGAACGAACTTGTCTCGAAAAATGCGCGCCTTGCCTATCAGATCCGCGGCGGCATTCCGATCATGCTGCCGGAAGAGGCACGCGATCTGGATGAACCTGCCGGGAATGATCCGGAGGCGGACGCATGAGCGGCGCGCCATGGCCGGTTCGGCTGACTTTCCGCGCAGGGGCGCAGGAGCTGTTCGCTGAATTCGATGATGGAAGTTCTGGGCGCGTCAGCTATCGCACTCTGCGCCTCGAAAGTCCGTCAGCGGAAGTCCGCGGCCACGGCTCCGGCCCGAGGCCGCCGCCGCAAGTGCCGGACGACATTCGTGTCGTGAAGGCCGAGCCCGTCGGTCGTTATGCGGTCCGCCTGTTCTTCTCTGACGGTCATTCGAGCGGGCTGTACACGTGGAACACGATCCGGTCACTGACCATCGAGGATTAGCGCATCAGGCTGGGCAGGCTTTCCTGATCTGCGCTCGCCTGACGGGCAAGGGCGCGGCGCACCGGCGCAATCCGGTTCGCCGCTGTGAGGGCGAGCGTGCGCAGCGGTTTCAGCAGCAGATTGTCATTGGAGAAGGCGCGGTCGATCAGGTCCATCGCCATCGCGGTCGCGGCGGCATCGAAGCGGCGCCATTCGCGGTAGCGGGCCAGCACCGTGTCGCTGCCTGGATCAAGGCCGACTTCGCGCGCCTCGCAGATGACATCATAAAGGGCCGCAGCGTCCTTGAAGCCGAGATTGAGGCCCTGGCCTGCCAGTGGGTTGATCCGCCGCGCCGCATCGCCGAGCAGGGCGACCCGCGGCCCGGCCATGTCGGCCGCAATCTGCATCACGAGCGGATAGGCGAGCGGCGGCCCGTCAAGTTTCATCGGTCCGGCGAAACGGCCGAAGCGGGCATTCAGTTCGGCCTCGATCGCGTCGGCTGGCATCTTGGCCAGCGTCTCGGCCGCGCCGGACTTCATATACCAGGCCAGGTTTGCTCGGTCGTCCGGCAGGGGCAGGGTGGCAAACGGGCCTTCGGGCGTGAACAACTGGCGGGCAATGCCGCCATGCGGACGGTACAATTTCACATCCGCCGCGAAAACGGATTTGCCATAGCTGCGCCCCTCGGTGCCGATTTCGGCGGCTTGGCGAACCGCTGAATGGATCCCGTCGCAGGCTGCGATCAGGCGGGTCGTGAACTTTGTGCCGTCCTCAAGCCGTACCTCGGCCCCGGCTGGGCCTGGCTCATAGCCGGCAAACCGAGCGCCGCGCATCCAGACAAGACCTTGGGTGCGGCCTGCCTGCCGGTCGAGCGCCGCCTGAAGCGCGCCGGCCGGCACCAGCTGGCCAAGGGCTTCGTCCGGCGATCCGCCGAGATCGTCGGTCGAGAATGCGGCCCAGGGCGCCCCGAACCAATGCGTCCCGCCATCGACCGCTTCCAGCCCGTTCAGCGGTTCGGTCAGGCCTTCGAGATCGCTATGGACACCGGCCGCGCCGAGCAGGCGCCAGCTGCCCCGCACGATGGCGAAACTGCGCGTATCTGTAGCGGGCGCAGCAGCTTCCGGGCGGGCATCGACCAGCGCTGTCTTCAGCCCGGCCCGCGCGGTCAGCACGGCCAGCAAGGTGCCGACGGGCCCGGCGCCGATGACCGCGAGATCCGTCTCCGAGGGGAAGGGCGGGAGGGTTTCAGCCATGTGAATGAGGTAGCGAGCCAAGGCTTCGCGGTCCAGCCATGGCGCCCCTTTGGGCGATTGGCCGCATCTCTGCACAATGTTTAACCAGTCTCTTGATGAATCGAAGCCGGTTCTGGCGTCATGTGCGACTTTTCCGGGCAGCCACAATCATATCGCCATGGGAGAGCGCGGGGGGTCCCGAGCTCTGCAGGATGAACAGGCAAGAAGGAGGGGCCGATGGGCCGATTGACTGGACGATGGATCCGCGGGGCCATGCTGGCACCGCTCTCACTGCTCGCAGCGGGCATGGCATATGCGCAGGATGACGACGTGGCCGCGCGTCTCGCCGCGCTCGAGGAGGCGGTGGCCGGCAGCGCCAGCTCCTATGTGGACAACAGCTACCTGTTCCTGATCGGCGGCCTGATCGTCATGTTCATGGCGGCCGGCTTCTGCATGCTCGAAGCGGGCCTGGTGCGCGCCAAGAATGCCGCCATGCAGGTCACCAAAAACGTCTCCCTCTTTGCTGTCGCCGGTCTGATGTTCTGGGCGGTCGGCTATTCCATGGCCTATCCGGGCAGCTTCGGCCTCGGCGGCCTGTTCGGCCTCACGCCCGGCCCGTGGGAAACGCCGGACACCTCGATCATGGATGAAGCAGGCTATGCGCCCGCCTCCGACTGGTTCTTCCAGATGGTGTTCGTCGCCACCTGCGCCTCGATCGTCTCGGGCACCGTGGCCGAGCGCGTCAAACTCGGCTCCTTCCTGATCTTCACGGCTGTTCTCACCGCGATCATCTATCCGGTCGTTGCCGGAATGACCTGGGGCGGGGGCTATCTGTCGGAAACCTGGGGCTTCTCGGACTTCGCCGGCTCGACCATTGTTCACTCGACCGGCGGCTGGGCGGCGCTTGTCGGTGCGCTCATCATCGGCGCCCGCAAGGGCAAGTATTTTGGCAAGTCGGTGAACC
>CAYQRX010000047.1:0-15188 GCA_964419865.1 uncultured Hyphomonas sp. | reverse complement strand
TGGTGTTGCCTTGCAAGCCCTGCGCGGCCTCTCGGGCGCGCAAGGCGGCCAACGCCTCGGCGTTGCCGTGGGTCGCTTCCTTCTTGAGCCAGTCGGCCCACGTGCGGCGGCTGTGGCTGTCGTAGAGGGCCTGGCGGTCTTGCTGGTACTGCTTGTTGATCGCCTGGATTTCGTCGCGCAGGGCCTTGCTGGCCTGGGCGTACAGCAGCTTCTTGTTCGTGCGGTTCTCGCCGACCATCTTGATCGTCGCGCGACGCAAGCGGCTGGAACGCTTCGCGGCCTCGACCAGCCGATCCTTGCGGCGGCGGGCCTGCTCCAGCGCCTGCCCACGTGTCGCGGTCAAGGTCTGCTGCTCGGCCTTGTACCGGGCGTACAGCTCGACGGTGTTCACGCGCAAGCGGATCGGGTCTTTCTGGTACTGCCGCTTTGCTTTGGTTCGTGTCTGCCGTTCGGGAGAAGCCTCGAACGGGCCAAGCCGCGCCTCCAGCTTCGGCTTGGAAAGGTCGCGGGCTAGGGTGCTCGCCTTGACCATCGTTCCGTCGCCGGCCTCGATCACAAGGCCGTTCGCACGCTCGCGCAGCTCCAGGCCGTTGTCGTGCATGACCTGGTGCAGCTCCTGCCAGGACTGCGCGCCCTTGATCTCGTCCAGGCATTCGCGCTTGATCCAGCCGACGAGGCTTTCCACGCCCGCGTGCCGCTCCATGTCGGCCGCCCTGCCCTCGGCCCCGCGCTGGCGTGGCTCGTGGTTGTCGCGCTCCAGGCCGTAGTCGCGCTCCAGGGCCACGCAAAGTTCGGCCAGCGTCCGGTGCTGGCCGAACGGCTCGTGCATCGTGTGCCGCGTGGGGTGAATCTTGTTGATGGCGATATGGATGTGCAGGTTGTCCGTGTCGTTATGAACGGCACTGACGCGCTGATGCTCGGCGAAGCCAAGCCCAGCGCAGATTCGTTCCTCTATCGCCCGCAAGGTGTCGGCGCTGGGCTGCTCGCCAGCCCGGAAGCTGACGATCAGGTGATAGGTCTTGTCGCCCTTGGCCCGCGTGTTCGTGTGCTGGGTCGCCAGA
Source organism: uncultured Hyphomonas sp. (assembly GCA_964419865.1). Classification (GTDB taxonomy): domain Bacteria; phylum Pseudomonadota; class Alphaproteobacteria; order Caulobacterales; family Hyphomonadaceae; genus Hyphomonas. The sequence goes on along the minus strand of CAYQRX010000047.1, from coordinate 14,127 downwards.
ACCTCCGTGATGGCGTCCTGTACCGAAATGGCATCGCAGTTCGTGATCTGCACCTGGCCCAGCCGGTGATCCTTGCTCTGCGCGTCGGTGACGTAGTTCACCAGGCCGGCGAAGTCGGACTTGCCCAGCGAGCGCATGGGTACGTGCTTGACGATCATCGGCCGGCCTCCGGCGTTTTAGCCGCTAAAACGCTCAAGGCTCGGCCCTCGGCTGCACCACGGACTTCATGAGGCGGCTCATTTCGTCCTGGGTGGCTTCAATCCGGCCCAGCAGGGCAAGGATCGTCGCGTCGCCGAAGCGAGCCGTGCGCGGGTCGTCGGTCAGCCATAGCTTGAGCAAGCCGCCCAGCCGGCCAAGGTCGCCATTCACGCGCACCAGCTCGCGCACGTATTCGTAATCCATGACGCCCTTGATCTGGTAGCCCTGGCCCACGTCGCGCAGGTAGCGCGCCACGCTGACCCCGGCCCTCTTGGCGTTCGCCTCGATCAGTTCCTTCTCTTCGGGGAACACCGGCACCCGCAGGTGCTGCCGCCGCTTCGCTGTCGGCTGTTCGTCGGCTTCCATGTCGTCACCCCTTGAGCGCGTGCGCCGTGTGCCGCGCGTAGGTCGCCACGGCTCGCCAGTAGGCGGCCATCGGCCCCTTGCGGCGTGCCCATGCCTTTTCGGCTTCGTCGTTGGCCTGCGTGCGCAGCTCGCGCAGCACGCGGGCGAGGCGCTGCCGGTCGGCCACCGGCAGCGCCTGGAGTTCGCGGCCTGCTGGAAGCTCCAGCAGCGGATTGATGTAGCCCATGTCGTTCGTCTCTCGTTTCTTGCCGGCGGTAGCCGGCCGCCTCGCAGAGCAGGATGCCCGTTGAGTGCCGCAGGCGCGAATAAGGGACAGCGAAGATAGATAATCGGCTTGCCGGTTAGCTAACTTCGCCTATCCTGCCCGCCTTACGGCGTTGATAACACCAAGGAAAGTCTATACCGAAACCTTCGCATCTGTCTGCATTCAGCGCGAAAAGATGGCGGATATATCGAATGAAGGCGTACAATGCCCGGAAAGCGCGCTAGATGCAGCGGTGTCAAGCTGCTATCCACGCGCTTTACATAGACTTTCCACGGGTCGATACATGAAAATGACGGCTATTTACAAACCACGGAAGCGAGGCGATGGCAGAAAGCAGCTACCCCCAAGAGCTGGCCGCGCGGATCGAAAAACGGGCCGCCAAGAAGCGCCGACAGGACGCGACGGCCGTTGCATTCCTGGCTGTGCGCGTGGACGTGAAAGCCGCGATGGATGCTGGCTATGCAGTGACGACGATCTACGAGGACATGCGCGAGATTGGCCGGGTCAAGTGCAGCTACGAGACGTTCCGCAAGCACGTCCAGCGGTACATCAAGGCCGCACCAGCAGCACCCGCGCCGGTGCCTCCCCCGGCGGCCGACCAGGCCAAAGGGGAGAAGCCGGCGCAACAGGAAGGGGGGTCGAAGGCGAGGAAGCCGAAGGCACCCGAGCCGAAGAAACCCGAGCCGGCAGGGATCGCCGGCTTCAACTACAACCCGAAACCGAATAAAGAGGATTTACTGTAATGGCGAAAATTCACATGGTCTTGCAGGGCAAGGGCGGCGTCGGCAAGTCGATGATCGCGGCCACCATTGCGCAGTACAAAGCGAGCAAGGGGCAGACGCCGCTTTGCATCGACACCGATCCGGTCAACAGCACGTTTGAGGGTTACAAGGCCCTGAACGTGCAGCGCCTGAACATCATGGACGGCGACGAGATCAACACCCGGAACTTCGATGCCCTGGTGGAGCAAATCGCCTCGACCAAGGGCGATGTCATCATCGACAACGGGGCCAGCTCGTTCGTGCCGCTGTCCAGCTACTTGATCGGCAACCAGGTTCCGGCGCTGCTCCAGGACATGGGGCACGAACTGGTGGTGCATACGGTCGTCACCGGCGGGCAAGCCTTCCTGGACACCCTGAACGGCTTTAGCACGCTGGCCCGGCAGTTCCCGGCCGAATGCGTGTTCGTGGTGTGGCTGAACCCGTATTGGGGGCCAATCGAGCACGAAGGCAAGGGCTTCGAGAAGATGAAGGCGTACACCGACAACAAGGCGCGGGTGTCGGCCATCATCCAGATTCCGGCGCTCAAGGAAGAAACCTACGGCCGCGACTTCTCGGAAATGCTCCAGGAGCGCCGGACGTTCGATGAGGCCCTGGCCGACTCGGCGCTCACGATCATGACGCGGCAGCGGCTCAAGATCGTGAAGTCGCAGCTCTTCCAGCAGCTCGACAACGCGGCGGTGCTCTGATGGCGAGCGATGACAAGATCGAAGAGCTGATACGGGAAATCGCGGTCAAGCACGGCATCGCCGTTGGCCGCGACGATCCGATCTTGATCCTCCAGACGATCAACACCCGACTGATGCAGGACAGCCAGGCCGCGCAGCAAGAAATCCTGGATCGCTTCAAGGAAGAGCTGGAAGCCATCGCACACCGTTGGGGGGATGACGCCAAGGGGAAGGCCGAAAGGACGCTCAACGCGGCCCTGGCGGCCTCCAAAGAGGCGATGGCGAAGGGGATGCAGGACGGCGGCAAGGCCGCCGCCGAGGCGGTGCGGCGCGAGCTGGAAGCGGCCGCCGCGCAGCTCGCCGCGCCGATCCGCGAAGCGCGGCGCGTGTCGTACATGAACATCGTGGCGGCCGGCATGGCGGTTTTCGCGGCCGCCCTCGCGTTGTGGGCATCGCTGTAGATGGCGATGCGGGATCTCATCGTCAGAAATGGCGATGGTCGACCGCGCCGGCGGCATCGCCGGAACTGGCGAGGCTGGCCAGCCCCTTGCATCGTCGGGAATGACGGTGCTGCAGGATGCCGCCAGCGGCGGGCCTGCATCGCCGGAAACGGCGAGGCTCGAGGAAAAAGCCCGGCAGTGCTGGGCTTTCGTTTTAGACGGGCCGCGTGAGGCCCAAGCTCTGCGACCGGCCTGGTCGCTCCAGGGCCTGCGCCTGCTTTCGCTCCTGCTCTTCGCGGCGTTGCAGCGCCTGGTGCCGGCGTGCCGCCTCGCGCATGGCATCCCAATCGGCCGCCAGCTCGGGTTTCTCGGCGCGCATCTTGCGGGTCGCCAGCTCTTCGACCTTCGGCGAGTGCAGGCCCATGCCTTCCTTGATCTCGCGGACGGCTTCCAGGCGCACGTGCAGGGACTGCAAGCGCGCCTGCTGCTGCATCTGCTGGTTCTGCCAGGCGCGTTTCGCGCCAGGCCGGGACAGTAGGCCCGGCTGGTTGGCCTGGGTCTGCTGCAAGCGCGCCTGCTGACGGTCGATCAGGTTTTCAAGCCGATCCTCGATGCGCTCCACCTGGTCGTGCTTGGCCTGAACGTACAGGGCAAGGGCTTCCTGGTAGGTCTGGTCGAGCGGGGCGGCCTCCAGGGCCGCTTGCTGCTCGGCCTCTGTGGCTTCGGCAGCGGCCAGCAGGCCGTCGCCGGCGGCGTCGGTTCTGCTGGTCGTGCTTGTTGCGAAGCCGGCGGATGCCGGCTGGATGCGGCGGGCGTCTGCCCGGCCGGCGGTGGGTGTGAGTCGTCTCAAGGCGTGGCCCTCCTTTTAGCCGCTAAAAGCTATCGGGATCGGCCTCGCGTGAGTTTCGGGGCCTCGGCGGCAACGGTTGCTTTGCCTTGTGCGCTGTAGCTGATGCTCTTTGCGCTCCCGATTTCAGGTACTTTATCGAAATCTGACCGGGCGTGCATGACAAAGTTCTTGCCTACCTGCTGGTACACCTGGTTGTTGTCGGCGTGAACGATCACGCCGTCATGGGTCTGCTTCTTGTCGGCCTGCTGGGCCATATACAGGTTGTACATGCCGGGCTTCAACGCCCCGGCCTTGTCAACTTTCTGATTGGCCCATGCCCCTTCTTGCTCGGCCTGAACGATGCGCTGCCCATTCATGACCAAGAGGCGCTGTTTCATCGGGCGCTCCTTATCTTCGGTGTGGTTGTTTCAGAGTGTGGAATAAGTGGGCCTCCTTGCCAGCCCAGCAAGAAAAAAGCCGACCTCGGCATGCGAGGCCGGCTTTCCTCTGGTGGCCGGTTGGTGTATGTCCAGGTAACACCCCCGATTTTATTGAAAACCGACCGAAATATCAGGTCTTTTTCGCGCCGCCCGTCTTGCCCTTCTCTTGGGCCATGACGGTTTCCAGGGCTTCGACCCGTCCGCGCAGGGTCGCGGCGTCCTCGCGGGCCTGGCTGGCCTCCTTGCGCGCGGCGTCGCGCTCGCCCTGGGCAGCCGTCAAGCGTTCGGCCTGGCGGTGCGCTTCGGCCGCTGCTGACTTGCGCTGCTCCTGGTGCGCCTCGCGCTCGGCTTCGGCCTTGGCCTGCACCTTTGCCAGCTCGCCCCGCACCTGGTCAAGCTGCCCGGCCGCCGCCTCGGTGGCCTTCTGCTGCTCGGCCAGCGCCGCCCGCGCCTGGTCGGTGGCCTGGTTGGCCCGCTCCAGGTCGGCGCGCAGCTCGCCGGCCCGGCGCTCGATCTCCGTTGCCCGGCTGTTCGCGGCCGCCAGGTCGGCGCGCAGGGCCTCCACCTGGTCGGCGCTCGCGGCGGCCTTCTCCTGGGCTTTGTCGCGCTCCGCTCGGGCTTGGCGGGCCTCCTGGTGGGCGTGATCCAGTTCCGTGCGCAGCTCGCCGGCTCGGGCCTCGGCCGTGGCCGCCCGCTCGCTGGCCGCTGCCAGCTTCTCGCGTAGCGCCCCAGCTTCCCCCTTGGCGTCGGCCTCTGCGGCCTCCAGGGCCTCGATACGGCCCTTGGCCTCGTCCAGCTCGCCGGTGAGCTGGTCGGCCAGCTCTGCGGCCTCCTGGCGCGCTGCCTCCATTTCCTGCCGGACGGCCTCCAGCGCCTCGCGCTCGGCGGCCAGCCGGTTGTTCGCCATTTCCAAGGCCACGGCCCACAAGTCGCCGCCCAGCTCGGCCAGCTTCTCGGTGATCGCCGCCGGTGCCGGCTCGCGGATCGGGGCCGCCTGGCTGGCCTTGCGTGCCCGCCATTCGTTCATCGCCTCGGAAATGGTCGTGAAGCTCCCGCCGCCGAGCTGCTTGCGCACGCTCGCCAGGGTCGGGTTCTGGCCGGCGGCGTCCAGCTCGTCGGCGACCGCAAATATCTGCTCTTTCGTGATTGCCATGATCGGGCCTCCTTTCGGCCGGTGTTGTATGTTGTAGCGTGTAGCATACTACAACATACAACAGGGCGCAAGTGTTTAGCTGAACTTTTTTTAGCGGCTAAAACGGGCCAGCCCGGCGCGGCGCGCGCAGGCAAAAAAAAGCCCCGCTCGATGGCGGGGCGCAGGGGTGCGGGGGTCGGCGGGGTCTGGTGCAGGGGGGCCTAGCCCTCCAGCAGCGCGACAAGCTGCACTTTGCCAAGGTCGGCCTCGAACTCCTGGCCGTCATCCTCGTACTTGAGCCAAGCCCAGCCCTCGGCCGGCGGCCGGCGGTTGAGGATCAGGCGGGCAGGGCGGTCGTCATGCTTGACCTGGATGATCGCCTTCTTGAGCTTGTCGGGGTCGGGTTCCTTCGGCTCCTTCTTCTCCTTGGCGTCATCATCCGGGCCTTGCCCGTCGCCCTCGGCCTCGCCGTCCGTCTTGCCGGTGAAGGCATCGACGGTGTTGGGGTCGCGGTCGTCCTGGCTGCGCTTGTCCTCCAGGTACTCGCGCAGCATCTTGACCGATCCGCGCGTCAGCTCCTGGCTATCGTCCTCCAGCCATACGCGCACTTCCTCGGGGTTCTTCTTGTACGCCGTGGCAAGCTCGTTGATGACGGTCACGTCCTTGCTGCGGCCAGCGTTGAACGCCTTGGCAATCGGCTCCGGCAAGTCCAGCAGCGTGACGTGCTGGGTGACGAACGCCGGCGACTTCCCGATCTCCTTGGCGATCTCCGACTTCTTCTTGCCCTTCGCCAGCTCGCGGCCGATGAAGTCCGCGATCTCGCGGGCCGTCAGCTCGTTGCGTTGCAGGTTTTCGATTACCTGGTCGGCCTCGTTGTAGTCGTTGTCGATGAAAGCCGGAATGGTGGTCTTTTCGGCCCACTTCGAGCCACGGTAGCGCCGCGCGCCGTGGTTGATGAGGTAGCGGCCCGGCGCGTCCGGGTTCTCGCGCACGCTGATGGGCGACTTCACGCCGCGCGCCTTGATCGTCTCGCCGATCTCGGCGATGGACTCCGGCGAGAAACCGGGGTTGTCCGCCGTGCGCGGCTGGTGCGGGTCTTCGTCGATGAGGTCAAGCGGCAGCTCCTGCGGGCCGCCAGGGGCCGCATTCGCGGCCTGTGGCTCGTCCAGCAGGCTCGACAGGTCGCCGAGGCCATCGAGGCCCAGCCCGCCGCCCTTGGGCTTCTCTGCGGCCGTTTGCGGGGCCTTCTTCTTGGCGTTGGTCTTTACGGCGCTGGTCATTGCGCGATCTCCATCTTCGTGAACACGTAATCCGCCAGGGCGCGCACCTCCTGGGTGGCCTTGCGCGCGGCGGTTTTCTTGATCTTCCACACCGGCATCTGCTCGCCCAGCGCCTCCGCGATGCTGTCTCGCGCGCCGACACTGAACGGCAAGATCAGTTGCGGATATGCCTGCTGCAAGGTCGCCAGGTTGCTGACGTGGCGCGGCTTCCGCGCGTCCACCTTGTTCGGCACCATGCCGAGAAAGCGCAGCTTCGGGTTCTGCTTGCGCAGGTTGCCGATGACGGCAACCATCTTCTTCATGCCCTGCAAGCTGTACGCCTCCATTTCGACCGGCGAAAGCATGTAGTCGGCGGCCAGCACGGCCGCCGTCATGGCAACGCCAAGGGAAGGGGCGGTGTCGATCAGGCACACGTCGAAGAACTCGCCCAGCGCCTCGATGCTGGCCCGCAGCGCGCCGGCGGCCTGGGCCAAGTCCATCTTGTCCAGGTTGGCCAGGCTGGCATCGGCCGCGATCAGCGCCAGGCCGTCATCCTCCCGGTCAGCGAACCAGGCGCGCAGCTCGTCGCCGCCGGCGGTGAACATGCGACTGGCGGGATAGCCCGAGTCGTGGCCGGCCAGCGTCCAGCTCGCATTGCCCTGGGTGTCCAGGTCGATCACTGCAACCCGAAGGCCGCGCTCCTGGAAGTCGAACGCCAGGTGGCAGGTTGCGAACGTCTTGCCTTGACCGCCTTTCTGAATTGCCGTGACCAGTGTTTTCATGAGTTGGGTTCCTGTTTCCTCTTTCCCTTGGCGTCGGCTTCCCAACGCTTGACGATGAACGCTTGATGCTCCGGCAGTACCGCCGTCACCCGCTCGAAGCCCTGCGGGAGCACTTCCCCCGCCGCTGCCCACACGCGGCTGACCGCTTGCGATACCGCCCCCTTGGTCAGCCCCAGCGAGGCCACAAACTCGGCCTGGGGCCTTCCATCGACCAGCACGCCGCGCGCTATGTCGATGGTCTGTTGCCCGATCTCCAGGCCCTTGATCGCCGCCTGGAATTGGGCTTCGGTTAGCCGTTTCTTCATGGAGAACACCCATATAAACTCCACACCCGGTTGTTGAACAAAAGGCGGTGCCAGCCGCCGACCATGCGCAGAAGTTTAGCTAAACTCTCCGCCCGCGTCAAGCGTTTTAGCGGCTAAAAATGGGCGCGTGATCTTCTTTCTTGGCGTTCAACCTGGCCGCGTCAGCGGCACTCATGAAGAACGTCATCAGCGGGCCGACCGTGCGGCTCGAACCGTTGGCAAAGCACACGTCGAACTGACCGCCGGCGGTGTGCGGATCGACGCCTTCCACCAGTCGCCAGGGGTCAAGGCCCCATTCCTCGGATTGCGCGCTGTACCAATAGGCCGGCGCATCGCCGTTCAAGTCGCTGGCCGCGTACTCGCGCACCAGGACGGCCACCCGGCCGGTGTTCGGCTCCACGAATCCCGGCGGGTAGGGCAGGGTCTGTTTTTTCATGTCAAAGCCCCTTCGGCTTGTAGATCGAAACGAAGTAGGTGATCGCGGTCAGCACCGCGAAGTACGCCAGGAACGACCAGCCGGCATACACGCCAGGCGTGTTCCAGTGGTAGAGCATCCGCACGAACTGGAAGAAGGTGGCAATCGACAGCACCCACTTGAGGATCGGCCAGACCAGCACGGTCGCCACCCATACGAACTTGACCAGGCCGGCCAGCAGGCCAGCACCGGGGGCCTTGTTGGGGGCAGCAGACGCGGCGGCAGGCTCCACCGGCGCGGGCGCGGCGGGCTGCTCGATCTCCTTGGGGAACTTGATGATGTTGGACATAGCTTGACCCTCCACGCGCTTACGTGTTGAATGCTGGGTGCTCCCACTCGGAAGCATGGTTACGGTGTGCCAGCACCAGGCCAAGCGCCCCGGATCACTCCGGGGCGTTCCTCCACCTGGGGCCGCCCTTGATCTTGCCTCGGCTCACGCAATACTCCTTCTTGGCGTCCTCGATAGGCCCGGCCGTTGCCGACCGGGCCATGTGCTCTTACCAGCCGGCCCGGCGCTTGGCCTGCTCGACGGCTTCCATCGACCAATGGCCCTTGGCCTGCCCCTCCAGGGAGCATCCGGCGAAGTACGCCTTGCCGCGCAGTTCCTCGGCTTTGCGCACCAGCTCGGCCGCCTCGGCCATCATGGCCGCGATCTCGTCACGGCGGGCCGGGAAGTCGGTCGCTGCCGCGCCCTCCAGCTCGTCAATCCAGGGCATGATCTTGTTGTCGCTCATCGGACTTTCTCCGGTAGTTGACCTGGGCGATGTGCCCGGCCTTCAAGTGCTATATTAGGGCAAAATGCCCTAGCCTGTCAAGCACTTTAGCTAAACTTTTTTCGCTTTACCGGAATCCGAAGGCTAAACTTTAGCCGCTAAAACCTTTCCCTTGGCGTCAATCCTCTTTCCAGATCACGCCTAGCCCGGCCAGGTCGCACAGGATCGCCCATGCCGCATAGGGAATCGGGGTGTCCTCGCCGATCCAGCGGCGGATCGTGCGGTCGCCCTTCGCGCCCAGCCCCAGCGCCTTCGCGGCCTTGCTGCCGCTGAACCCGGCCAGGCGCAGCACCTCTCGGACTTCCTCGCCGGTCGGTTGCGCCCAGCGTTCGGCCGGCTTCAAGCACTCCAGCCGGATATTGGCGTCGTTCGTCATTCGTTCGTTCTCCTGGTCAAGTGATAAGCCGCAACTGGTCGAAGCCGTAGATCGACTGGATGCAGCTCGGGTCTGAATCGACCACGCGCCGGCCTGCGCGATTGGTCTTGTACGTTACCGGCCTGTCGTCGTGCGCCCACACCTGGCGGGTGTCGGGATGCACCTTCACGATGATGATGCGCTTGCCGATGTAGCGGTCGAAAACCGGGTGATGGACGCTCACGATCTCGCACCGCTGGCCGGGCTTGAACTCCACCCGGTCGGCCGGGCCTCCATCGCCATTCCTGGCGATGCTGCAGGTTGCCGCGCTCGCTCCCGGCATCGTCGTTTCCGGCGATACAGGCCCGCCCTCGTCGGCTTTGACGATGCTGCAGGTCATCGTCGTTTCTGGCGATGCGGGATCTCGCTCCGGGCCTGCGCCGGTGATTTTTCCCTTGGCGTCCAACCCGGCGGCCCTGGCCGCCTTGATCCTGGTCGCGGCCTCGGCCGCCCAGCGCCTGGCGATGAAGGCCCGATGCGAGGGCAGCACCACATCGACCAGGACGAACCCCGGCGGCACCAGGACGGTCGCCGGTTCGCGCCGCGCCGGCGGCTCCAGGCCGGCCAGCCAAGCGGGCAGGGGAGCATCGGCCAGGCGGTCGCGGTAGCTGGCCTCGACCATCACCGGGCGCTTCTTCTCGGCTCGCTGCGCAGCCAGGATGCCGCGCGCAACCTCGTCCACCGTCATGCAGCCCTGCGCCGTGTCGAAGTGCGAGCGGTAGCCCGTTTCGGAGATAAACGGCCTGTCCAGGTCGATGACGTGGAACTGGAAGTGGGCACCCAGCGGCCCGCCGTAGCCGGCCTCGTACTCCACCAGGGCGCGCATGTCGCCATCCGCGACCAGGAACTGGCCGCGCTGGCCCCACAAGGGCACGTCGCCAGGCACCGCCGCGCAATGGCGCTCGATGACCTGGCCGGGCGCGTCGTGGTCGGCCATGCTGCCCACGTGCGTTCCGCCGTTCATCTTCCAGATGACGGCCTCGTATCGGTCGCTGGCCGCCTCGGCGGCCGCACCGTCGCCGCGCATGATCGCCGCGTCGATCTCCACCACGGCCGCCACGGCGGCGGCCAGCAGCTCGTCGCGGTCGGTGGGCAGCTCGGCCAGCAGCTCGGCCGCCGGCGCGTTCCAGTCCTGGCCCGGCTGGGCCGGCGTCTTGCGTTTCTTCGCCATCGGCCGGCCCCTCAAGTGTCAGCACGCCGCCACGCGATCACGTCGCGGGCTTCGTAGCCGTGGCGCTTGCAGTCGTCGCAGAATCCCGAGCTGAACCCCTTGTGGTTCGTGCCGATCCATGCGGCCGGCTTGCCGCATTCGTGGCCGTAGGTGCCCGGCTCGGCGTTGTGGCACTTGCCGTCCGTCGCGTAGCTGTTCGTCGGTGCCTGGGGAGCGTTGTTCCTGGTCATGGTCGCCTCCTGGAAGCCCCGGCCGAAGCCGGGGCCGCCCCTCATCAGTCAATAGCCCGGTAGATCGCGGCCGCCTCGGCGTGGCTGGCTGCGAAGCCGCGCAGGAAGTGATAGCGGTCGATCAGGGCATCGCCGGCGTCCGTGTCGGCGGCCTCGGCCGCGAGCTGGCCCAGCGCGAACAGGGTTGCGACAATGCCGGCGGCGTCGGCCGACAACTCGCCTCGGAAGCCGTTGCCGTCCACCTCGATCTCCAGGCGGTCGGCCAGGTCGGGGGCCATGTAAAAACCGCCGTCCGACAAGGTGTAGTAGTGCCAATACGCGCCGCTGTAGCGTTCGCAGAGCCGGCGAAGCCAGGCATACACCAGGGCCTCGCCGCGCATCATCAGACGCGGGCCGAAGTAGGCGGGCAGGAAGTCGAGGCGCTGGGCCTCGGCGACCAGGGAAGCGGTAACGGGTTGCTCTTGGGTGTTCATCGGACTTTCTCCGGTAGTTGACCTGGGCGAAATGCCCGGCCTTCAAGTGCTATATTAGGGCAAAATGTCCTAATCGTCAAGCACTTTAGCTAAACTTTTTAGCCGCTAAACCTTGCCCTTTCCCTTGGCGTGCATTACAATGTAATTCACGAACCCAACCGGAGAACCAATCATGGCTGCAAACCAGCTCGTACAAACGCGCATCGACGGCGCGATCAAGGAAGAAGCGGCGGCCGTCCTGGCCGCGATGGGCCTTACCGTGTCCGACGCGGTGCGGCTGCTGCTCACGAAGGTGGCCCAGGACAAGGCGCTGCCCTTCGAGCCGCTGATTCCGAACGCCACCACCATCGAGGCGATGAAGGAAGCCCGCAAGGGCAAGCTGCCGCGCTTCGCCACCGTCAACGATCTGATGGCCGATCTGCATGCGGCAGATTGAGCGCACCGGCCAGTTCAAGCGCGACTACAAGCGCGAGGCGAAAGGGCAGCACCGGGCCACGCTCGACGCCGACCTGGTGCCCGTCCTGGTCGCGCTCGCCGACGACCAGCCGCTGGAACCTCGGCACCGCGACCACGCGCTGACCGGGGACTGGAAGGATCACCGGGATTGCCACGTCAAGCCCGACCTGGTGCTGATCTACCAGAAGCCCGACGCCGACACGCTGCGCCTGGTGCGCCTCGGCTCTCACTCCGAACTCGGCTTGTGATCGGCGCGGGCCTGGCCCCGCGTCTCACGTTTCATTGACACTTGAGGGGCGCTTTCCGCGCCACCGGCCGAGCTGGCCGACCCCCTTCCTTGGCGTAAAACCTGCGGCGGTGGAGCTGCTGCGATGCTTGAGGATCGCGCGGCCGGTCGAACCGCGGCGACCTGGTTGGGGAGTGTGAGGGGGCTTTGCCCCCTCGCAAGCTCTCGAACTTACTGCCTTCCGCCAGGCGCGTGCGCCTGGCTCTCCTAAGCCGTAGCGCCGAAGGCGCTCCATTGTGGGGTGAGGCCGCAAGGCGGCCGAGGGGCGTAGCCCCTGGGGGGATGGGAGGCCGCTTGCGGCCGGGTGGGATCGAGAAGGGGGGTTTCCCCCCTTCGGCGGCCGGTCATGCTGCGCGGCAGCTTGGGCCGTGTTGCCGTTTTTTTCGCCAGCCTCTGGTTAAAACTACCTGGTTATTTAAAAAGGTTATAAAGACGGTTAAAAACCTGGTTAGCATGACCGAAAAACGCGCGTAAACCGTTGTCACGCCAAGGAAAAGTGCGAAGAGGCCGCCCCTCAAGTGTCAATGGATAAGCCCCCCATGTGTCAATACGCTGCCCCTCAAGTGTCAAGAACTGCGCCCCTCAAGTGTCAGTAGGGCCGCCCCTCAAGTGTCAATACCGGGGCAGGGTTCCTAACAGGGTTATCCACAACTTCGGTGGATAACTCCATGCCGATCAGGCACTTAGGCCGCCTCGGCGGCCGCCTGGACGGCTCGGCCAGGCCGAAATCGGCCGCTGCCCCCCAAGTGTCAACATCGCGCCGGCCCCGCTGCCCCTCAAGTGTCAACGTCAGGGCTGCGCCGGCCGGCCTCGGCCGACTTGTCCCGAAACTGTCCACAACGGCCGCGCCGGTGGGGCAGGGCAGGGAAGGCCTCGGAAACGGGCCAGGAAGGCCCGTCAGGGCCGCAAAGCCCAGCGGCGAGGGCCACCGGCCCGGTGAGCGTCGGGAAGGCGCTGGAAGCCCGCCAGGGGCGAGACGGGCGGCTCTGCCGCCTGGCTCGATGCGCAGCACGACATAGCCGGTTCTCGCGGCCGCCGGCCGGGAGAATCCCCCGCAGCTCGGCCCCTCAAGTGTCAAAGGGTGGATCTCATCGTCAGAAATGGCGATGCGAGATCCAGCGCCGGCGTCGGCCGTCATCGTCGGAACTGGCGATGGGGCCCTCGGTGCATCGTCAAAGGTGGCGATGGTCGACCGTGGCCTGGACGTGGCCAGCCTCGCCGGAAATGACGATGCTGCAGCTCGACGTGCGCGCGACCAGGTGGCCGGTACTCCCTCGTCAGAAGCGGCGATGCTCGAGAAAAAAAGCCGCCTCGATCTCGGGCGGCTCTCCAGGGGCAGGGCGGCGGTCATCGCTTGCAATGCACCAGGTCGTCATTGATCCAGGCGCTGTCCACCAGGCCGTTTTCGCGCAGCTCGTCGCATGCCTCGCTGACCTGCTCGCGCCACTTCTTCACGCGGGTGGAATCCGAACCGCACATGAGCCGGAACGTCTCCAGCTTGAGCGGGTACGGCTCCTTGTGCGTGGCAAAGTAGTCGAACATCCGCCGCGCGGTGGGCGACAGCTTGCGGTACTTCTCCCACACGAATTTCGTGTAGTGGTCGCCGGCGAACAGCACCACCATTTCGGTGTCGATCTCGACCTGGCAGCGCGAAGTGCGCTTGCCGCGATCCAGGATGCGGAAGCGCCGGATCAGCGACACGGATTCCAGGCGGCCCAGCCGCTGGGAAGAGAACTGCATCGCGGACGCTTGCAGCCGCGAAAGGCAGTCCTCGGCCTGCTTGTAGTAGCGGCCATTGATCGACCAGCCCAAGTCCTGGCAAATCTCGTAGAACGTGAACGTGACCGGCTCGCCCAGCGGCGTGCGCTTCGCGTATTCGAGCACCTGGGCAAACACCAGCTCGTCGCTGTCGGCGCGTAGCTCGATGCCGGTAAAGGTGATCTCCACGTCCTTGCTGATGTGGTAGATCGCCTCGCGCTGCAAGGCGGCGCGGGGCACCTTCTTGTTCCTGGTCGTGAAGATCGCCGACCGGCCGAAGTCGTTGGGCATGGCCCGCATGTGGTCGGGCCACGGCGCGAGGTCGAACAAGGAAAGCTGCATGTCCTTGATCTGCTGCTTCGTGTGCTTGAGCAAGGCGGCCTGCTTGGCCTGGCTGACCTGCTCGGCCAGCTCGCCGGTGGCACTGGCCGGCTTCTCGGTCGTTTTCTTGGTCGCCATCTGTTGCGTTCTCCGTTCGGCGGTCACGCCGCTGACTTTCTCGGCCAAGGTGTTGACCACGGTTCGCGGCTCGGGCGGAAGGCCCATAGTCCGCGCCAGCTCGGCCGACTCGGCCGCCATCCGCTCGGAGCGCGCTCTCCAAGTCCGGCCGACGGCGATCCTTACGCG
>CAYQRX010000046.1:0-15222 GCA_964419865.1 uncultured Hyphomonas sp. | reverse complement strand
CAGGGCATGCCATGCGCCTTCATCGCCGGCAGCTCAGGGTCGAGGCCGCGGGCGACGAGGGCGCGCGCTTCGGCCATCGCGCCCTGCATCAGCATGCCCTCGAAGCGCCGGTCGATTTTCTTGTAGAGGCCGGCGCGCGGCGGCGTCAGCGCAAAGCCGATCCATTCGCCATCCTTCAGCACCGGCGGCTGGCGCTCGGTCTGGAAGTCGGACAGGGGCCGTCCCGTGGCCAGCCAGACTTCATAGGCACGCGCGAGACGCTGGCGGTCGCCGCTGCCGAGGCGTTCGGCCAGGTCCGGGTCATGCGGGGCCAGCCGGGCGCGCAGCCCGTCGGCGCCCTCAGCCTCGGTGATCGCCTTGACTTCGGCGCGGATATCTTCGGGCACCGGGGGGATGTCGGAAAGCCCCTGGGTCAGTGCCAGGAGGTACAGGCCTGTCCCCCCGACAATCACGGCATGCTTGTTGCGCCGCTGCAGCTTCTTCAGCACGCCGCGTGCCGCCTCCAGCCATTCGCCGGTCGAATACCGGGTTGCAGCGTCGACATAGCCGAACAGATGGTGGGGGATGCCCGCCATCTCCTCCTCGGTCGGCCGGGCGGAGATGACCTGCAGGTCGCTGTAAACCTGCATGGAATCGGCATTGATGACCTCGCCGCCGAGGCGCCGGGCCACTTCGATGGCCAGAGCCGTCTTGCCGCTGGCGGTCGGGCCATGGATCAGGATCGCGGGATGCATCCCCTACAACTAAGGACTTGCCGGCCCGGAGGAAAGCCACCTATGGACGGCCAGTTTCAGCCAGAGGCCTGCCAATGAACCAGTCATGGGTCGCCGCCGCCGTCTCGGCGCGGGATGTGTCCCTGAAAGATCTCGTCGCCGAGGCCGCCTCGGCGAGCGGCGCTGTGCCAGGCGCATGGGCTGATCTGGCGTGCGGCGAGCCGCTGTATGCCGGCCATATGACCCTGACCGCCGATGCCGCTTCGGTGGCGGCCCTGCGCGCGCGGATCGAAGCGGCAGGCGTTGACCTCGCTGTGATTCCCGCGGCCCGGTTCGGCCGCAAGCGCGTGCTCATTTCCGACATGGACTCCACCATCATCGGTCAGGAATGCATTGACGAACTGGCCGATGCGGTCGGCCTCAAGCCGAAGATCGCCGAAATCACAGAACGCGCCATGCGCGGCGAGTTGGAGTTCGAGGCGGCCCTGACGGAGCGCGTCGCCATGCTGAAGGGCCTGCCGCTCGAAGCCCTGTCGCGTACACTGGAAGAGCGCATCACCCTCAACCCTGGCGCCCGGACCCTGATTGCAACCATGAAGGCCAGCGGCGCGGCGACCCTGCTGGTCTCCGGCGGTTTCACCTACTTTACCGCCCGCATTGCCGAACTCGCCGGTTTCGCCGCGCATCAGGGCAATATCCTCCTCGATGATGGCGCGGCGCTGACAGGCAGAGTTGCAGAGCCGATCCTCGGCCGGGCCGCAAAACGCGCTGCCCTGATCGACGCGGCTGCGGCCCTTGGTGCCGGCCCGGAAGACTCCATCGCCCTCGGGGACGGGGCCAATGATCTCGACATGATCCGCGCCTCCGGCCTCGGGGTCGCCTACCGGGCCAAGCCCGTGGTCGCCGCGGAGGCGGCCGGGTCGATCCGGCATACCGATCTGACCGCGGCCTTGTACTTTCAGGGTTACAAAGTGTCCGAATTTGTCGCCGAATGACCGGAAATGACCGATCTGCGCACCCGCCTGTTCCAGACCTGGTTCCGCCTCAGCCGGCCGATGACGCTCGGCGTGCGCGCCGCGGTCGAGAATGAGGCCGGCCAAGTCTTCATGGTGCGCCACACCTATGTCAAAGGCTGGTTCATGCCCGGCGGCGGCATTGAGCGGGGCGAGCCGGCGCTCGAAGCCCTCCGCCGGGAACTGGTCGAGGAAGCCGGCGTCAGGCTGATTTCAGAGCCGCAGGTCTTCGGCTTCTATTCCAATCATCACAGTTTCCGGAACGATCACGTCCTGCTCTACCGCGTGCCCTGGGGCAGCTGGGAGCCGGTGAAGGCGCGCCAGCTCGGCGAGATCGCCGAAACCGCCTGGGTCGATCCGCTCTCGCCGCCGGAGGGCACGACCAAAGGCAGCCGGCTGCGCTTCGAGGAACTCTATCGCGGCGCGCCGGTCTCGCCCTACTGGACCGTCCGGATCTGATACGCTCCGCCGGCAACGCGGGTCGCCGGCACTTTGCCGGTCATCTCGAACGCGTCCCAGCCTGGCTTGAGGGCCTGCCAGAAGGCGGCGTGCTCGCTGGCAGCGTGGGCCGCCAGATTGGCCGCGGTCATCGGGAAGGGGAAGATATGAACATCAACCGCCGCCTGCCCGCCCTCAAAGGCGGCCTGCATCAGCGTCCAGATCTCCTCGATGCCCTGATCGGTCATGGCGAAACAGCCAATGGAGACGCAGGAACCATGCACCATCAGGAAACTGCCCGTGCGGTCATGGGCCCGGTCGAACGCGTTCGGGAAGCCGAGATTGAAGGCGAGATGGTAGCTGGACGCGGGGTTCATCTGGCCGGGCTTAACCTTGTAGAAGCCCTCCGGCGCCTGGAAATCGCCCTCGGCGAGCTTCGGGCCAAGCGTGCCGGAGGCGGCGCAGACCGGCCAGCTGCGGAACGCCACGTACCGTCCATCCTCGCTCGCCACATAGGCTGTCAGCATGGCGGGTTGTTTGGTGATCTGCAGGAAGATCGGGCTGCCGAGTTTCAGGCCTTTTTCGGCCAGCACGGTCTCCAGCTGCGGCGCCTGCGCGCCATAGGCCGCTTTCGAGCGGGCGGTTTCGGCAACCGTTCCGGCATGGGCAAAGGCGAGCATCGCCGGCAGGCAGAGAAACCCCAGCATGGCGAGCAGGATTGCGAGGATATTCGGCCTGGGGCGTCGCCGGTGTCTCATGCCCCCTACCTTCGCCGCGATTGTGGCTGAAGCCGGGCGCAAAGAAGGTGGTCGCCGGGAAACACGCCGGCTGCACAAAATTTAACGTGTTAATGCGCCATTAAGACCTGCGGCATATTCTGGGCATGTGACGGGTCTTCCCCTCCCATCACATATGACGACCCTGAAACCGGCGGCCACGATTCTCCCTCGTATAAGCCCGCCGCTCACTGTCGGCGCCGGTCTGCTTCCCCAGGCCGGCGTTGCCGTTTTCAGCGTCCGCCCCGCTTTACCGCCCTGACATATTGCGCCCCCGTCAGCAGCGACAGCGCCGCGGCCAGCCACAGCATCGCCACCAGAAGCAAGGTCACCAGCGTCGCCCAGTCAAACCCGAGCCGGCCGGAGGTTTCTTCCGGCAGCGGCCAGAGCGCCAGCGGCAGCATCAGACCCGCAATCGCCAGCATTTCCGCGGCCGTCTTGAGCTTGGCCAGCTGCGACGGTGCGACGACACCGGCCGCTTCCGGCCGTGTGCGCAGCCAGGTCATGAACACGTCCCGGGCGATGATGAGGGCGGCCGGCAGATAGATCAGCCATGTCCTGAAGGCGAGAGCGAGGGCGATCAGCGCGGCGGCCACGAGCAGCTTGTCGGCAATCGGATCGAGCCAGACACCGAAGCGGCTCTCTGCCTTGAAGGTGCGCGCCGCCCAGCCATCGAGGAAGTCCGTCAGCATGCCGGACAGGAAGGCCAGCAGGGTGAACTGGTGCCACAGCTGCTGCAGGGTTGCTGTCCGCTCCCGCTCGATCCCGGTGAGCCCCGGATCGGCCAGCGGCGTATCGAGCCCTGCGGCGCGCAGCGCGCCGAACAGGACAATGACCGCGAAAACGCAGCGGGAAATCGTCAGGGCGTTGGGGATCCAGGCGAGCATTGCCGGAGGGTCTGCCAGCCCGCGCCGCGCCGGGCAATGGCGCGCTTCACACAGCGAGGTGTTCGGGGGACGGGCGGGGCGGGCCCGCCGGCCCGCCCGCACCTGTTACTTCGTCAGCCGGATGTCGTTGATCGACAGGGCGATACGGGTGAAGACGTCGGTCAACTCGTCCGCGCCGGATGCGAGATAGACATAGCTCGGCCCGGTGGCGCAGTCGTTCAGCATCTGGTTCACGGAGGCGGAACTGCCAACCTCAAAACCGATCATGTAGATGATGATGTTCTGCTTCTTCATCTCACGGCAGTAGTCAACCGCCTGGGCGAAGGACTGGCCATTGGTGGCATTGCAGTTGATCTTGTCATTGTTCGAGCCGGACCCTGTCCCGGAATCCCCGGCCAGCACGTTGTTGCAGTAGGCAGAGTTGTATTCACCGTCCGTCATCAGGATGGCGAATTTGTAGAGGCGCGGCGTATTGTAGGCCGCAGGACGGCTGTCCGGCGGGAACATGTAGCCGAAATTCGGCGAGATCATGTACCAGCCCCAGGCATGGCCGAGATGGCCGGCCGTCGAGCCGCCGATCGTCATCGAGTCGATCTTCGCCTTGAGCGCCGGCTTGTCGCTCGACAGCGGCATGATCTCGGAGACATCCGAACAACGGTTGGCCGTGGAGGGATAATTGGCGCCCACATAGGACACAGAAGGTGCAGTATCATTGAGCGCAAAGGGGCCGATCCGCTCGGTCACGCAGGTACTGACCTGGTGGACGCGCTGGGCGTTGGAGGACCGGTTGAGGAAGCGGTAGTATTCGCATCCTGCCTCGGTGCAGTAGGCCGTGCCGCTGTGATTGTAACTGCTGTAGTTCGGACCCACCGAGTTCTGCAGCACGAAGGTGTTCGTCGTCACGTTCGAGACACGCCATGTGGCGTTGGTCCCATTGTTGATCTGCGTCATGCCGCTGACGCCCTTGATCACGATATGGTCGTTATTGCTGAAGCCATGACTGTTTGCCGTCACGCGGACTTCGCAATCGTTCTCAAGGCATTTGCGGATGATGCCGCCGCTCGAATAGCTCGACCAGCCGGAGCTGCTCGTGCCCTGGAGCGCGAATGTGTGGGTCGTGCGGTTTGAAACGGTATAGACCTTGTTGTTCACCTGGGTCATGCCGCTGACGCCGCTGATCCAGACCCGGTCGCCATTCTGGAAGCCGTGATTGCTGGACGTCACCACTGCCGGATTGGCCCGGGTGATACCGCTGATCGACTTCTGGGCACCGTCCTGCCAGGCGGCGGCAGAGATGTTACGCCCGGGCGTGATCGGCCCGCGGGCCAGGTCCGCATACGGACCGGCATTGACCGCCACCGCATACGGAATAATCGCCGCCTTGGAATAGAACGGATCCTGCTCGTCCTTGATGACGATGTCGATGAAGTCCTTGGCCGCTGCTTTCAGCGCCGTGATCCGCGAACCGGACATGGAACCGGTGGTGTCGAGCACCAGCGCGACCTCGATCGAGCCCATGCCATAGGTCGCCGAAGAGTTGACCTTGAAGTCGAGATGATCATGCCCGGCGATCTTTGCCAGCGTTGTCTCATTCGAACAGCTGACACCGGCATGGATCTCATACTCTTCATCATCATAGACGATGTTGAGCAGGCCGCAGGACAGCGACGAGTTCTCCGACCGGTTGAGCACGGCGCGGAAATAGGCATTGACCTCCTCGGTCACCTCTTCCTTCGACCGGCCCTGTTCGAGCGACTTGGTCGCAGCCAGCACCGCGCTGTCGATGGTCGACTGGACCCTGGCCTTCTGGGTCATGGTCAGCTGGAAATCGATGGCAAAGCCCGCGATCATGAGAATCGGCAGGATCGCAAGCGCCGCGATCATCGCCACATTGCCCCGCTCATTGCGAGCGGCGTTCTTGAATGCCGTCTTCATTTCAGTGCAGCCCTTCATTCCCATCCGGCAGCAGCAAGGCCGATGCCGTCAGGCCCAGCTCTGGTCTTGCCCGGCTTATCGCATGTCTGGGTTTAAGGCCGGTGAGATGCCGGACGGGAAATTTGCTTCGCCCGTTCGGAATCTGTTAACTTCGCTCACCGCGAATCGAGAGGCTCCGCCCCATGCAGCAATATCATGCCCTCCTGAAGGACATACTGGAGAACGGCCACCAGCGCGGCGACCGGACCGGCGTCGGCACGATCGGTGTGTTTGGCCGCCAGATGCGGTTTGACCTTTCGGAGGGATTCCCGCTGGTGACGACCAAGCGGCTGCATCTGCGCTCGATCATCATAGAGCTGCTCTGGTTCCTGAGGGGGGACACCAATATTGCCTGGCTGAAGGAGAACGGTGTCTCGATCTGGGACGAGTGGGCCGATGAAAAGGGTGACCTGGGCCCTGTCTATGGCAAACAGTGGCGCAGCTGGGCCGCGCCGGGCGGCGAGACGATCGACCAGATCCAGTGGATTCTGGACGAGATCCGCACCAATCCGAATTCGCGCCGGCTGATCGTTTCGGCCTGGAACCCTGCCGATGTGAACGATATGGCGCTGCCGCCGTGTCATTGCCTGTTCCAGTTCAACGTCATGGACGGCAAGCTCAACTGCCAGCTCTACCAGCGCTCGGCCGACGTTTTTCTGGGCGTGCCGTTCAATATTGCGTCCTATGCGCTGCTGACGATGATGATGGCTCGCGCCACTGGCCTGGAGCCGGGCGAGTTCGTGCACACTTTCGGCGATGCGCACCTCTATCTGAATCATCTGGAACAGGCCGAGCTGCAGCTCACGCGCGAGCCGCGCCCGCTGCCGCAAATGAAGATGAACCCGGCCAAGACCGACCTGTTCGGCTGGGAGTATGAGGACTTCGTCGTCGAAGGCTACAATCCGCATCCGCACATCAAGGCGCCGGTTGCGGTTTAGGATCGCGGCCTATTCGCTCATGAGCTCGCAATGGATATGCCCGCCGGTCTCCACGGCGAGCGGCAGGGCTTCGTCAAATTCAGTGCAGTAGATGACCGGCCCGTCCTCGCGGGCGGCGCTGGCGCTTGCCCTGACGCGCGCATCGCCCCTGACAGCC
Organism: uncultured Hyphomonas sp.; assembly: GCA_964419865.1. Taxonomy (GTDB): domain Bacteria; phylum Pseudomonadota; class Alphaproteobacteria; order Caulobacterales; family Hyphomonadaceae; genus Hyphomonas. The sequence continues at coordinate 8,326 of CAYQRX010000046.1, read as the reverse complement.
CGGGCGACCAGCGCCGCGTCGAACCGGCCTGCAAGCGTCACGGACTGATCGCGCACCACGACTTCGCGGCGTTCTTCGCCCAGATCGACGGGCTGGCCGCCATTCTTCGCGGCTCCGTAATACGCCGCGGTGACCGCCAGTTTCACGCCCGCCGCGTCCAGCGCCCGCATGACGTCGGCGGATACCGACACATCCAGCCGGAAGGGCAGCGCCACGAAGCGCGGCGTATGCCCGGGCAGGGCCTCGGCGGCGGCCGGGGCGGGCTCGGCGGGCCGCGCGCGCTCCGGTGCGGCTGCATGCCCACAGGCGGCAAGGCTCAGCCCGGCCAGGAACACCAGGGCCGTAGCCCGTGCCCGGAAGACTCCTTGCGTTTCAGCCTGTTGCAGCCGCATCAGCTGGCGCCAGGCCCTGTGGAATTGCTTGCGGGGGGGTGCGAACCCCGGCATCCTCTGCGCGCTGGGGCTGCATCGAGACCGGCCTCGCACAATCGGGAGGCAATTCATGAAACCCCTACTTGCTGAACTTGTCGGCACTTTTACCCTCGTCCTGTTCGGCTGCGGCGCAGCTGTGCTGGCCGGCGGTGAAGTCGGCCAGCTTGGAATTGCGTTTGCGTTCGGCCTGGCAATCGTCGCCATGGCTTATGGTATCGGCCCCATTTCGGGATGCCACGTCAATCCGGCCGTCAGCTTCGGCGCCTTTATTGCCGGGCGGATGGATATGAACACGATGATCCGCTACTGGGCTGCGCAGTTTGTCGGCGCAGCGCTGGGGGCAGCGGTCCTGTATCTGATCGCCTCGGGCCGGGCAGGTTATGACCTGGCCACCAACGGCCTCGGAGAGAATGGCTGGGGGGCAGGTTATCTTGGCGAATACACATTGCTTGCGGCGCTCGTCTTTGAAGTGGTGGCGACCTTCCTGTTCCTGGTCGTGATCCTCGGATCGACCCAGAAGTCCGCCCCCGGAATGATGGCCGGCCTGGCCATCGGCCTGACGCTGGCGGTGATTCACATTGTCGGCATCCAGGTGACCGGTGTCTCGGTCAACCCGGCCCGCAGCTTCGGCCCCGCCATCATCGTTGGCGGCACGGCGATTTCGCAGCTCTGGCTGTTCCTCGTCGCCCCGCTTGCCGGCGCGGCGCTGGCCGGCCTGCTGTTCCGGCGGAAACTGCTGGAAACCGAATAACTCGGCGCCTGGCCCCGGGCGCGCCGTCTGCACGCCCGGGGCTCAAGCCTCATGCCTCATAGGGCGAGATCAGCCCCTTGTCCTCTCGTTGCCTTATGACCCAGGACACGATCACCGCCCCGACCATCTTGCCGATCACGAACACCACCCAGTTGGCGACATGCAGCATGTTGCCGGGTTCCAGACCGAACTCGATCTGCCGCGCGAGGTCGGCGCCATAGAGAAAGACCGTGGTATCGACAGGTGAGGCGAGGGCAGAGGAAATCAGGATACGCGTGGACAGGCGGTACTTGGTGAAAGTGTAAACCAGCCAGTCGACAAATTCCGAGATCGCAAACGCGATCCCGCTCGCCAGCGCAATCACCGGCCAAGCATAGAAAAATGACCAGGCCACCGCCACTGCCATCAGGATCAGCACCTTGTGGCCCATCTCGCGCTGCACGAAGTCGCGGATGACGAAGACCATGCCGGTCACCATTGTCATCGGGTGCAGCGAGATGCCCTGTTTCCAGGCATCGCCGGGCTCCACCACCTGGAATTCGGGAATCACGCCGAAGCTCCAGTTGAGGAAGGGGATCAGCACGACATACAAAACGGCCCAGGCGCGCCCGTTGAGCAGCCATATGGCGAGGAATGTGAGTGATAGTGCGCCGAGCGCCGGGCCGAGCAGATGAGGCTGCCCGTTTGTCAGGGCCGCGATCAGGTCAGACATATGTGAGCAATTCCCCGCCGTGCCAGAATAATACAGTTGTTGCTGCGCTCGGTGCTTGCTTACTCCATGCCGCAGGGGCGAGGAAGCGCGCTTATTTGGGAAAGCGCCCTTCCGGACAGACGTGAGAGTAGAAAAGACCGATGTCTAGCCAAGTGAAACTGAGCCTGATCGTGGCGCAGGCGCGCAACCGCATCATCGGCGCCGGTGGCGCGCTGCCATGGCGGCTGAAAGATGATATGGCCTTTTTCAAGCGCACGACCATGGGCGCTCCCGTGATCATGGGCCGCAAGACCTGGGAGAGCCTTCCCAAACGCCCGCTGCCGGGCCGGGCGACTATCGTGCTGACCCATGACTGGCACTATGATGCTGCAGATGCCGCCCGCGTCTATTCCAGCCTGCCGGCCGCAGTGAACGCCGCCCGGGCCATCGCCGACCGCGAGGGCAGGGACGAGGCGTTCGTCATCGGCGGCGCCGAGCTCTATGCCGCTACACTACCCTTTGCTGACAGGATCTATCTCACCGAGGTCGACGCCGAGGTTGAGGGCGATGCCCGTTTCCCCGAGCTCGACATGCGCCAGTGGTCCGCGGGCGAAGCAGATCGTTTCGCGGCTGGGGATGGCAATGACTATGCCTTCACCATCCGGCAGCTGGACCGTATGTCCGTCGAGGTCTGATCCGGGCTAATCGCCGGGCCGATATCCTGTCCTGTCTCACGTCGCGTGCCTCACCCGGCGGCAGTGATGGACGCGCTGCGCTGCGCCCTCTAGCCTTCCGGCAGGACAGGTGCAGGGAGGAAGCCCGCCATGGATTTTGAAGTCGTCGCCTCAGGTCTCGGTTTCCCCGAAGGCCCGGTCGTCATGGAAGATGGCTCGGTCATCATCGTCGAGATCCAGCGCGGCTGCATCTCCCGTCTCTGGAACGGCAAGCGCGAAGTGATCGCCACCCCCGGCGGCGGCCCCAACGGTCTCGCCATCGGCCCGGACGGCGCGCTCTATTGCTGCAATAATGGCGGCTTCGAATATCACGAGGTCGGCGGCCTCACGATCCCCGGCAACTGCCCGCCCGACTATTCCGGCGGCCGCATCGAGCGGATCGACCTGTCCACCGGCAAGGTGGACCGCCTGTATGAAGCCGTGGACGGCAATTCCCTGCGCGGGCCCAATGACATCGTCTTCGACACCGAGGGCGGCTTCTATTTCACCGATCTCGGCAAGGGTTTCTCACGCACCCGCGATCATGGCGGCGTCTATTACGCAAAGCCCGATGGCTCCCTCATCAAGGAAGTCGACTATCACCACATCTCGCCCAATGGCTGCGGTCTCTCGCCGGATGGTAAAACCCTTTACTTCGCCGACACGATGACCGCGCGCCTCTGGGCCTTCGCGCTGACCGGCCCCGGCGAATACACGCCCCACAAGCCGCCCTTCCTGCGCGGCCGCGTGATTACGGGGCAGACGGAGCTTTGCTATTTCGACAGCCTCGCCGTGGCTGCGTCCGGAAACGTCTGTGTGGCGACAATCCTGAAGAATGGCGGCTATGGCGGCATCACCACCATCACCCCCGAAGGCAAATCCACCTTCACCGAGATTCCGGACCCCTTTGTCACCAACATAGCCTTTGGCGGGGCAGACATGAAGGACGCCTATATCTGCGCCTCCGGCACCGGTCAGCTGATCAAGTGCCGGTGGCCCGAGGCGGGGCTCAGGCTCAACTATAGCGGGTAACATTTCGCTTTCTGCTTCCGGCGCTGGTGAAGCTGGTATATTGGCTTTCTCATTCAACATGGTTTGCAGGGGAGGACGCCATGCACGCCCACGCGCTTTGCTGTGGACACGCACATCCGGGGGGCATCGACCCCTGCCATTGCGGCGCGCCGCACACGCTTGAGGCCTATGCGCGGATTTCCGCCGATCTCGACCGTCGGCAGATGCTGGGCGGGATGGCGGCGGTGGTCGGCATGTTTGCCGGCTTTGGCCTGGCGGAGAAACCGGCCTGGGCGGCGGGGCCGGGTCAGGCGGTGCGCCTGACCAATCTCAGCTATTTCGACGGCGTGACATTGTCGATCCAGCAGGGGCGGGACATTGTGGTGCAGGGCGGGCGGATCGTAGCGCTGCTGGCGCCGGATGATGCGTTTGAAGGCGCGGTGCTGCGCGATTGTGGCGGGCGGACAGTGATCCCCGGCCTGATCGATTGCCATTGGCATTCCACACTGGTCGCCGTCAGCATGATGGCGGCGCTCACACAGGATATAGGCTTTGTGCACCTGATGGCCGGGCGGGAAGCGGGCGCGACCCTGCGGCGCGGTTTTACGACCGTGCGCGATGTCGGCGGGCCGGCCTTTGGTCTGAAGATGGCGATTGACCGGGGCGCGCTGCCAGGTCCGCGGATTTTCCCGTCCGGCGCGATGGTGTCACAAACCTCCGGCCACGGAGATTTTAGGCTCCTTAGCGAGTTGCCGCGGATGCCGGGCACGCCGGCAAACCAGATCGAGCAGCAGGGCGTAGCGCTGATTGCCGACGGGGCGGACGCCGTGCTGCGGGCGGTGCGCGAGCAGCTGATGAAAGGGGCGAGCCAGATCAAGATCATGGCGGGCGGGGGTGTCACATCGCTGTACGATCCGCTCGACACCGTGCAGTTCACCGAGCGTGAAATGCGCGCGGCCGTTGAAGCAGCAGAAGACTGGGGCACTTATGTGTGCGCGCATGTCTATACGCCGGCCGGCATCCGGCGGGCGATCAAGTCGGGCGTCAAATCGATCGAGCATGGCCAGCTGGCTGATGAGGAAACGGTAAGAGTGATGGCCGGGGAGGGTGTCTGGTGGTCGATCCAGCCATTTCTGGCCGACGAAGATTCAAACCCCAAGGACAATCCCGAACAGCAGGCCAAGATGGAAGAAGTCGCGACCGGCACGGTGCGGGCCTTCGAGCTTGCACGCAAGCACCGGGTACCGATGGCATTTGGTACAGATATCCTGTTCAATCCGGCGGGCACGGGCAGCCAGGGGCGGCAACTCGCGAAGTTTGCGCGCTTCATGTCGCCGCTGCAGGCGCTGCATACCGCGACCGGCGCGGCGGGCCAGCTGCTGGCGCTATCGGGTGAGCGTGCGCCCTATCCGGCTCCCCTCGGCGTGATCCGCCCGGGCGCAGCGGCGGACCTGCTCGTCGTCAATGGCGATCCGTCGGCCAGCCTCGATTTCCTGGATGATCCGGAGGCGAACCTGCCGCTGATCATGAAGGGCGGTGTTGCAATCAAGGACCAGCTTGGCTGAAGGGATACCGGTATGCGTAGATTTCTCGCCATTACGGCTTTCGCCGCTGCGGGCTTCACGGCGCCCTCGGCATATGCTCAGGCTACGGAGCGCTGGAGTGGGCAAATCACCCCCTATATCTGGGGCGCGGGATTCGCCGGAGATGTGCGCCCGATTGCAGGCGGGCCGACGCTCGAAGTCAATGGGTCCGTGCTCGAGGTGCTTGATGACCTTGATGGCGCCTTCTTCCTGACAGGGCTTGCGCGGCGGGGTGATCTGGTGATCGTCGGCGATATCAGCTGGTCCTCCTCCTCGCGCACAGAGGTGCCGCGCCCCGGGTTTCCGCCCGTCAAGGGATCGGTCGACTCATTGTTCGCCACAGTTGTCGGCGGGCAGCGGATCCAGGCACAGTCGGACCAGACCATAGATTTTCTCGCGGGCGTGCGGGTCTGGGATATCGATGCGGAAGCGGCGGTGCAGGGGCCGCCCCTATCGGTTGCGCGCTCTGTTTCTCTGGTCGATCCGGTGATCGGCCTCCGCTTTAACCGGCAGCATACGAACGGGTTTTCTACCATCGCCTATGGCGATATCGGCGGATTTGGCATCGGCTCGGACTTTACCGCGCAGGTAGCCGTGACGGTGAATTATGCGCTCAACGAGCGCGCCTACATCTCCGGCGGCTACCGGTATGTACATCTCGACTATGAAAAACGCGGCGCGCTTCTGGACATCCGGCTCAGCGGGCCGCTGCTGGGCTTCACCTGGCGCTTTGGCTAGCGCGCTGCTGCCACGCAGGTGACCTCAACCAGAGCGCCGAAGGGCAGGGCGGAAACTGCGATCGCCGTCCGCGCAGGCGGGTCGCTTTCGAAATAGGTGGCATACACCTCATTCATCGGGCCGTATTGTTCGATGTCGGTCATGAACACGGTGCATTTCACAAGGTCCGCCATCGTGCCGCCGGCCTTCTCGATATTGGTCTTCACAGCCTCCATCGCCTGACGCGTTGCTTCCTGTATGTCGCCGGTCTCGCTCCGCCCGATGACCCCGGCGAGCCAGATCGTGTCGCCCTGGCGTACCGCGGCGCTGTAGAGATGATTGCCGGGCACGAGCGTGTTTCTGTCCGCTGCCTGGCCTTTATCAACCGTGGTACAGCCACTCAGAAGCGCCGCGGCAAGGGCGGCAAAGCAGGCTTGTCGTGTCATGCTGGAACTCCCTCAGCCGGTCATCCTTGCAGGCGCAAGATTGGCATGCGGCAAAGGGGTAGGGCAAGCAGCTGCGGTCACTTGCGCTCAGGGCGCGATGCAGCGTGTACCGGACTGGCGATAAGGCCGGCCGCACTGCCAGCCGTCTCCGGAAGAGTTCAGGTGGGCAAACTCCGGCAGGATCACCTTGTCGCAGACATTGCCCCGGACCCTGTATCCGCGTTCGCAGGCCCATCCGCTGCCCGATCCACTGTTCGTGAGATATGCGTTTGGCGGCACGGAAATTTTCACACAGCGGTCCCCCGCTGGCCGGAACCCCCGTTCGCAGGCCCATCCGCTGCCATAGCTGGAACTGGTCAGGTATCCGTTCTGCGGAACCTTGACCGGCACACACAGGGAGTTGTCGCGAGTGAAGCCGCGCTCGCACTGCCAGCGCGTGCCGGAGCTGTCGAGATAGGCATTGGCGGGTACTGTGACCGGGGCGCACGCGGCGCCCTGAACCTCGAAGCCGTAATTGCAGTCCCATCCCCGCCCGAAAGTGGAGCCGGTGAGATGCGCGTTGTCCGGCAGGGTGATTACGGTGCAGGCCTCGCCGGCCTCCTTGAAACCGGCATTGCAGCGCCAGCCGTCGCCATAGGCCCGGGCCGTGGCGTTGTCAGGCATCGTTCCATCGGACATGCCCGACTGCGCGGCAGCCATCCCGGAACCGGTCATGACGAGCGCCAGGGCAGCATAGAGAGCACGCCTCAAAGGGGCGCCGGTGGTAAGATGGGGCATGGAAATCTTTCAGCCCTTGATGGGCAGTCAGGAGGAAACCGGCGGCAACGAAATCGCCACTGGCGCCGCGGTCACTTCTTGGCGGGACCGGCAGGCTTGGGCGCGCGCGTGACGTTTGCCTCGGCAGACCGGATGACGCGCGGCGGCGACGGCAAAGCGTATTTACGCTTGTCGCCACTGGCAGACCTGGTCTTCTGGGTGGACATGTCACATCTTTCCGGCGTGCAGAAGGATGCTCTGCTTTTATCGATATGGGGACGCCAGCGGCGATTTGTAAGGCATTGATTATTTTTATTTTTTAGAAAACCTGTGGGAAAACAGGGGCAGATCAGTCCTCAAACACAATCTCCGGCGCAGGTTTCGTCACCAGCTCGTCCAGTGCCACGGCCACATTCCGCGCAAGTTTCAGGAAAACATCCGCAGCCGGACCGCCTGACAGTGCCGCCGGCTCGCCCTTGTCGCCGCCTTCGCGGATGCTGGTCAGCATGGGAATTTCGGCCAGCAGGGGCAGGCCGAGCGCCTCGGCCATCTTCCGTCCGCCGCCTTCGCCCATCAGGTAGTGGCGGCCCCCGGCCGGGTCTTCAAACCAACTCATCGTTTCGGCAATGCCGATCACCGGCACATGCGTCTTGGCAAACATCGCCGCGCCCCGGCGCACGTCTGCCAGCGCCACTTCCTGGGGCGTCGTGACGATCAGCGCGGCGGTCACCGGCACCTTCTGCGCGATGGCGAGTTGTGCGTCACCCGTGCCGGGGGGCGTGTCGATGATAAGCAAGTCCAGCGGGTCTTCCTTGGTGCCCCATTCGGCATCGTTCAGCAGCTGGGTGATCGCCGACATGACAATCGGCCCGCGCCAGATCATCGGGGCGTCAGGGTCGGAGAGGTAGCCGATGGACAGCGTCTTCATGCCATGCGCCTCAACCGGCACCAGTTTCTTGGCCGGGGAGGTCGCCGGCTCCGCGCTCACCGTGCCCAGCATGGTCGGGATCGAGGGACCATAGATGTCGGCGTCCAGGAGGCCGACCTTCATGCCGGCTTTTGCCATGGCCGCGGCAAGGTTGACCGCGACGGTCGACTTGCCGACCCCGCCCTTGGCGCTGGCGACGACGAGGATGCGGGCGATGCCGGGAATGGGGCGCATTGAGGTGGCCGAGGGCGGCGCCCCCTGAGAGAGTGCTTCATCGGAGAGGCGCGCGCCCTTGGTCA
>CAYQRX010000045.1:0-15439 GCA_964419865.1 uncultured Hyphomonas sp. | reverse complement strand
GCCATCTCGCCGGTCTGATGGAGCCGGGCGCGCAGCCGGAGGAGGGCGCCGAGACCTCGGTTGCGCTCGCTGACAGCGAAGCGGAAGCGGCGCAGCCCTGACCCGGCGGCCTTGAACTGGCAGGCGGGGCGGTCCATGTCAGGCTGAGACCTTTCGAGGCCAGCCCTGAAGACGCCGTCAAGGACCGCCATGTTTATCCAGACCGAAGCCACGCCGAACCCCGACACGGTAAAATTCCTGCCCGGACAGCCGGTGGCGGGCGATCGGGGCCCGTTCGACTTTCCCGATGCAGCCAGTGCCCGCACCAGCCTGCTCGCCCGCGCCCTGTTTCAGGTCGAAGGGGTGGAGCGCGTCTTCCTCGGCAGCGATTTCGTCAGTATCAGCAAGGCCCAAGGCCATGACTGGCGGCATGTGAAGCCGATGGTGCTGGCCGCGATCATGGACCATTACATGGCTGGCCTGCCGGTCATCGAGGAAGGCGCGGCGAGCGCCGAAGACGAGATCGAGTATGAGGGCGAGACCGCCGAGATCGTCAACGAGATCAAGGAACTGATCGAGACGCGGGTGCGCCCGGCGGTCGCCCAGGATGGCGGCGACATCACCTTCCAGCGTTTCGATGCCGAGACCGGTATTGTCCATCTGACGATGCGCGGCGCCTGCGCCGGCTGTCCGTCCTCGACCATGACCCTGAAACAGGGCATCGAGAACATGCTGCGCACCTATGTTCCGGAAGTGACGGCGGTTGAGGCGGCGCTCTGAATCGGGCTTAAAAAAAACTCCAACGATTCCTCCAACGCGGCAGCGGAAAACTCCAACGGGACATCTTTTCCCGGAACCCGACGCCCCGTCAGAGGTTATAGCCAGCAAGGAAGGACCGCCCTCTCATGGCTCATCCGGTCAACGACCACGCTCTCGACGTCATCTTCCGGGATGCCCGCACCCAGAACGGTTATCTCGACCAGTCGGTGCCCGAAGTCCTGATCCGGGCGGTCTATGATCTCGCCAAGATGGGCCCGACCAGCGCCAATTGTTCGCCGGCGCGCTTCGTGTTCGTCACGACGCCGGAAGGCAAGGACCGCCTCCTGCCATTCATGAGCGAGGGGAACCGGGAGAAGACGAAGGCAGCGCCCTGGACCGTCATCATCGCCTTCGACATCCGCTTTGCGGAGAAGGTGCCGAAACTCTTTCCCCATCAGCCCGATGCCAAGAACTGGTTCGACAACAATGCCGGCGAGACCGCATTCCGGACCGGTACGCTGCAGGGCGCCTATCTGATGATCGCGGCGCGCGCGCTTGGGCTCGATTGCGGTCCGATGAGCGGCTTCGACATGGCCGGCGTCAACAAGGAGTTCTTCGAGAGCCAGGAGGGCGAGGAACATCACTGGCGCGCGAACTTCATCTGCAATCTCGGCCATGGCGACAAGTCGAAGATCTTCCCGCGTTCCCCGCGCCTGGAATTTGACGAGGCCTGCCGCATCCTCTAGCGGGAAGCATGCTGGTCCTGGCGCTCAACACTGCATTTACCACAATGGAGGCCGCCCTTGTGCGGGATGGCGAGATTGTGGCCGATGCGCGCGAAACGCTGCCGCGCGGCCAGGAGAAGGCGCTGCCCGGTTTCGTCGAGGCGCTGCTCCGGGAGGAAGGTGCCGGATTTGGCGATGTGACGCGTTTCGGCGTCGTGACCGGGCCGGGCAGTTTCACGGGCCTGCGGATCGGCGTTTCCTATGTGCGCGGGCTGGCGCTGGTGACCGGCGCGCCGGCCGTCGGCATCACCAGTCTTGAGGCGGCGATCCCCGCCGGCATGGAAGGGACGAGCCTTGGCGCCTTGATGGCGCAGCGCCGCCCGCCGGATCAGACCTGGTGGGTGCAAGGGGTGAGCGAAGACGCCGGCATTGCCCCGGTGCAGGAGGTTGGGCTCGAGGCGCTGGCCGCCATGCTGAACGGGTTCCACGCGCCGGTCTTCATGGATGAGGCGGAGGCCCTTGGCGATCTCGCGGCGACGCTCGACCTGCGCCCGATGCAGCCAAGCGCGGTCACGGCGGCGCTCAAGGCGGCGCGGTTTGATCCCGCGAAACACCCGCCGGCGCCGGTCTATGCGCGTGCGCCGGATGCGACCCTGCCTCTGCCGAGGGACAAGGCCTGATGCCGCAGACGCTGGGGCCGGGGGATGCAGAGGAGGCCGCCGCGCTGCATGCGCGCTGTTTTCCCGATCCCTGGAGCGCCGCCTCGCTGGCGGAGGCGTTCGGCGACACCGCCTCGCGCGCGCTCGGCTTCCGGGAGGGCGGGGCGCTGGTTGCCTTTGCGCTGACGAAGGAAGTGGCGGGAGAGGCGGACCTGCTGACCATCGCAACCGATCCGGCGGTGCGCAGGCGCGGGCTGGCCGCAGAACTCGTCGGTGCACTGATCGTTGAACTGGAGCGGGCGGGCATCACCCGCCTGACGCTGGAAGTCGCCGAGGATAATCTGGCGGCGCGCGGGCTCTATGCCCGTTTCGGCTTTACCGAGGATGGCCGCCGGCCGCGTTACTATGTGGCGGGGCGGGATGTGCCCGCCGACGCTGTGCTGATGTCGCGGCGGCTGGGTGTGTGAGGGGCAGGAAGATCGCGCCTTCTGGCGCGCCCTCACCTCCCATCGCGCCCGCAGGGCGTGGGAGGTGAGGGGTGCGGCGCTCGCTCGGGTCAGGCAGGTGTGGCCCTTCGCGCCAGCCGGTCTATACTCTTCTGCCTGAGCTGAAGGAGGAAACCCGATGGCCGATGGCTCTCTCAACAAGATCGATATTCCGAAGGAAGTCTTCGCGCTCTATGACGCGTACTGCCATGGCGACCTGTCGCGGCGGGCGTTTTTCTCGCGTCTCAGCGCCTTTGCGGGCGGGGGCGTGACGGTCTCGATGCTCGCGGCCTGCGTGATGCCGGATTACAGCCGCGCGCAGACAGCGAGCGGCGAGCCGGATCTGATCGAGGAAGAGGTGACCTATGCCTCGCCTGCCGGCGCCGGCACGATGGGCGGCTATCTCGTGCGCCCCGCGAATGCCTCCGGCCCGCTGCCGGGCATTCTCGTGATCCATGAGAATCGCGGCCTCAATCCGCACATCCGCGATGTCGTGCGCCGGGCGGCGAAGGCGGGCTATGTCGCGTTCGGGCCGGACGCGCTCTATCCGCTGGGCGGATATCCCGGCAATGATGATGACGGCCGCGCGCTGCAGGCGGAGCGCTCGCGCGAGGCGATGTATGCCGATTTCGTCGCGGGGGCGGAGTTCCTGCGCGATCACGCGGCGGTGAATGGCAAGGTTGCCGTCACAGGCTTCTGCTTCGGCGGCGCGATCGCCAACCAGCTGGCAGTCGACCATGCCTGGCTCAGTGCCTCGGTGCCCTATTATGGCGGCTGGCCGGCAGATGAGGCGGCGGCGCGCCTCGAAGTGCCGCTCCAGATCCACCTCGCCAGCGACGATCCGCGCGTGAATGAAGGCTGGGTGTCTTATGAGGCGGCTCTGAAGGCGGCGGGCAAGGCCTATGAAGTCCACTGGTATGAAGGCACCCAGCACGGCTTCCACAACGACACCACGCCGCGTTTCCAGCCGGAGGCGGCGGCCCTCGCCTGGCGCCGGACGCTGGACTTCTTCGCGAAGCATCTGGCCTGAGCCGGGGCTGGACAGGGCAGGGAATCTCGCCGATGTTCCCGGAATGTTCGAATCTGTCCTGACCTTTCAAACGCCGGAAGGATGCTGCGGCCTTGCCTGGTCTGGGGCCGGTCTGACACGCGTGCGCCCGTTCGAGGCAGGTGCCCGGGAGGCGCTCGCCAGCCTGCCGGAAGGAGAGCAAGTCAGCGAAGCCGAGGCGCCGCCACACATTGCAGCCGTCATTGGCGCCCTGCGCGCCTTCCTTTCCGGCGAGCCCGTCAGCTTTGATGAAACGCCCCTCGACATGGCCGGCCTGTCGGATTTCGAGGCCGCGCTCTACCGCGCCCTGCGCGGCGTCGGCTGGGGCGAGACGGTTTCCTATGGAGAGCTGGCCCGGCGCATCGGGGCGGATACGGGCGCGGCCCGCGCGGTCGGCGCCGCGATGGGGCGCAACCCCTGGCCGCTGGTGGTGCCCTGTCACCGCGTTCTGACATCCGAGGGAAAGCTTGGCGGCTTCTCCGCCCCCGGCGGCGGGCGGACAAAGAGCATGCTGCTCGCCCGGGAAGGGGTTCACCTCGACGGCGGCCAGCTGGGCCTGTTCGAATGACCGGCGCGCCGCTCCGCATTCGCAATCGCGACGCACGCCGCCTCTGGCTGGACGCGCAGGGCCTCGCCGCCACGCCGACCGGCCCGCTCGACCTTGCCGCCACCATCCGCCGGCTCGGCTTCGTCCAGCTCGACTCGATCCGCGTCGTCGCCCGGGCGCATGACCATATCCTGTGGAGCCGAAACCAGAACTACCGCGAGCCGATGCTGGGCAAGTTGCTGAAGGACCAGCGCGCGGTGTTCGAACATTTCACGCATGACGCCTCGGTCATTCCGATCGAATACTATCCCAACTGGCGCCGCCAGTTCCGCCGCATGGAAGCGCGCGTGCAGCGCTGGGACTGGCACAGCGGCTATCACGGCGCCGAAGGCCGCGCCGCGATCCGCGAGCGTATACGCGCAGAAGGCCCGCTCTCCTCGCACGCCTTTGACTCGAAGGTCGAAGGCAAGCGCGACATGTGGCGCCGCCCGCCGCACAAGCTGTCGCTCGATTATATGTGGTATGCGGGCGAGCTTTCGACATCGCACCGCGAAGGTTTCACCAAATTCTATGATCTGACAGAGCGGGTTATTCCGGAGGGCCACCGGGCGCATGAGCCGCCCGAGCCGGACCAGATCGACTGGCTCTGCCGCGAAGCGATGACGCGCCTCACCTTTGGCACACATGGTGACATACAGCGTTTCTGGGCGGCGGCTGATCTGGATGAAGTGAAGGCCTGGTGCGCCGCGCAAACGGATCTCGTGCCCGTCGAGATCGAATCGGCGGAAGGGGAGTGGTGGCGCGCGCTGGCGCCCGCCGACATCGAAGCGCGCCTCACCGCAGCCGAAACGCCGACCTCGCGCCTGCGCATTCTGAGCCCGTTCGATCCGGTGATCCGCGACCGCACACGCCTCAAGCGTCTTTTCGGCTTTGATTACCGGATCGAGATTTTCGTTCCCGCCGCCAAGCGCATCTGGGGCTATTATGTCTACCCGCTGCTCGAGGGCGACCGGATGATCGGGCGCCTCAGCGCGAAGGCTGACCGCGAAGCAGGCAGACTGACGGTGGAGCGGCTGTGGATCGAGCCCGGTGTCCGCTGGACGCACTCGCGCGAGGCGAAACTGGAGGCCGAGCTTGCTCGTTTTGCGCGTATGGCCAATAGCGGAGAGGTTGTGTGGATGCCCGGCGCCGATATGGACATTCCGGGCCGGTGAGGGCAAAAGACGAAAATGGACAGGCTTGAAAAACTCTGCATCGAAAAGGGCCTCCGGATGACGGAGCCCCGGCGGATTATTGCCCGCGTGCTGTCGGCGTCAGACGACCATCCGGACGCCGAGGAGCTGCACCGGCGGGCAAACTCGCTGGACGCCTCGATTTCGCTGGCGACGGTCTACCGCACCGTGAAACTGTTCGAGGATGCCGGCATCATCCAGGCGCATGATTTCCGTGACGGGCGCGCCCGGTATGAGGAAACGCCGGTAGAGCATCACGACCATCTGATCGATGTGAAGACGGGTGATGTGGTGGAGTTCCACTCCGAGGAGATCGAGAAGCTGCAGGTAGAGATCGCCCGCAAGCTCGGCTACCGGCTGGTCGATCACCGGCTGGAGCTTTACGGTGTCCCGATCAGCGAGAAGGACAAGGGCTGAGACGCGCTCCGCGCCGGCTCCAATCAAGACGGCCCCGCTGGAAGGCGGGGCCGTTTGTTTTTTCGAGGCATAAGGCGGATCAGTATTCCGGCACGACGCGGAAGATGCCCTCGAAATCCTTGTTGGCGATGTAGAGGTAACCGTCCGGACCCTGAACGACATCGCGGATCGGCATTTCGCCTTTCAGCAGGTCTTCCTTTCCGGTGACCTGGCCATCCTCGACACTGATCCGGACAAGGACCATCCCGTCCGGGCCGTTCATGCCGCCGGCGAAGAGGTTGCCTTCCCAGCCGGGATATTTGTCGGAGGTGAGAATGGCGAGGCCCGCCGGCGCAATCGAGGGCACCCAGTAGAGCTCCGGCTGGGCCATGCCTTCGGCTTCGGTCTCGCGGGTGATGATGGTGCCGTCATAATTGACGCCATAGGTGATCTTCGGCCAGCCATAGTTCACCCCCCGGCGCACGATGTTGAGCTCGTCGCCGCCACGCGGACCGTGCTCGGTTGCCCAGAGCGTCCCCGAGGCAGCGTCATACACCATCCCCTGCACATTGCGGTGGCCATATGACCAGACCACCGGGTTGCCTCCGGTGCCATCCGCAAACGGATTATTTGAAGGAACAGACCCATCGGGATTGATCCGCGCAATGGTGCCGTGCGTGTTGGCGGGCGTCTGGGCCTCCTGCATGTATTTGAACCCATCGCCGAGCCCGATGAACAGCGTGCCGTCCGCCGCAAAGACAAGGCGCGCGCCATAATGGAATGCCGTGTCGCGCGTGTCCGCCTTGAATATCTGCCGTGTCTCCTCAAGCGCGCTGTTGTCATCGCTCAGCCGGCCGCGATAGACGGCGGTGGCGTTTTCTTCCTTGGTGCCCTCCGAGAGGGCGACATAGACGAGGCGGCTGCCTGCAAAGTCCGGGTCGAGTGCGATGCCGAGATAACCGGCCTGGCCTTCGGTATAGGCTTCCGGCAGGCCGGCCACGGCGACGGGCTGGCCGCCGGCGGCGAAGTATTTCAGCCCGCCGGCTTTTTCCGTGAACAACAGCCCGCCATCCGGCAGGAATGCCATGCCCCAGGGCTGTTCGGCCGGGGCGACGAATTCGAGGCTGAGGCGCGCGACCTCGCCAGGCGGAGCCGCGCCGACAGACGGGCCGGCCGGCGCGCCGCAGGCGGCCAGCATCAGGGCGAATGGTGAGAGCAGGCAGAGGCGCAGGGCAGGGGACATGCCGGTTCCTTTCTGGTCTGGCGGGAAACATCCGCATGCCACAGCACATAGAGCGAATAGGCCGCAGCGCCAATGAAAAAGGGGCAGCCCGGTTAAAGGCTGCCCCCTGATTTTGCGCCTGTGTAAGGCTTACCAGTTCTTCGTCAGCGAGACGCCGAAGGTGCGCGGCTCGGTGAGGAAGATGTTGGTGAACAGGCCCGAAGAGTCATCGGTCAGGTAGGCACCTGTGATGGCCGTCTCATCGGCGATGTTCTTGCCGAAGATTTCGAACCGCAGGCCATGCGTGTCGTTGTAGAAGGACAGCGAGGCGTTGAGGTTGTCCCAGGAGGACAGCTTGTCCCGCGGCGTGTTGTAGACGCGGGTGAAGCTGTCGGACTGGCGGTAGTAATCAACGCGGCCCGTCAGACCCCAGTCACCGAAGGAGCCCGGCAGCCAGGTGTATTCGACACCGAGATTGATCGTCGTCTCGGGTGCGCCCGGCATCGAGTTACCCTTGACATTCTTCGCATCGCCTTCGATCGGCTCCAGCGCGCTCGCCGTGCGGACATTGCCGGCCGCATCGGTATAAGTCACAGTCACGCCGGTCAGTCCGAGCAGGGTTTCAAAGCCCGCGCGGCCACCGACCGCAGCCAGATCGTTGTTACAGATGTTCCGTGTGATGCCGGTCAGTGCCGGGTTGGCCTGAATGGCGCCCAAAACCGTGGCGTAGCCCTGAGCCGAGATCACGCAGTTGGTGTAGTTCGACGTGTTCTTGAGCGCCACGAGATCGGCGCGGCCGTTGGTACGGTCGAGCACGTCGATCGAGTAGACATCGCCGATCTCGCTGTCGAGCAGGCCGATATTGGCGTTCAGAACGAGCGTCGAGACCGGGTTCCAGACCGACTCGATCTCGAGGCCCTGGATTTTCGCGTCGATGTTGAAGTTCACCGAGGTGCGGTTGATGATCTGCGTGATCTGATAGCCTTCATAGTCATAATAGAAGGCCGACGCGTTGAGTTGCAGGGCGCCGTTGGCCAGTGTGTTCTTCGTGCCGATTTCGTACGAATTGATGAATTCGGGATCGAAAAGCTGGTTGAAGGCGTTCGGATTGTCCGCCGGCTGTGGCGGGTTGATGCCGCCGCCCTTATAGCCCCGCGAATAGAAGGCATAGAGCAGCGTGTCTTCGGTGAAGCCGAGATCCGGACGCCAGTCCACACCGGCGCGGCCGGTGACTTCCTCGAACTCAGAATTGAAGATGCCGTCACCGCCCGCGTCCGGCGATGCCCCGGGGATGGATCTCGGATTGAGCGGGTTGCCATCCTGGCTCGTGCCCGGGCCGTATACTCCGGCCGGAACGAACAGGAAGGTCGGGATGTTCTGCTGTTCCTTTTTGTCCTTCGTATAACGAAGGCCAACGGTTGCCCGCAGATTGTCGGTCACATCATAATAGCCCTCACCGAAGACCGCGAGCGAGTCGAGCTTGTAGGGCGAGAGAGACCGGAAATACTGACCACCAAGACCGGAGAAATCGAGCCCCTCGATTGACGGCTGGTTGCCATCCGTATCGATCGGCACGAGTCCGCCAAAGATCCCACCACCCAAGGCGTTATTGAGCTGCGTCAGAGCCGTCAGCGTGTTGGAGATCACATAATAACCCGCTGTATTGTCGGACTGCGGATCAATCGCCTCAAAGTCGACCTTGATGACGCCGAGATTGAAGTTGAGCGGTCCGTCGAAATTCGACTGCAGGCGCAGCTCGTGGGTCGTCTGCTCGGAGGTCCCGGCCGAAATGTCGAACGTCCGGAAGAGGTTCGAGGCCCCGAGAATCGGGTCGTTGACGACACCGTTGGGGAAGACGGCCTGATAGATGGCCGCACTCGCGCCCGGCCCGAGGGTCGCGTCAAGCGAACCGAACAGCACCTGCCCGTTTGCATTGAAGGTGATACTCGGCGACTGCTTGTTGTAATCCTCGATCGAGATCGACTGGCTCGTGCTGTAGCTTCCCAGATAGGTCAGCAGCAGGTTGTCGGTCAGGTCGAACTCGATTTTCCCCGTCCAGAGCTCCTGATCGGCGAAATAATAAGGATCGTAGGCGGACTCGATCTCACGCAGATTGCGATTGGCCGGCTGATTGTAGGCATCGCCGCTGAGCAGGCCGGCTACCAGGCCTAGGCCGCCGCCGAGTGTTGCGACCGAATTGACGCGGCCGTCCATGGCGCTCAGCGGCGCATTGGCGCAGCCGAGCGATGTAACAGTCTGGTCAAGGAAGCCGATCGGGATACCGGCGAAGGAGGTCTTCAGCGGATCCTTGGCGCAGAGCTGCTTGCCGACGCGCAGACGGTCATCTTCTTCCTCGAAATATTCATAGGAGAGCCAGCCGCGCAGGCGATCTGTCGGCTCGGCGAGCACGGTAGCCCGGATACCGTAGAGTTCCCGGCCGTCGATCTTCTGGCCCGTCACGGTATTGGTCGCATACCCGTCGCGCTCGAGATAGGAGCCGGCGAGGCGAACGGCGAGCTTGTCGCCGATCGGCACGTTCAGCATGCCGCGGAACTTCATCGTGTTGTAGTTGCCGATCGTGGCCGAGACATTGCCCTGCCATTCTTCCAGCACCGGTTTTGCCGTGATGGCGTTGAACACGCCGCCGGTCGCGTTACGGCCATAGAGCGTCCCCTGCGGCCCGCGCAGCACCTCGATCCGCTCCATGTCGAAGAATTCAGCCTCGAACAGGCGGTTGGCGGTCAGCGGCACATCGTTCTGGTGGACGCCGACACCAGCATCGCCCGACTGGGCCACGAGGTCCGCACCGATACCGCGGATCTTGAAATTGTAGCCCGTGAAGTTGCCCTTGGTGAAGCTGACGTTCGGGATCGATTTCACGAGGTCCGGGCCGCCAGCCAGCTGCAGCTTGTTCAGCGCTTCCTCGTCAAAGGCCGAAACGGCGATCGGAACGTCCTGGATCGATTGTTCGACCTTCTGCGTGGTGACGGTCACCGTGCCGAGGCGGCGCGAGTCTTCGGCGGTTGTATCTTCCTGCGCCTGTGCGGTGCCAAGGAAGCTGAGAGCAAGGGCAGAGGCCCCCGCCAACAAGACGTACTTCGAGTCTGTGTTTCGGCTCATTTCGATTTTTCCTCCCCTCGGGCCGGTCGGCGGCTCCGAATTCTCTGATCTTAGTGATCTCTGGCGAACCATCCTCTTCGCGGGACAGCTTCGAGTACAACACAAGGCCATGGCGTGGCCCGTGTCAATTGTCCTCGCCCCCTGTCAGGCGAAAGACTTGGCATCGGTGTTAAAAATGTAACGCCTTCCGTCGCGTAGCCTTGGCCGCAGACAGCCGGACTGGTAGAGCGGCGGCGATGACGACACCCGCTTCTTCTGCCCTCGTCCTGTTCTCTGGCGGACAGGATTCAGCCACCTGCCTTGCCTGGGCCCTCTGCCGGTTCGACCGGGTGGAGACGATCGGCTTCGACTATGGTCAGCGCCACAGTGTCGAGCTTGCCTGCCGGCCGCGGCTGCTGGCCGCGCTGCGGGCTGCATTCCCGGCCTGGTCGCCCCGTCTCGGGGCGGATCACATGATCGATGCGGGCGTGCTGAAGACGCTCGGTGCGACGGCGATGACCCATGAGGTCGAGATCGCCATGACCGGGGCGGGCCTGCCGAACACCTTTGTGCCGGGCAGGAACCTGCTCTTCTTCACGCTGGCCGGCGCTTTGGCCGTTCGCCGCGGCATCGGCGTGCTGGTCGGCGGTATGTGCGAGACGGACTATTCCGGTTATCCCGACTGCCGCGCCGCGACGCTGAAGGCGCAGGAGGAGACCCTGCGCCTCGGGCTCGATGCCGACATCCGGATCGAGGCGCCGCTGATGTATCTCGACAAGGCGGCGACCTGGCAGATGGCCGAGGATCTGGGCGGCCGGCCGCTGGTCGATCTGATCTGCGAGGAAACCCACACCTGTTATGTCGGCGAGCGGGGCCAGCGCCATGACTGGGGCTATGGCTGCAGCGCCTGTCCGGCCTGCGAGCTGCGCGCTGGCGGCTGGCGGCGATGGCGGGAAGGGGCCCCGGCATGACCTACGCCGTCAAGGAAGCCTTCTACACGCTGCAGGGCGAGGGCGCCCATACCGGCCGGGCGGCCGTCTTCCTGCGCTTTGCCGGCTGCAATCTCTGGTCCGGCCTTGAACGCGACCGGGAGCAGGCGGTCTGCCGTTTCTGCGACACCGATTTTGTCGGCACGGACGGCCCCGGCGGCGGCAAGTTCCGGGATGCCGAAGCGCTCGCCGCGCATGTCGCCGCCATCTGGGAGGCGGAAGCCGGCCCCGGCGGGCGGCGCTATGTCGTCTGCACCGGCGGCGAGCCGCTCCTGCAGCTCGACGCGCCGTTGATCGAGGCGTTGCACGGCGAAGGTTTCGAGATCGCCATAGAGACCAATGGCACGCTGGCCGCGCCGCCCGGCATCGACTGGATCTGTGTCAGCCCGAAAGCCAATGCGCCGCTGGCCCAGCGTTCAGGAAATGAACTGAAGCTCGTCTACCCCCAGGCGGAGCCTGAAGCGCAGCCGGAATGCTTCGAAATGCTGGACTTCCAGCACTTTTTCATCCAACCGAGGGACGACGGGCCGCAGGTCAGCCATGTGGCGGCCGCGGCCCTCTATTGTTTGAAGAATCCGAAATGGCGACTGAGCTTGCAAACCCACAAACTGACCGGTCTGCCTTGAAGGCGGAAGGCCATGTTTTCGAGATTTCGGAGGCGGCCTTCTTCGAGGCGGCGCACTACATGGCCGGAAAGCCCGAGGGCCATCCCTACCGCGCGATCCACGGCCATTCCTTCCGCATCGATGCGACGGTGGCCGGCGTGGTCAAACCCGGCGAGCAATGGGTGGAGGATTTCAGCCATCTGAAGGCTGTGCTGGAGGCAACCGCCGCCAAGCTCGACCACAAGCTCCTGAACGAAATCCCCGGCCTCGACGTGCCGACGCTGGAACGCCTCTGCCTCTGGATCGCCGCCGACCTGAAAGACGCGCTCCCCGGCCTCGCCCGCGTGGCGGTCTCCCGCCCCAGCCTCAACCAGCGCTGCGAACTGGTGCTGAAACAGGGCTAGGTTTGCCGGGCGGGCTTGCATGGGCAGGGCAGGCCGGTAAGGTTTCTCTTGCGATTCCATGCCCTTGAGGATGCGGGAAGCGGATGAGTCTCGACCTGTTGCAGCCTGAGTCGGCCGCGCCTGTCCTCGCGGCGGTGCAGGAATCCTTCACGCGTCTGATCGAGGCAGCGCGCGCCGAGCTCAGCTCGCCCAACACGCTCTGGCAGCTCGGCGCGATCATCCTCGCGGCCTTCCTCGGCTATCTCGCCTCGCGCTATCCCAAGCACAAGCTGATGCGGGAGGCGGAAAAGCGCGGGCGGATCGACTTTGTCCTGCTCGTCTACCATTCCACCTCGCGCATCGTCTGGCCGGTGTTCACCGCCATCCTGCTCGGTATCGCGACCGCCGCCTTCGATGCGGCCGGGCTCGGCAACAATACGCTGCACATCGCCACCAGCCTGCTGATCGCCTGGATCATCGTGCGCGTCTTCACGGCCAGCATGCGCCGCGGCTTCTGGTCGAAGGCGGTGGCCTATTTCGCCTGGGCACTGACAGCGCTCTATATCGTCGGCTGGCTGCGCCCGATTACGCGCTGGCTCAGCAGCGTCACCATCGATTTCGGCGAGCATGATGTCTCGTTGCTGCGGATCCTGATCAGCCTGACGCTGGCGGCTTTTGCGATCTGGCTCGGCCGGGTGATCGGCAATGTCGCCCAGTCCCAGCTGCGCGGCTCGCCAGACCTGCCGGCCTCGGTCGGCGGCATCCTCGGCCAGAGCATCAAGATCGGCGTGATGATCATTGCGGTGCTGATTGCGCTGAACTTCCTCGGCGTGAATGTCGCCGCGCTCACCTTCTTCTCCGGCGCGCTCGGTGTCGGCATCGGTTTCGGCCTGCAGTCGGTCTTCTCGAACTTCCTCTCCGGCGTCATCATCCTGATGGAACGTTCGCTGAAGGTCGGCGATTTCATCGAGCTTCAGTCGGGCCTGTCGGGCGTGGTGAAGGAGATCAATTTCCGCTCCACCGTCGTCACCACCAACGACAATATCGACATCATCGTGCCCAACGAAGCCTTCATCAAGGCACAGCTGATCAACTGGACGATGACCGAAGCGCGCCGGCGTATCCATGTCCCGTTCGGGGTGGCCTATGGCACCGACAAGAAGCTGGTGGAGAAAGCGGGTCTCGAGGCGGCAGCCTCCGTGCCCTGGACCTTCGACGACCGGGGCGAGCACACGCCGCAGGTCTGGCTGGTGAAGTTCGGCGACTTCCGCCTCGAATTCGAGCTGATCGTCTGGCTGACCGAAGAGGCGGTGCTGCGCCCGCAGAAGGTGATGGCGGACTATGTCTGGGCCGTGCATTCAGCGCTGGAGAAACACGACATACACGTCTCGATGCCGCAGCGCGACCTGCACATAAAGTCGCCCGATACGCTCAGCGTGCGGATCGAGCCGGGCAGCTGATCCGCCCGGCCCTCATCGCTATTTCAGCTTGGCTGCCAACCGGCGCGCAAACCGGTCCGAAGCGCGGCTGGCATCCTGCCAGGTGGTGAGGCCGGCATAGCGGATGTCGGTCTCATACCATTTGTATTCCAGCTGGGCCGCCTCGGCGCCCTCGGCGGTAAAGGCGATGGCCTTCAGATCCATGCCGCCGGTGCTGACCGAGCGCATCATGTCGAGACCGGGCCGGTCGCCGGCCTGTTTGAAGGTCGGCCGCGACGGGCGGGCATCGACGATCGTGACCTCGATCCGGGCCACATCGACCCCGGCTTTCTCAAGCGCACGCGTCAGGTCGCGTTGCACGCGCTGGGAGAGGTATTCGCCTTCGCGAACGCCATAATCCTCCTGCAGCTTCTCCGTGAATTCGGGGCTGTAGCTGATGCTGATTTCAGCGGCATAGGCCGCCGGCGCAAACAGCGCAGCAGCGAGGGCGGCCGTTGTGAGCAAATGTTTCATCCTGGCACTCCATTCCTTTCGCTGGCGCTTGGGCGCCATGCAACCATGCGGCGACTATAATCCCGCCCGGCCCGCGTCAAAAGTCACACCGGCGTGAGGCGGGCAGGGCCGATCTCACTCCCGGCCGGCGAACAGGTAGAGATACTGCCCATATCCCGCCGCCGCCATCTCGTCCTTCGGGATGAATTTCAGGCTGGCCGAGTTGATGCAGTAGCGCACCCCGCCGGCTTCTTTCGGCCCGTCGTCGAACACATGGCCAAGATGCGCGTCGGCGCGCGAGGAGCGCACCTCGATCCGGCTCATGCCGAGCGAATCGTCCTGAAAACGCGAAACCAGCTTCTGGTCGATCGGCCGGGTAAAGCTCGGCCATCCGGTGCCGGAATCGAACTTGTCGGTTGAGGAGAAGAGCGCATCACCGGAAATCGCATCGACATAGATGCCGTCTTCCTTGTGATCCCAGTATTCATTCTCGAAGGGCGGCTCGGTGCCGTCATGCAGGGTGACGTATTTCTGCATCTCGCTGAGATGGGACGTGTCGAGACCCGCCGGCGGCTGACGCTGCGTCTCGCCTTCCGCCGTAGCGCTGGCACCGCAGGCAGCAGCCAGCAACAGGGCAAGCAGGGCGAAGGCGGACTGTCTGGTCATCACGGTGCAGGTCTCCCGGCGGTTGTCATGCAGGCAAGCCTAACAGGCTGCCGCCGGGAGCAGAAGTCACGAGCGCGCGAGGTCTCAGACCGTATCGACGAGGACAAGTTCGGCCGTATCGACGCCTTCCAGCGTGATCGTCTCGGCGCCGGTGATCGCCGCGCCGTCCCGCGTTTTCAGGCGCTGGCCGTTCAGAACAACCTCGCCATCGGCCACGACCAGATAGCCATAGCGTCCGGCAGGAATTTCATAGCTCAGCGTTTCGCCGGCCTTGAGCGTCGCGCCGAGAACCTTCGCATCCTGATTGATCCGTAGGCTGTCCTTCTCGCCCGAGCCGGAGGCAAACACCGCCCACTGGCCGGAGCGGTCGCCCTTCGGAAACTGCCGGGCGCCCCAGCTTGGCTGGCCGCCCCGCGTGCGCGGGATGATCCAGAGCTGGAAGATTTCCGTCACGATGTTTTCGGCATTCCATTCCGAATGCTGAACACCCGACCCCGCGCTCATCACCTGCACATCGCCGGCCTCGGTGCGGCCCTGGTCGCAGCCTGCAGTGTGAGCGGCCCGCCGCGGCTGTTCTGGACGGCCGCGCTGGCCGTCCTGGCCGTCCTGCTGGGCGTCCTGGTTGTGCTGCGCGTGGGCGGTGCTGACATGCCGGTGACGATCTCGTTGCTGAACTCCCTCTCGGGCGTGGCGGCGGCTTTCACCGGCTTTGCG
>CAYQRX010000044.1:0-15606 GCA_964419865.1 uncultured Hyphomonas sp. | reverse complement strand
CCGGCGCCCCGGGCAGCCAGCTGGGTACAGAGCAATTCGGCAAGCCGCTCCAGGCCTGTCTGGATGCCGGCGCCCGCCGTCAGGGGATCGGGACAGGGCAGTCTGACCACATGATCCGGCGGAGGATGGAAAGGTTTGAACGGCTCAGCGCGCAGGCCTAGAGCCTGGTCAAGACGAAGGCAGACCGCCTCGGTGGCATCGCGCGAATTGAATCGCCGGGCCAGCGCCTTGCGGTCGATTGCATAAAGTTGGCCTATCCGTGTCAGCCCGAACCGGCGCAGCAGGGCCAGCGTATTCTCCGTCAGACGCAGAGCGCCGGCTGGAAGACTGGCCAGCCCTTCGCGTTCTTCCCCGGGGTTGAGAAATGCCGGCTTATCCTGTTCTGAGGCGGTATGGCTCAGAGCGTAAGCTGCGCCCCGCGTACTTGCAAAGGCCAGCCTGTGACCATAGCCGGCCTGGTTCAGGCGGCGGGACAGTTCTGCCGCCAACCCCGCCTCGCCTCCGAACAGATGATCGCAGCCAGTGGTCTCAAGAATAAGCCCGTCATCACCCTCCCATGCCACGAGCGGTGAAAAGCGCAGCATCCAGGCAGCAAGTCCCCTGAGCGCTCTCGCGTCGCTTTCCCGATCTATTTCTTCAACAATGAGCGCCGGAAATGTCGCCAGGGCATCGCTGAGGCGAAGGCCAGGATGGATGCCATGCGACCGCGCAGCAAGATTGGCAGCGGCGATGCAATTTCCGTGAGCGGACTTCTCATAAAGCGCAAAGGCTTTTGGTTCAGATCGCCCTGCGGGAGAGGCAAGGCGCGCTGCCCTGCGCCTTGTGCGGCGCAGCCTGTCCAGCGGCCATTCCGGAAACCACACTGAGAGATAGCGTTTCATCATTCCACTCGATATGAAAATCACGTCCGCTGGCCGCCGGCGCTGTCCGGCAGCGCTCCAGCAGGGCTCGCCAGCGGGGGTGTCCGGGAGCCAGGGGGTCATAGGGATTTGGTGCGGAAGGGCGGGGGCTTATCCGCCATCGGGTCGCAGCAGCGGTTGCCCCTTCTGTTCGGTGAGGCAGAAGAAGTGTCACCGGTATGCCATAACGCCCGGAGGCCAGCGCAAGGCGCCGGGTTGCGGTGAAATCTGCCGCTTCCACTTCGGCAATCACATGGCCGACAGCGCCGGACGTGACGGCCTCTTCAACGGCCCAGAGAGCCTCGCTGCCATGGCGGGTCATGACCGTAAGGCGTTGCAGCCTGCGCGATGCTGTTGCCCGCAGGGACGCTTCCGGCACGAAGCCCAGATCCTGCGTGATGTGCGTCTGACTGATCCACAGCAATATACCGCGCGGGGCAGGCCTGGCGGCCGCCAATGCAAAGCCGGTGGCCGCAGCCCTGTCTCCATATCCAGCCTCCGCAACCTCATGCAGCCCGCTCACGCCGAGCCCATAGGGAAAGGCAATTCCTGCTGCCGGAATGCTCCTGACAGGCCTGACCAGGCCTTTGGCTTTGAGGGTCGCAAGGTCCATATGTTCTTATTTTGTTCTTTTCCGCTTCTGTCAACATCCGTGGCGGCAAAGCTCCGCGGCATGATCTCAGATGCGCCGCCGCGGCAGGGATATGTCGTATTGTGTCAACAGCGGTGTATGCGGCTTTCGCAAAATGGCGGATATATTGACAATATAAGTGCCAATTTATAGTTTGCCGTTTGAATTTAAGTGGTTTCCGGCAAGTTGGGCGCAACAGTATGAAATGTGCGGCCGCTGCCAGCGGAGGTGGAACGGTGTCGCTGAAATCCGCCATTGTCTCGCGGGTGACACAGTATGTAACAGGCGAGCAAAGCTTGGAGCGCCGTCGCCGGCGGGCTGAACGGGCGCGGCAGAAAGAAGGCCGGGTGCACCAGATCGAATACTTCCATGTCGCAAGTGACCCGTATTCGCACCTTATGGCGCAGGTGCTTCCCCTGCTGCTGGAACGCTATGACGTTGAGCTGAAACCCTACCTGGCCCCGGCGCCGCCGGACTGGGCCGCGCCGGAGCGGGGGAGGCTGGAGACCTATTCCAGACAGGATGCGGTTCGCCTTGCGGCAAAAGCCGGACTGCAGTTCGATGATCCGGGACATCAGCCTCCACCCGAACGTCTACAGGCGGCCGAGGCTGCGCTCGCCTCCATTCTTGACGGGCCGGAATTTGGCCGCCGCGCGGCATCCATCGGCGACGCACTCTGGAGCGGGGGGCATCTGCCAGATGTAGCCACTGCGCCATCAGCCCGCCTCGCGGAGGGCGGCAAGAGACGCAACGAGCAAGGCCATTATCTGGGCGCGATGCTTCACTATGAGGGCGAATGGTACTGGGGGCTCGACCGCCTCCATTATCTGGAGCAGCGCCTGCGGGATCTTGGCGCTCACCGTGCGGGCGCGCCGGACGCCCTTATCTTCCCGCCGGCGGCTTCGGCCTTCGGTGACAAACCGCAGGCGCCAGCCTCCGAGCAGAACGCATTGCACTGGTATTTGTCGTTTCGCAGCCCTTACACTTACATTGTGGCGGAACGCGCCCGCGCACTGGCGCAAACCCATCGCGCCGAGCTGAGGCTCCGCTTCGTGCTGCCCATGGTGATGCGGGGACTGCCGGTTCCGCGCATGAAAGGCATGTACATCGCCAGGGACGTGGCACGTGAAGCGCGCCGCCTGGGCATCCCCTATGGACGGATCGCTGATCCCGTCGGCAAGCCGGTGGAACGGGGATACGCGATCCTCCCCTTCGCGAGAGAGCAGGGCCTCGGATTCGAGTATTGTCACTCATTCCTGAAAGGGGTCTGGGCGGAAGGTATTGATGCCGGCAGCGATCAGGGGCTTCGCACAATTGTGGAGCGTGCCGGGCTCGATTGGGCCATAGCGCGCGATTTCATCGGCGGCGACCATTGGCGCGCGGAGGCCGAGGCAAATCGCGCTGAGATGATGCAACTTGGCCTGTGGGGCGTCCCGAGCTTTCGGGTCGGTAATGTGGCGACCTGGGGGCAGGACCGGCTCTGGGTGGTGGAAGAGGCGCTCTGCGGGCATTCTGGCGTCAGCGGACCATAGGCAGCCGCGTCCTGGAAGGGTAAGAGGGAAGGCGCCCGCAATTGGCAGGAGTTGAAATGACAGACACGCTCGACAAGGCTTTTGGGCCGGCATCTTCCGCGCCGGATATCGAAGACGGGCGAAAGCGCCGCTCCGAGCGCAGCCGCGAACAGATCATCGAAGCGATGTTTGATCTGGTGCGCCAGGGCCAGCTGGACCCAAGCGCCGCCCAGATTGCCGAAGCAGCGAATGTCAGCCTCCGGACGGTATTTCGCCATTTCGAGGAAGTTGACGGGCTTTACCAGGAAATGAACCGCCGGGTGAAAGCGGAAGTCATGCCGATCGTTCAGGCGCCGTTTCAGGGCCGCACCTGGCAGGAGAAGGTGCGTGAACTCGTCGGCCGCCGCGCCGAAGTTTTTGAACGCATCCTGCCATTTCGCGTCTGCGGCAGCATCCGGCGCTTCCGGTCCGCATTCCTGATGCAGGGGCATCAGGATTTCGTGGCAACCGAGCGCGCGATCCTCGATTCGGTACTGCCGGACGAGATACGTGCCAACGGCGCTCTGGAAACCGCGTTCGACATCGCCCTCGGCTTCGATACCTGGCGCCGCCTGCGGCAGGATCACGGCATGGAGGTGAATGAGGCCCGCGATACGGTCGCGCAGCTGGTCGAAGCGCTGATCGCATCAGCCTGATCGCCGCCGACATGCGTATCGCGCTCGCCTGTCTGTGCCTCTTCGCCGCTGCCGGGTGCGGGGGAGGCCAGCAGCGCGTTTCGGACCAGCCGGCCGCGTGCGGACTGGAAGCCGGCGATATCGGCCATTTCGTCCGGGTCCCCGGCGGCGTTCTCCGGAAAGGCCGTGATGCCGTTTATGCCGAGGAGCGCAGCGATGCCATGCTGCACATTGATGAGTTCATGATCCAGCTGCATGAAGTCACGAATGACCAGTTCAGCGAGTTCATCTCCGCCACCGGCTATATGACCGATGCGGAACGCAGCCTGCATGAAGGCCGGCCTGGCGCAGGCTCGGCTGTATTCCGCCAGGCTCGCTGGCAGCTGCTCCCGGAGGCCAGCTGGCGCACACCCGAAGGGCCTGGCTCTGATCTGGCTGGCAAGGGGCGCCACCCTGTCGTTCATGTTTCACTGGCGGACGCCGAAGCCTATGCCCGCTGGGCAGGCGGGCGCCTGCCGGACGAAGCGGAGTGGGAATACGCGGCACGGCTCGGTCTTCCGGAACCCGATCGGGACGTCTCCGGCGCCTTCGAGCCGGATGGCACACCCCGGGCGAACACCTGGCAGGGGATATTCCCGCTATCGAACACTGTTGCTGACGGTTTTGCAGGCACGGCGCCTGTCGGCTGCTTTCCTGCCGATGCTTTGGGCCTTCACGATATGATCGGAAATGTCTGGGAGTGGACCAGCACCCCCTTTGCGCCCGGAAACCACACAATCAAGGGTGGCTCATATCTCTGTGCGGACAATTTCTGCCGGCGCTACCGGCCCGCGGCCCGTCAGCCACAGGAGAGTGATTTCTCATCCAGCCATATAGGGTTTCGCATTGTCCGTGATGTGCCCGCGGATTGAGCCGATTCAATTCGGCCAATAGACATATTCGTCGCCGTCTTCAAAGCCGTCGACGATGGTCTTGTCGACCATGATTGGGCTTTCAATCGTATACTGATAGAGCGGCGCGCGAGCATCCTTCCAGTGAGCATCCATCAATGCCTGAAGCTCCGCGCGCTTTTCGGGGGCGCTTTCGGCCAGGTTGACCTGTTCGGTCGGGTCCGCATCGAGATCGAAAAGCCAGGTTTTCTGCTGACGCTCATTGACCTGAAGCTTCCAGCCGCCGGCCCGCACGACCTTGTAATAACCGCTTGACCAGAAGATGGCGTTGCCTGGGCGTTCAAACGTTCCGGCATCGGTGGCCAGCGGCAGAAGGTTCTGGCCGTCGATCTCGACGTCTTTCGGCAGGGCCACTCCGGCAGCGGCCGCCAGCGTCGGCATGACGTCGATATGTGCCGCCGGCTCGTTGATCACCGTGCCGGGCTCTATCACCGCCGGCCATTTGATCATGAGGGGCACGCGGATGCCCCCCTCAAACAGGGTTACCTTCCACCCGCGATAGGGTTGGTTCACGTCCGGAATGCCAATGTAGCCGGCTCCGCCATTGTCGCTCGAAAACACGATGATCGTGTTGTCGGCGAGGCCCTCTTCCTCAAGCTTGGCGACGATGCGGCCAATGCTGCGGTCAACCGCCCGCACCATTGCGGCATAAACGCGAAGCCGGTGCGGCTGGATATCGCCGACCGCCTCATAGTCTTCCTTGGTCGCCTGCAACGGTGTGTGGACACCCCAATGGGCGAGATAGAGGAAGAACGGCCGGTTCCGGTTGGCTTCGATGACTTTCAGGGATTCATCGGTCCAATAATCCGTCAGGTAACCAGCCGGTTCAAACCAGTCGGAATTGTTGTAACGCGCAGCGAATTGCATTCGAGCCCAGAGGAATTTGTCGATCGGATCAAAGTCGAGCCGGGCGTCGACTCCGCGCGGATCGCCGGGCGGCAGGAAAAGCCCGCTCGCCATGTCGAGGCTCTCCGAGAAGCCCTGGTGGTTGGGTGTAAATGGCGCCGCATTGCCAAGATGCCACTTGCCGATATGAACCGTGTGATAGCCTGCTGCGTCCAGCAGATCGGCGATCGTTACCTCCTCGACGGGCAGCCCCTGTTCCGCAAATGGCGGAAGCAGTTTCTCATGCTCCCGGATACGCTCCGTCGGCGGCAGGCCCGTCCGCATGTCGTTGGCAAACATCGGCACGATGCGCGACATGCCTGGCGGCGTCGGGGTGAACTCGAAACCTGTCCTTGTGGGATAGCGCCCCGTCATCAGCATGGCGCGGGAAGGTGCGCAGGTTCCCGCGCCGGAATATGCGGTCGTGAACAGCGCGCCGTCGGCGGCCAGCCTGTCGATATTGGGCGTCGGAACCCGGCCGCCGGCGACCCCGCCGCCAAAGGTCGAGACATCATTGATGCCAAGGTCATCAGCGAGAATGAAGATGATGTTGGGTGGGCGCTCGCCGGGGGGCAGCTCAGCGGTCGCCGGGCCCTGCATCCAGTCGATCGGACGATTGGGGGCCACCGTCTGCCGGTCAAGCTGCGTGACCGCAAACAGGATGATTTCCTTGCGGTTAAAAAACGCCAGCGCCGCAAGAGCGACAAGCGCGATGACGAGGCCGACCAGTATCTTCCGCGCCATCCCGTTAGCTCCCTTTGATCCTGTTGCGGCGAATACGCAGCAGGACGTACACGCCTCCGGCGAGGATCAGGATGACGCCAAGCCCGACCCCGACAATGCGCGGCATGTTCCGTTGCAGCACCGCTGCCCGCATGTTCTTTTCCACCTGCAGCACGGAATTGTAGCCAGCCGGAACCTCAAGGACGCCGACCCGCGTCGCATAGGCGGCATATTCCGCCATCAGCCTGCTGAGAACATCCGGATGCTGGTCTGCAAGATCGCTGGTCTCGCCGGGATCGTCTTCAAGATTGAACAGGCGCCAGACACCGTCGCCCCAGGGCGGCAGATTCCGGACAATCTTCCACGGGCCGAGATAGAGCGCCGCGTTCCCGGAGACCTCGATCCCGACAGCGTCCTCTTCGGTATAGATGGTGTCCGAAGCACCACTCAGGATCGGCATGAGGCTTCGGCCGTCAATCGACACGCTGCCTTCCGGAGGTGCGCCTGCGCCCGCCATTTCAAGCAGTGTCGGGGCGATATCCGTAACCTGTGCAAAGGCGCTGATCGTCCCTTGAGGAATGTTGGGGCCTTTCAGGATCAGCGGCACCCGCAGCCCGCCCTCCGAAACATAGAACTTGAAAAGATAGCCTGGCGCTGCGGCGGCGCTGGCGAATTCGGGGCCGATGAACCCATAGCTTCCCTTTTCGCCGATACCCTCGATGCCGGTGTGATAGCCATTGGCCTTGAGCCAGCCGGCAAAGCGCGGATCATCGGCGCTGGAAGGCTCAGGCCCGTTGTCGGACGTGACGATGAAAACCGTGCTGTCATACCGGCCTGTGTCTTTCAGGTACTGGATGAGCCGCCCGATATGGAAGTCCATGGCTTCGAGCATCCCGGCATTGACCGCCATCCGGGCGGCGAACAGGCGCTGCTGATCCTCACTCAGCTGATCCCACGCTCTCAGATCCGGATGCAGCGCGGGCTTGGGTGCCCCTTCGGGGATCAGGCCGATCTCCTGCGCACGTTCCCAGCGCCGGGTCTGCAGCGCTTCCCAGCCATCGGCATAGGTCTCGAGATAATTCGCCGTGAACTCCGGCGGCGCCTGAACCGGGATGTGGATTGCCTGGAAGCCGATATAGGCCAGGAACGGATGGTCCGGGCTGCCGTCATCGAGATATTCGATCATCTTGCTGACAAGGAAGTCCGAGGAGTAAAAATCCTCCGGCAGCCGGGCCGGCACCCCATCCTCATACCAGGGCGCATCGGCGTAGAAGGGCATGTAGGACTTGTCTTCCCAATTGTCGGCGCCGGACGCGTCGAGCGAGAAGGAGCGGTCAAAGCCGTGAGCGTCGGGACCATCACCCTTGCCGCTGCCGAGATGCCACTTTCCGGTCATCAGTGTACGGTAGCCCATCGGCTGCAGACGAGCCGCAAGCGTTGTGACGCCGGGTTCAAGGCGCATTGTATAGCCGGGCTTGCCGACATGCTCCGGCGGCAGCACTTCGGGTATCGTGGCGATACCGGTGCGGTGATTGTCGACGCCGGTCAGCAGCATCGCCCGCGACGGGGAGCACAGAGGTGACGTGCGATACTGCAGGAACATGGCCCCCTTGGCAGCGAGGGCGTCGATGTGGGGTGTGCGCGCCTCGCCGCCATAGGCCCCCAGATCGGTCAGCGCCGCGTCATCGATCAGCAGGATGACGAAGTTCGGCCGGTCCGTAGCCGGCTGCACCTCGGCGCAAGCCAGCGCGGATACCATCACAGCCAGCGTGGCCAGCAGAGCGTGCCTCAGCATGAACCCTCCCCGGTGCATCTTTTTGCTTTGGGGTCATAGGATAATATGGCACAAACAATGTCAATAGAATCGTGCGCGCCGGGGGATGGAGATGCGGCGGCAGGCGGAATACAGAGAAACAAGGGCGCGCAGGCGATGCGCCGGATGAGGGAGGATACAATGCGCAGAGCGCTTGCCGCAGTAATCGTAACAGGGCTGGTCTGCCTGCCGGTGGCGGGCGCGCAGACTGGCCAGGCCACCCCGGCAACAGCAGACGCCAACCGGGTCTTCGCTGCCGACTTACCCTGGAGTGACGAAACAGAGGCGGCGCTCTCCGCGCGCGGGTTCATCGCCACCGCTGAAGACCCGCAGATCCGCAATAGTGAGGGACGCGTTGTCTATGATCTCAGCGCCTATGACTTTGCCGAGGGTGACGCGCCCGCCACCATGAACCCCAGCCTGTGGCGCCATCTCAGCCTGATCCGTCAGCACGGCCTGTATGAGGTCATCCCCGGAATCTGGCAGGTGCGGGGGTTTGACCTGTCGGTCATGAGCGTGATCGCCGGCGAGACGGGCTACATCATCGTCGACCCCCTGACGGCGACGGAAACGGCAGCGGCGGCCTTTGCGCTGGTTCGCCAGCATCTTGGCGACAAGCCGATCCATGCCGTCATCTACACGCACAGCCATGCCGATCATTTTGCCGGGGTCAAAGGCATCGTGTCGGAGACGGATGTCGCTGAGGGCCGTGTACAGATCATTGCCCCGGAAGGTTTCATGGAGCATGCGGTCAGCGAGAATCTGATCGCTGGCGGCGCCATGACCCGCCGGGCAACCTATCAGTTCGGGACAAGCCTCGAGCCGGGCCCGGCCGGGCAGGGTGGGGCAGGCATTGGCGCCGGCCTGCCGAGCGGCACGCTCAGCCTCATCGCGCCGAGCCACACAGTCACGCATACCGGCGAGACGCTCACCATCGACGGGGTCGAGTTCGAATTCCAGCTGACGCCCGACACCGAGGCGCCGGCCGAGATGAACTTCTATCTCCCGCAGCTGCGCGCCCTCTGCCTTGCGGAGAATGCCAATCCGACCATGCACAATATCCTGCCGCCGCGCGGCGCCCTGGTTCGCGACTCCAAAGCCTGGGCCGATTATCTGACGGAATCGATCCGGCTTTACGCCGGCAAGACCGATGTCATGTTCGTATCCCATGGCTGGCCGCGCTGGGGCCAGGCGGAAGTTGCCGAATTCATGGCGCACCACCGGGACGCCTACAAATACCTGCACGATCAGACCGTCCGCCTGATGAACAAAGGCTACACGGCTGCAGAGATCGCCGAAGTGATTGCACTGCCGGAAAACCTGGCGTCGAAATGGTATAATCGCGGCTATTACGGCACCATGTCGCACAATTCCAAAGCGGTCTACCAGCGCTATCTCGGCTGGTTTGACGGCAACCCGGCCAACCTCAACCCATGGCCGCCGGAGGAATCGGGTAAGCGCTATGTTGCCGCCATGGGCGGTGCAAGGAAGGCGCTCAAGGTGGCTCAGAAGGCGTTTGACAAGGGTGACTATCGCTGGTCGGCGCAGGTCGCAGGCCATATCGTCTTCGCCGATGATTCAAACGGCAAGGCCCGTGAGCTTCTGGCAAGGTCTTTCGAACAGCTCGGCTATCAGGCCGAAGGTTCGCTCTGGCGCAACATGTACCTGACAGGCGCGCAGGAGGTCCGGACAGGCCCCGCAGAACAAGCGCCCCGTCCGACGTCTGCCGATTTCATCGGCGCCGTCACGACGGCGCAGCTGTTCGACATGCTGGCGATACGCGTCGATCCCCAAAAGGCGGATGGGGCCGATATTGCCCTTGCTTTCGTCTTTCCGGATCGGGGCGAGACACGCCGCGTGACATTGCGCAACTCGGTGCTGGTGCATGAAGACGGCCTGACAGGCCCGGTCGCTGCGACCGTGACGCTGCCGCGTCCGGCCTTCCTTGCGATGTTGTTTGCCGGCCAGCCTGCAGCAGCCCTCGTTGAATCCGGGCTGATG
Source organism: uncultured Hyphomonas sp. (assembly GCA_964419865.1). Taxonomy (GTDB): domain Bacteria; phylum Pseudomonadota; class Alphaproteobacteria; order Caulobacterales; family Hyphomonadaceae; genus Hyphomonas. Next base: position 5,519 of record CAYQRX010000044.1, on the reverse strand, counting down.
CAGATAGAAGGCGACCCGGCGGCCACGATGGGGCTGTTGTCAGTGCTCGATCCGGCAGATACGGGGCCGCCTTTCGCGATCGTCACCCCGTAGACCCTCGCCCATCCTCGGCTCGCGGGCTTGCCCGCGGGATCACTTCTTCGCGCAGCGCTGATTGAACATCGCCACATCATCATTGTACTGGCGCAGCGTTGCCTGGAGCGCCATCTCGCGCCGCACCAGCAGCTTGCGCGCATCATCATAGGATGATTTGGCCTGATCGGCGGTCGCGGCGTGTGCGCCGGAGGCCAGGCGATGGATTTCGGCATCTTCCCAGGCGTCGCCCGTCGCCTCGACCAGCGCGGCGGCTTCGTCGCGGCTGGCGGTCAGCTCGGCGATCTCCGCCTGTTTCGGCGCCAGCGTAGCGGCGAGCGCCTTGCATGCCTGCATGTCAGCAGTGCCGTTGGCCTGCGCTGCTGCGGAATGGGACGCAACAAGCAGGACAGCAATCAGCATGGGGCGAATGATGGACATCGAAACTTCCTTCTCACGCTGCCGTATTACGCGCGGCCGATGAAGCGCGGCTGAATGGGGGCGCCGCAGAACGGCCGCATTTCAGCTATGGTGCTGCGCCACGCGCACGCGCCCGGCCGTCACCTCGTCGATGATGTTGAATACGGCGCTGAAGTCGTCCAGCAATTCGCGCACGCGCTGCGGACTGTCGAGCGGCTGGAACATGCTTCCGGGCTCGAACAGGTTTCCGCCCTGCACGGTTATGAGCATCTCCCCGCCATCAAAGCAGGCTTTGAGTTTGCCGCCTTTGAAGATGCGTTCCAGGTCAACCAGCTTCTGCATCAGATCCGGCGTGAGAAGGTAGCGGCTCTCGACCTGATCGGTGGTGTAAACTTCGAATATCCGCTCGAACTCGGGGTCTTCGAGACCGGCCCGCTGCATGCCCCGGCCGCCGCCGAACCGGTTGAAGAATCCGGCATCCCGTGTGACCAGTGTGCGCCCATAGAAGGTCTTGTGGAAGTCGAGCCGCAGGCACTGGCCCTTGAATACAGTCACCCAGGTCGTGCGCGTGTTGCCTCTCGAATCCCGGGTTGTGCGCTTTTCCTCGAGATGGGCTTCGAACAGTTCGAAATCGACCTCCCGCCGCTTGCCGGTAATCAGGTCTTCATATTTCGCCCGATCCCATCCGGGTACGATGCCGAGGTCACGATGGCGCCCGATTGACGCCACCGGTCCGGGATTGACCGTGAAGCTCAGGCCGAACTGCTCGGCGATGGGCACAACTATCAGCCCCTTCGCCTCCTTCGCCAGCTGGTTCACGAGGTGCTCGCCGCCGGCATAGACGATAAGGCCGATGAACCCGACAACAACCGCGACCCAGATCGTCTGGAACAGAATCCCGCCCAGCACACCGGCCGCAATCAGCGCACCGGCAATCCAGCGGCATTGGATTGCGCGCCGGGTGGCTTTGATCCGGTCAGCCTCGCGCTCCAGCAGGGCAGGGCGTATGCGCTCATTGAAAACCTGCTCGAAGCCCTGAAACTCCGCGGGCAGGCCCTGCAGCGCCGCCCTGATCGCCGGATCAGCCGGCGCGGTGTCACCGCCGGCTGGGGTTTGGTCCGTCATCCGTATCGTCCCGTATGGCCTTGTCGCCGCGACAGACTAGGGGCAATCGGCGCCCACCGGAAGAGGCGGCGCGGGATCAGATATCGGCGTAGACGTGGCGCTCGCCGGCAAAGCCCGGATGTGTGACGGCGCCCTCATGCGCCGGGCCGACAAGCCTCGCAAACTTCTGCAGCGCGCCGGAGCCGTACATCGTCTCGCGCGGCTTCCATTCCCGCTTGCGGTCGGCGATTTCTGCCGGCGTGAGGCGGACATCGATCGTGCCATTCTCGGCATCAATGGTGATCAGGTCGCCATCCTTGAGAAGTCCGATCGGCCCGCCTTCCTGCGCTTCCGGCCCGACATGGCCCACGCAGAATCCGCGTGTCGCGCCGGAGAAGCGCCCATCGGTGATCAGCGCCACCTTGTCACCCATCCCCTGGCCATAGATGGCGGCGGTCGTGGACAGCATCTCGCGCATGCCCGGGCCGCCCTTCGGACCCTCATAGCGGATGACGAGGACGTCGCCTTCCTTGTATTCGCGGTTGGCCACGGCCTTGAAACAGGCCTCCTCGCCATCGAACACGCGGGCCGGACCGGAGAATTTGAGGTTCTTCATGCCCGCCACCTTCACGATGGCCCCATCCGGCGCGAGCGAGCCCCACAGGCCGACAACGCCGCCGGTGGGCGTGATCGGATCGCTCGCCGGGCGGATAACTCTCTGGTTCGGGTTCCAGGTGATGCCTTCGAGATACTCCGCCCAGGTCTGGCCCGTCACGGTCAGGCAGTCGCCATGAATGAGACCGGCCTCGTGCAGCGTCTTCATCAGCATCGGCACGCCGCCCGCCTCGCCGAAATCCTTGGCGACATAGTTGCCGCCGGGTTTCAGGTCCGCGAGATAGGGGGTCTTCTTGAAGATTTCGGCGACATCGGCGAGGTCGAACTTGACGCCGCACTCATGCGCCATCGCAGGCAAATGCAGCGCCGCATTGGTCGATCCGCCGGTGGCAGCCACAACGATGGCTGCATTCTCGAACGCCTTGCGGGTGCAGATGTCCCGTGGCCGGAGGTTTTTCTCGATCAGGGTCATCACCGCCTTGCCTGAAGCAACAGCATACCCATCGCGGTCCGTATACGGTGCGGGCAGGGCCGAGGAGAGCGGCAGGGCGAGGCCGATGGCTTCGGAAACACAGGCCATCGTGTTGGCCGTGAATTGTCCGCCGCAGGCGCCGTCGCCCGGGCAGGCGACCTTCTCGAGCGCTTCGAGCTTCGCGCTCGTCATGTCATTGGAGCCGGCCGCATGGGCGCCGACGGCCTCGAACACGTCGAGCACGGTCACGTCGCGGCCCTCGAACGAACCGGGCAGGATCGAGCCGCCATAGAGGAAAACGCTTGGGACATTGAGGCGGAGCATCGCCATCATCATGCCAGGCAGGGACTTGTCGCACCCGGCAATGCCGACGAGGGCGTCATAGCCGTGCCCGCGCATGGTCAGTTCGACCGAGTCGGCGATCACCTCACGGCTGACAAGCGAGGAGCGCATGCCCTCATGACCCATCGCGATGCCATCGGTGACGGTGATAGTGCAGAACTCGCGCGGCGTGCCATCGCCGGCCTTGACGCCTTCCGAGGCCGCATGCGCCTGGCGCATCAGCGCCGTGTTGCAGGGCGCCGCTTCATTCCAGCAGGAGGCCACGCCGACGAAGGGCTTCTTGATATCCTTCGTCGACAGGCCCATCGCGTAATAATAGCTGCGGTGCGGAGCCCGCTCCGGGCCCTCCGTCACATGCCGGGAGGGCAATCTGGATTTGTCCCATTCCTTCGCTGCCATCGAGGCCTCCATAGTTCGCTGATCGGCCTATAGGCATTCCGTGCCCGCAGAGGCAAGCCGGCTCGCGCGTGGTCTTGCCTCGGCGCACCGCTCAGAGCTTCAGCCGCATGAGGAATTCGAGGTCCTCATGCCGGCCGACCGGGAAGATGAACTCGCCGACCTTCTCCCATCCATAGCGGGCATAGAGTCGCTGCGCGCCGTCATTTTCGGAGAAGACGCTGAGATAAATTTCCGGGGCGCCGCATGATCTTGCCCAGCTCAACGCTTCTTCGACAAAACATGACCCGAGGCCCATGCCCTGCAGCGGGTGGTCCACATACAGCCGTTTCAGCTCGACCGCGCCAGGTGCCGGCGCGGTGGCCGGCAGGCTCAGCGGGCTGCAAAGCAGGTATGCGGCCAATTGCCCATCCCGGTCCTCGGCCACCCGGATCAGGCAGGATGGATCTGCGAGATGGCGCCCGTAAAACGCTGCGCCGTGCGAGGCGTCCAGGAACGCCGACAGGTCGTCGGGGTGGTAGAGCGCGCCGAACTTGTCGGTGAAAGTCTTTCTGGACAGGGCGCAGAGCGCCGCCAGGTCATCCGGTGTGGCATCCCGCAGGCGGACGCCCGGCCGGTCAGTCATCGTCGCTCTGGCCATAAATCGCGGTGCCGGACCCCGCCGCGTCGATCCAGCCCCGATACATGCCCGCAGAGTTGAAGACGAAGCCATACGAGCCATCCCCGCCAATAACGATCACGCCGCCATCGCCGCCCAGCGCGGCGACTTCGCCGAGGGCAACGGCTGAGGCGGTCATCAAATCCTCACCGGCGAGCTTCACCCGGTCGCAGATCGTCTTGGCAACGCCCACCCGGATGAAATACTCGCCATGGCCGGTGGCCGAGACGGCGCATACGCCGTTCTCCGCATAGGTCGCGGCGCCGATCAGCGGTGAGTCGCCAATGCGCCCGGCCGCCTTGGCCGTCATGCCGCCCGTCGTCGTCGCTGCGGCGAGATTGCCATTGGCGTCGATTGCGACCGCGCCGACAGTGCCGTGCCGGTCGGCGTCCGTCCGGCTGCGCTCTTCCAGCACCCGCTCCAGCGCCTGGCGCCGCCGCTCGGTGCTGAAGTAGGTATTGTCAACCATCTCCAGGCCCTGCGCCTCGGCGAACGCATCCGCGCCTGCGCCGGCGAAAATGACGTGTTCGGATTTTTCCATGACGGCGCGCGCCGCCCGGATCGGGTTCCTCACCCGCGTCACACCGGCGACCGCGCCGGCATCGCGCTCAGTCCCGTCCATGATCGACGCATCAAGCTCATGCGTGCCGGCCGCTGTGAACACCGCACCATGCCCGGCATTGAAGAGCGGGTCGTCCTCCATCGTCAGCACGGCCGCTTCGACCGCATCGAGCGCGCTGCCGCCCTGCCGCAGGATCGCCGCGCCTGCTTCCAGCGACGTGTTCAGCGCCGCGACATAGGCCGCCTCGACCTCCGGCGTCATGCTGCCGGGCAGGATCACGCCGGCGCCGCCATGGATCACAAGCCGCCATTGCGGCGGGGCGGCGGCCTCGGAGGCCGGCTCGGAAGCGACACTGGCGCAGGCCGTCATGATCAATCCCCCAAACGCCAGAATGGTGCGTGTCAGCGTGTTCATCGTCACAATCCCTCCAGGCTCGCCCGCGCGGCTTTCAGTTTCTCGCGCCGCGCGCTCCAGTCTCGCACCCGCTCCCGGTTTTCCTCGACGATCTCCACCGGCGCCCGCGCGACAAAATCCGCATTCGCCAGCTTCTTCTCCGTCCCGGTAATGTCCTTGTCGAGCGCGGCAAGCTCCTTGTCGAGGCGTTTGCGCGCCTCGGACACGTCGATCAGATCGGCAATGGAGAGCGCCGCGACGGTTGCGCCGACAACCGCCGAGACCGCGCCCGCCGGCATCTCTTCAGGGAAGGTCACATCCTCCATCCGCGCCATCCGGCGCAGAATTTCGCCATGAGCCTCGGCCCGCTGAATATCCGCCTGCGATGCATTGACGAAGGCAAGCGGCACTTTCGCCCCGGCGGGCACGCCGAGATCATTTCGAAGCGAGCGGATTTCCGTAATCAGGTCGATCAGCCAGCCGAT
>CAYQRX010000043.1:0-15789 GCA_964419865.1 uncultured Hyphomonas sp. | reverse complement strand
TGGTGGAGGTATATTCGTGATTGACGCAGAGAAGACCGCGCCGGCGCCCATCGGCGCCCGGCTCAAGCGGGATGAATCCGATAAAGTCATTATTGTAGCCGAACTGGCGGCGCTGAGCGGCAGCGCTCTGGTTCATCGGGTCGAAAACAGGGCTGTCCTCGAACAATGGGTCGCCCCAGCGGATGAGCAGATCGGCGCGGTGACCTTCGGCGACATGATGTGTTTCGTCGAGCCCACGCGCCAGTTCCGGAAAGGGAAAGGCCGGCTTCCCGACACCCAGCGCATCCGCTTCGCGTGTCGTAGCACACCCCGTCAGCACGAGGCCCGAGGCGGCACCGAGACCGGCGAGAAAGCCCCGCCGCGAAAGCCGCTCGGCGACAACGTCGCCAATGGTTACCGCGCCGGCCCTGATCCGGGGATTGCTCGTCTGGTTCTCGCTCTGGTCCATTCCCGGCCTCCGCTTGCTTGTTTCAGGCCGGCATAGGGCTGTTTTGTAACAGGGTCATGGCATTTTCTGCCTTTTGCGGGTGACGTGGCGTGACGTCTGTCGGGGGCCGAAGTTCGCGGATAGATTCGCGCCGGATGGCAGAGAGGCGACGGGCATCGCTCCCGCGCCCCGCCAAACCGGAGGAATGAACAAATGGCCGATGATGCTGCCCTTGACCTGGGTTTCGACGCCGAGACGCTGCGCCGGCGCTACCGCGCTGAACGCGACAAGCGTCTGCGCAAGGAGGGCAACGACCAGTATGTGAACATGGCCGGCCAGTATGCGCACTATCTGGAAGACCCGTACTCAGAGCGGGTCGAGCGGGCGCCCGTGACCGATCATGTCGAGATCGCCGTGATCGGCGGCGGGTTTGGCGGCCTCCTCTCCGCAGCGCGGCTGCGCAAGGCGGGGTTCATGGATATCCGCATGATCGAGAAAGGCGGCGAATTCGGCGGCACATGGTACTGGAACCGCTATCCCGGCGCGGCCTGCGACATCGAAAGCTATATCTATCTGCCGCTGCTGGAGGAGACCGGATACATGCCGGTCGAGAAGTATTCCAGGGCGCCGGAAATCCTCGAACATTCGCGGCGCATCGCGCGGCATTTCGGACTGTATCAGAACGCCCTGCTCGGCACCGGTATCACCGGCATGCAATGGGACGAGAGCCGCAATGTCTGGATCATCGAGACCGACCGGGACGACCGGTTCACCGCGCAATTCGTCATCATGTCCAATGGCCCGCTGAACCGTCCCAAGCTGCCCGGCATTCCGGGCGTCGAGAGTTTCAAGGGCCACAGTTTCCATACCAGCCGCTGGGATTATCAGTATACGGGCGGGGACAGCTCCGGCGGCCTGGACAGACTTTCCGACAAGGTCGTCGGCATCATCGGGACAGGCGCGACCGCAGTGCAGTGCGTGCCGCATCTTGCCGAAGGCGCGAAACATCTCTTTGTGTTCCAGCGCACGCCATCGTCCATTGACGTGCGCGGCGACCGGCCGACGGATCAGGATTGGGCGAAGTCACTCGAGCCCGGCTGGCAGCGGCGGCGGATGGAGAATTTCAATACACTTGTCTCCGGCGGCTATGAGCCCGAAGATCTCGTCAATGACGGGTGGACGGACATTATCCGCAATATCCTGTTCATCGCGTCGAAGGGCGACAAGCAGGGCCTGTCGCCGCAGCGCCTCGCCGAGCTGGCCGAGCTCGCTGATTTCAAGAAGATGGAACAGGTGCGCGCCCGCGTCGATGAGGTGGTCAAGGACACCGACGTCGCGGCGAAGCTGAAGCCCTGGTATCGCCAGTTCTGCAAACGCCCCTGCTTCCATGACGCCTATCTTGCCGCCTTCAACCGGCCGAATGTGACGCTTGTCGACACCAACGGCCAGGGGGTTGACCGGATTACGGAGGATTCCGTGATCGTTGATGGCAAGGCCTACAAGGTTGACTGCCTGGTCTATGCAACAGGATTTGAGGTGGGGACGGACTATACTCGCCGGGCGGGATATGACCCTGTCGGGCGCGGCGGCCTGCACCTGAAAGACCACTGGGACAGCGGCATGCGCAGCCTGCACGGGCTAGCCGTCAACCAATTCCCCAACATGTTCCTGATGGGGCCGGGTCAGGCGGGCTTCACCGCGAACTATCCGCACCTTCTGGACGAGCAGGCCGAGCAGATAGCCTACATCCTGTCAGAAGTTGCGTCGAGGCAGGCGAACGTCTTTGAAGCGAGCGCGGAAGCAGAGCAGCAATGGGTCGACGCGATCATCGAGAAAGCGGTCCTGCGCCAGCAATTCCTCGAAGAATGCACACCCGGTTATTACAATAACGAAGGGAAGCCGAGCGATCGGGCGACGCAGAACAACTCCTATGGCGAAGGGCCGAACGCCTATTTCCGCATCCTGAAGAAGTGGCGCGAGGATGGCGGCCTGGAAGGGCTTTCGCTGAGCTAGGCGTTATTCCTCGACAAGAGACACCAGAAGCTCACCTTCCGCCACCTGCTGACCCGGCGCAGCGTGTATGGCCTCGATGGTGCCGTCGCGCGGGGCGGCAAGGGCATGTTCCATCTTCATCGCCTCAAGGACGGCCAGTGTATCACCGCGTGCGACCGCCTGTCCCGGTTTTGCGGCGAGTGTCAGAACCTTGCCTGGCATTGGCGCCTTGACCACATCGCCGCCAAGGGCGGCTTCAGCATCGGCGCTGTATTCAGGCAGGGCAACGACAAAGCTGTCGCCGCCGCAGGTGACGGCAAAGCGGCGCGGGGAAAGGTCAGTCACCAGAGGGAACGGGACATCTTCCGGCATCGGAATGCCGGCCTCGACCATCTCTGCCTCACCATCCACCGCGAGAATCACCGTTCGGCGGGCAGGCGCATTCAGGCGGAAACCATCGCGGATCGACCATGGGGAGGTGTCCGCCTCCGTATCGAGCAAGACCGATGCAACGGCGTTCAGCGCCGCATCGCGGTGTTCCTCCGGGACAGCCGCCAGGGCGTCCAGATTCTCGCCGATCCAGTTTACATGGTGCGTACCTGACTGGAACTCGTCCGACAGAGCACAGCGCCGAAGGAAGCCGGCATTCGAGGGCACGCCGACGAGCTGTGTATGGGCGAGCGTATCGGTGAGCCGCGCCAGCGCGTCATCTCGGTTCCCGCCATAGACGATCAGCTTGGCGATCATCGAATCATAATGGGACGGGACGCGGTCACCGGTTTCAAAGCCGGTGTCCCAGCGCACTATTTCGCCGTCCGGATCTTCCAGAAGACCGAACTCGAGGATAACGCCCGCGCCCGGGCGGAAGCCCTCGGCTGGATCTTCGGCGCAGATGCGCGCTTCGATGGCATGGCCGTGGAGAGGAATGTCTTCCTGCTTCAGTGGGAGTGTGCCGCCCGACGCCACGATCAGTTGCCATTCGACGAGATCCTGCCCGGTGACCATTTCGGTCACGGGGTGCTCCACCTGCAAACGGGTGTTCATCTCGAGAAACCAGAAGGTGTCCTTCGTGAGCGGTTTTGATCCGTCTACGATGAATTCAACCGTTCCGGCACCGTGATAGCCGACGGCTTCTGCGAGCTTGACCGCGGCTTGGCTCATTGCTTCGCGCACATCTTCCGGCATGCCGGGCGCGGGCGCTTCTTCCAGAACTTTCTGGCGCCGGCGCTGGAGGGAACAGTCGCGCTCATACAGGTGGACGACGTTTCCATGCGTATCGCCGAAGACCTGGACTTCAATATGGCGGGGACGCTCAACGAGCTTCTCGAGCATCACGCGGCCATCGCCAAAGGCACTTTCCGCTTCGCGCACGGCGCTGGTGAGTTCGGCTTCCAGTTCAGTGGCCTTGGCGACCTGCCGGATACCGCGCCCGCCGCCGCCGGCCACGGCCTTGATCAGCAGCGGATAGCCGATCTTGGCGGCAGCCTTCTTCAGTGTGCCGATATCCTGGGCTTCGCCGCGATAGCCGGGCAATACGGGAACACCCGCCTCCTCGGCAATGCGCTTGGCCTCGTCTTTCGGGCCCATCGACCGGATGGCCGCAGGCGGCGGGCCGACCCAGATCAGCCCTGCCGCAATAACCGCTTCGGCGAAGGATGCGTTCTCGGAGAGGAAACCATAGCCGGGGTGTATGGCCTCGGCGCCGGTCTCTTTCGCGGCGGCAATGATCGCCTCGGCGCGCAGATAGCTTTCGGTGGCCGGCGCCGGACCGATGCAGACAGCCTCATCGGCCTCACGCACATGTTTGGCGGCCCGGTCGGCCTCCGAACAGACGGCGACCGTCTCGATGCCGAGATCCCGGCAGGTGCGGAAAATGCGGGCGGCAATCTCGCCCCGGTTCGCGACGAGGAGTTTTTGAATAGTCATTTAGATCAAGGCTTTCTAGCCGAAGCTAAGAACTCAAGTACTTCCTTAGTTTGCAAGGTCTCCAACAAAGCATTTGTCTGGCCCAGCCTGCCTATTTCTCCGCAAATTGCCTCTACGGACAAGTAGAATGCTATACACCCTAAGATGAGACTAACCTTAGGCTGATCAAACCAAAAGGTTCCCGCCACACCAGCGAGAGAAACAATAAGAAGCGAAAAGACAATGACCCTATGTCTTTGGGATTCTTTTAGCCCGACCTCTATTTGAGTTTTTGTTCGAATGTAGCTGTCTGGATCATACATCCGCCTTGCCTCCCCGGCCCCGGTGCACTGTGGCGACCAGGACGAAACTGATGATCATCAGCAGATACCATGATCCGAGTTTCGATAAAGACACCATTTTCCAGCCGTTTTCCTGCCCCGGATAGGCCCATGCGCGGGCAAATGTTCCAAGGTTTTCTGCAAACCAGATGAAGACTGCCACGAGGAAAAAGCCGATCAGCAGCGGCATGGGGCGGTGCGCCCGGTCGGGGCGGAACCAGACAACGGTGCGCAGATAGATCAGCGCCGTGGCGGCGAAAAGGCCCAGGCGGATGTCCACCGTCCAGTGATGCGCGAAGAAATTCAAATAGATGGCGGCCGCCAGCAGGCCCTGCAGCCAGAGCGGGGGGAAATGCGTGAAGCGGAACTCAAAGATGCGCCAGACGCGGGCGAGGTAGGAGCCGACCGCGGCATACATGAAGCCGGAGAACAGCGGCACAGCGCCGATGCGAAGGAGGCTGTCTTCCGGATAGATCCAGCTGCCGGCGCTGGTCTTGAACAGCTCCATGATGGTGCCGACGATGTGGAAGACGAGGATCACCCGGGCCTCCTCCCATGTCTCCAGACCGGTCAGCAGCAGCAGGGCCTGTATTGCGATGGCGGCGATGACGAGGAAGTCATAACGTGAGAGCCCTGCCCCGTCCGGATAGAAGAAATGGGTCGCCAGCAGGAGGGCCAGCATCGCCCCGCCGAACAGGCAGGCCCAGGCCTGTTTGATGCCGAAGCTGATGAACTCGAACAACGCCTGGCTGACGGGGCCGCGAACATGGCGCGCCCTCAGCGCCTCTCGCGCCTGGTGCATGCGCTCGCGGAAACGGCTCGCGGCCGCGGCGATTCCATCTCTGGTCATGATGAGGCCCTATCCTACGCAACCAAGGCGCTATCCCGGCAAAATCAGCGCGGCAAGCGGGAAAAATTCAGGCTTTGTAAGGCGGTGGCAATCGCGTAATGGTTAAGGTGCACACAACCAAGGGGGATCCCATGGCCTATAATTCCGGAACCGGCCTCGCCAGCCTTGCCGGCGTGATTGGCGGCGGCATCGGCGCCTATCTCGGCTATAATCAAGGACTGGTGACGGACGGCATTTCGCCGGTCCAGGGTGCACTGATCATGGGCGCCATCGGCCTTGTCGTTGGCAGCGCCGGTGCTTTCATTCTGAAATCGCTGATGCAGTTCATCATCTATATCATCATGTTTGCGCTACTGGCCTATATATTCCGAGGGCAGATCGAGGCACTCACTGGCGTAGACCCGGTCGCCGCTGTTCAGAACACACTGAACAGTTGGGGCCTTCCGGTGAATTTCGGCGGCGGCTGACGCCGCGCCTTCCGGCTCACACCTTCCAGGACGGCGGGCGTTTCTCGAGGAAGGCGGAGACGCCTTCCTTGCCCTCATCCGATGAGCGGCGCGCGGCAATCCGTTTTGCGGTGTCGTGCATCAGGGAATTGCTCACCTCCCGGCCCGCCACATCGCGCACCAGCCGCTTGGCATCGGCCACTGCGCCGGGCGCCGCCGAGAAAACCAGCTTGGCGAGGTGCTCTTCCAGATCGGTCATTTCCTTATCCGTTTCGGCGACATACTGAACGAGGCCGATTTTCTCCGCATACGCCGCATCAAATCCTTCGGCGGTCGTGAACAGCGCGCGCGCCCAGCGCGGGCCGATCGCCTGAATGACAAACGGGCTGATGGTGGCGGGTGTCAGGCCGAGTCGCACTTCCGAAAAACGAAACTGCGTGCCCGCCTTGGCGATTGCGACGTCGCAGGCTGCCACCAGCCCGGCGCCGCCCCCCATGGCCGCACCATGAACCAGCGCCAGCGTCATCTGCGGCATTTCATATAGCCGCCGCAGCATTTCCGCGAGCTTCATGGCATCTGCTTCATTGTCTTCGCGCGAATTCAACGCAGCGCGCTTCATCCAGTTGAGGTCGGCCCCGGCCGAGAAGGACGGCCCATCGCCGCGCAGGATCATCATGCGAATGCCCGGCTGCTCCGAGATCATGATGAATACATCCGTCAGCTCCGCGATCAGCTCGGCATTGAAGGCGTTGTGGACGTCAGGCCGGCTGAGGGTGACAACCGCAAGGCCTTCCTGCGTGGCTTCGAGCCGGATCAGGTCATATTCGGAATCACGCATGGGTCTTGCCTCGTTTCAGTTGCTGGCGGCCGCCCGCCGGTAATGGCTGGAAGGCCGCAGGGCGGGTTTTTCCACTAGGTGCCACAGAGTGAAGCTGGCGGCGAGGGTAAGAACCGTCGCAAGTGCCATGAAAGCCGGCAAATCCAGCCTTGCCCCCAAGCCTGCCGCCATCATCGCCTGCAGGTTCGGAAAATGCGTGATGTAGAGCCCGTAGCTGATATCGCCGAAACGGGCGGCATTGAGCTTGGGGCCCGGCGCCCAGGCGACCGCGCCAATCACGGCGGCCAGCGCCAGCGCCTTCAACGGAGCCAGTGCCGGGTACAGGAACGTCGCCCCGAGCAGCGCCGTGCCGGCCAGCGCCATGGCGGCCCAGCGGCGCCGGATCTGCGCCAGGGTCTTCCACATCAGGATGCCCATGGCGAAGAAGGCCATCTGCCCCGGCAGCTGGCGCGCGATCTGTTCGCCCATCCCGCCGGGGAGAAATTGCGGAACCAGCCAGGCCCAGGCTTCGCCGCCGGCATAAAGGATGAGGATGCCCAACCACCAGAAGGATCGCATCCAGCCCAGGACCAACAGGACGACCGGCAGGGCGATGTAGAACATTACCTCGATCTTCAGCGTCCACAGCGCGCCATTGACCGCGGTAAAGCGATTGGCCTCGAACAGGCCTGGCAGATCGGGTGACAGGAAGTTCATGAAGACAAGATTGGCGGCAAGGTATGACCCGACGCCCTGCCAGTCCCGTGTCAGCGCAAGGCTGATACCGGCCGGAACAAGAATGATGACCGCATAAGCGGGGTAGAGCCTGCGGATGCGCTTGCCGGCATAGTCGCCGAGATCGGGGGAGCGGGCGAGCGAGCCTGCAACCAGCAGGCCGGAGACGACAAAGAAGCCCTGGATCGCCGTTTCTGCGAGATGCGCGAGACCGAGTTCCAGCGGTCCTTCCGGGTCTGCGGCGCTCAACACCACCGTATGATAGGCAAACACGCTCGCCGCGAGCAGTAACCGGATAAGATCGAACCTGTTGGCAAACATGGCGCCCCCTTGTTGCCAGAGGGTGTAGCCTGATTGCCCGAAAGCGGAAGACGGCGCGCGCTCGGAAGCAGAAAAAAGGCCTGGCCGGCAAACCGGACAGGCCTTTGGTAGTCTTGCTGGATGTCAGGCCTCTGGCAGGGTGCCGTCAGCTGACCTTCAGGAGGTTACCAGCTGGTGTCGCCGGAATCCTTGGTTTCCTTGCGCTCACTCAGGGCCGCCCACTCATCGGCCGAGATCTCGCCGTCATCACCGGCAATTTTCGCGAACTTTGCAGCGGCATCTTCTTCCTTGTACTCGCCCGTGCCGACTTTGTAGGCAACGAACTCCGCCTCGCTGATCACACCATCATAGTCGGTGTCGACCTCCGAGAAGAGCGGCATTTCACCAGCATTGGCGGCCATGGCGCCGGCCAGAGCAGCGGCGGAGATGAGGGTAAAACGGATCATGGGGATACTCCTTTGCTTGGGGCGCCGATAAACGCCGGCGCCTTGAACCAAAGACGCGCGAGGAGGCCGGTTCGATCCGTTAAAAGGCGGTCAGCCTGAAGGCAATATTGTGGCAGGTTCGATACTATGCGCCCTTCCGGCCAAGCACCCGGATTTCTTCACGCCAGCGAACGAATTTCTCGGGAGAAAGTGCACCAGCGCCGCCGAGAACGGTATGTTTGAGCGGTTTGAAGCCCGAAATGCCAAGGATGCCGCGCTCCAGCGCCTTGAGCCCTGCACCGTCCATCATGAAGCGGAAGGCAAGATCGGGCATTCCCATGGTAATGATTGTGTGTGCCGACTTGCCTGACATCATCTTTCGCGGCCAGTCACCTTCCTCATCAGGCTCAGCCAGAAAATATCCGCCGCGGGCGGCCTGTTCGAAAAAGCAGCGAAGACGGGCCGGCATGCCGCCCAGCCAGAGCGGGAACATGATCACGAGGTGATCGGCACCGGCAATTTTTGTCCGTTCACTGTAGACAGGCTCAGGCGGCGGCTCGGCAAAAGCGGCCACACTGTCAAGCAATGCCACATCAAGATCGGCAATTCTGATACGGCTGACCCGATACCCCGCTTCCTGCGCGCCCTCGGCGTAAGCATCCGCAAGGGCATGGATCAGCCTGCCCGGATCGGGGTCCGGGTGTCCGTCGATAATGCAGATGCTTCGCGGCATGGCGGGTCTCCCTGATGCGGTCTACCCTAACGGAAGCTCAGCCAGCCTGTGGATAGGGAGTAATCCCTACATCCGGAAGACACCGAAGCCGCGGTCTGCGAACGGTGCGTTCAGGCTGGCGCTGAGGGCGAGGCCCAGCACGCGCCGCGTATCGGCCGGGTCGATGATGCCGTCATCCCAGAGGCGCGCGGTGGAGAAATACGGGTTGCCCTCGGCCTCATAGAGATCGCGGATCGGCTGTTTGATGCTGTTTTCTTCTTCCGCGCTCCATTGACCGCCGCGCCGCTCGATGCCGTCGCGCTTGACGGTAGCCAGCACGCTGGCGGCCTGCTCTCCGCCCATCACGGAAATCCGTGCATTCGGCCACATGAACAGAAAGCGCGGGGAATAGGCCCGCCCGCACATGCCGTAATTGCCCGCGCCAAAGCTGCCGCCGGTCACCACGGTAAACTTTGGCACGCTGGCAGTGGCCACCGCCGTCACCATCTTGGCGCCATCCTTGGCGATGCCGCCGGCCTCGTATTTCGAGCCGACCATGAAACCGGTGATGTTCTGCAGGAAGACGAGCGGAATACGCCGCTGATCGGCGAGCTCAATGAAATGCGCCGCCTTCTGCGCGCTCTCCGAAAACAGAATGCCGTTATTGGCCAGGATCGCCACCGGCATGCCAAAGATATGCGCAAAGCCGCAGACGAGCGTTTCGCCATAGAGCTTCTTGAACTCGTGAAACTCCGACCCGTCCACCGTGCGCGCAATCACTTCGCGCGCATCATAAGGCTCGCGCACATCCTGCGGCACCAGGCCATGTAACTCGCGCGGATCATAGAGCGGCTCGGCCGGAACCTGAAGCTCGAAAGGCTGGGGCTTCGGCTTTGCCAGCGTACGGACAATCGAGCGCACGATCGAGAGCGCATGCGCGTCATGGGCGGCGTAATGATCCGCCACGCCGGAGCGGCGCGCATGCACATCGGCCCCGCCCAGGTCTTCGGCTGAAATCTCCTCCCCCGTCGCCGCCTTCACCAGTGGCGGGCCTCCGAGGAAGATCGTCCCCTGCTTGCGTACGATCACCGTTTCATCGCTCATCGCGGGCACATAAGCGCCCCCGGCCGTGCAGCTGCCCATCACGGCGGCAATCTGGGGAATGCCCTTCGCGCTCAACTGCGCCTGATTATAGAAGATGCGGCCGAAATGCTCCCGGTCTGGGAAAACTTCAGATTGGTGGGGCAGGTTCGCTCCGCCACTATCGACGAGGTAGATACAGGGCAGATGGTTTTCCATCGCCACTTCCTGCGCCCGCAGGTGTTTCTTGACGGTGATGGGGAAATAGGCCCCGCCCTTCACGGTCGCATCATTGCAGACGATCAGGCATTCCCGCCCCTCCACCCGGCCAACGCCTGTGATCAGGCCCGCACCCGGCGCCTCGCCATCATACATGCCGTTGGCTGCCAGCGCGCCGATCTCCAGGAACGCGCTGCCCGGATCGATCAGCCGCTCCACCCGCTCACGGGGCAGCAGCTTGCCGCGCTCGGTGTGGCGCCGGCGGCTCTCTTCCGGGCCGCCCAGGGCAGCCTCTGCCGTCTTTGCCCGCAATTCGGCGACCAGTTTTTCCATGGCGGCGCGATTTGCAGCGAATTTGGCGCCGGAAACATCCAGCGCAGATTTCAGGACCGGCATGGGCCCTCCCTTACTTTTCGTTGCGGCAGGATTAACCGGCCCATCTGCGGCTGTCACCCGTTGGTAAACTCTTATGTGTTAAGGGTCTTGAAGCTCAACCCTCAAGGATTCACGTAAACGCGCATGTTCGGCCGGCTACGTAAGGATTTCACTCCCGATCTGACGACGGTCCCTCTCCTGAAGGACGTCTCTCAGCGCGCCATGCGCTCAGCGGGGAAGGAAGCCCGGTGGTTCTCACTGCCGGCGGGCCAGCCCCTGTTCCTCGCAGGTGAACCGGCCGATTCCATCTATTTCGTGCTGTCCGGCGCCCTCGGCGCATTCGGCGCCAGCGGCGACCTGATCGGGCACATCCGCCCGGGCGAGCCCGTCGGCGAAATGGCGCTGTTTCTTGGCGGACCCGACGCCGATGGCAATGGCGGGGGGGATGCGCCCCATTCGGGGTCTGTCTATGCACTGCGAGACTCCGAAGTGGTCGCGCTGTCGCGCGCTGGCTGGAACCGGCTGGTCAAGTCGGAACCCGACCTTCTGGAAGGTATGATCCGGATCATCCTCCGCCGGCTCGGGCGCGGCGGCCAGCGCGCCACAGAGGCGCCGCCGCAGGTTTACACATTGCTCTCCACCTCACCGACAATCGATCTCGCCCACCGCGCCCAGGCGCTGCGCGCGGCGCTGGCCCGGTTCGGCAAGCGCGCCGCAATCGTCAGCGAGACTGAGGGCAGCGAAAAGCCGGCCGCCTTCTTCGATGCTCTGGAAGCGGCACATGATGTCGTCATTCTGGTCGCGCCGATCGGCGATACGTCCTGGTTCCGGCTGGCGACCCGCCAGGCTGACCGGATCTGGGTGTTCGCCCGCTCCGATGCCCGCCCCTCGACCCCCTTGATGCCGGAAGACAACTCGCCTGCCAGGCGGCTGAAACTCCTGGATGTCATCCTGATCCACCCGGGCGCCGAGCGGCGCGCATCGCGTCCGCAGGAATGGCTGAACGCGGCCGGCGCGAGACGCCTGTTCCACTGGCGCGGCGACAATAGGGAGGATGCGATGCGCCTTGCCCGGATCATGACCGGGCGTTCCATAGGGGTGGTCTTTTCTGGCGGGGGCGCGCGCGCCTACAGTCATATCGGCGCGGTAAGAGCGATCCGCGAACTCGGCCTGCCCATCGATTTCGCCGGCGGGGCGTCCATGGGCGCCGTTATCGCCGCATGTGTGGCAATGGGCTGGGGCGATGAAGAAATCGACCAGCGCATCCGCAAGGCCTTCGTGGAGACCAACCCGCTCGGCGACTACAATCTGCCCGTCGTCGGCATGGTCAAGGGCAAGCGGGTCAATCAGCGCCTGATGGAGCATTTCGGCGACACCGAAATCTGCGATCTGCAGATTCCCTTCTATGCACTTTCCACCGACCTTAGCTCCGGCAATGCACGCCTGCATCAGTCCGGCCTCCTGCGCGCTGCCCTGCGCGCGACCATCTCGCTTCCCGGCATCCTGCCGCCGATGGTCGATGGCGATGCGGTTCTCGTTGACGGCGCCGTGCTCGACAATTTTCCGGTCGAGCCGATGCGGGAGCTGCATCAGGGCTTCGTCATCGGATCCGACGTATCGAGCATTCCGGACGGTCTGAACCGGGAGGAGTTCGCTCAGCCGCTCAGCTTCTGGCGCTGGGTCCTCAAGCACGGCTTTTCCTCGCCCCCGCCAATCGCCGGTCTCCTGATGCGCGCAGCCACGATTCGCGATGACCGGCTTTCGCCCCGGGATATGGCGGATATCCTGATCCTGCCCGAACTGCCCGACATCGAGCTGCGCGACTGGAAGGCCTATGACAGCGCCGTTGAGGCGGGCTACGCGGCGGCGATGGAGGTTCTGCGCGATCATGAGATCAGAACCCGTTGCTGCCCCGCCTGACGCAGCAACAACTACAGTAAACAGTAATTAAGCATGTTGAGGGAGGATTCTTCTCAGCACATGGACTTACTGCACGAGGATCCCACCTATGGATGCACGTCTCTTCGACATGCTCCCGGTTGTTGTTTGCGAAATCGCGCCTATTCGCGATGAGAATGGCGAAATTATCGACCTAGAGTGGACAGACGCCAACCGCCTTATGAACGAGTCGATTCTCCCGGGCGGCGGCAGCATCGTCGGCATGCGGGTATTCGAGTTCGATCCGGCCTATCGCGAGTCCGAAATGACGAAGAACGTCATCAAGGTCATCGAGAGCGGAGAGCCCATCACCTACATCACCGGCCATGGCCGCGCCGCTAAGATGCTGGGCAAGGTGATGAAGACTGTTATCACCCCGACCGAACGCGGTGTCCTGGCATGTTCACATGAGGTGACCGAGCTCGCCCAGGAACGCGATGCCGCGCTGAACCGGCTCAACCTGGCCCGTGCCGCCTGCGACCATGCTATTCATGGGATCGTCATTACCGACAGGGACAGCCGCATCCATTATGTCAATCACGCGATCTGCGAGCTGACGGACTACACGGAAACAGAACTGCTCGATGCCAATGTCGGCGTCCTGTTCGGTGTCGAGAAATTCGAGCCGCAGCGGTCGCTCGGGAACAAGGTCGTATCCGATATCGAAAGCGGCAAGCTCATCCGCCACATCTCCGATGCGCAGGTATTCAGCAAGAGTGGCGAAAAGATCCGCGTGCAGGCGTCCACATCCAGCGCTCCCTGGGAAGGCCGAAGCGACATGGTGTTCATCACCACCATCCGGGACGTGCGCGAAGAGCGCCGGAAGGCGCATGAGCTGCGTGACGCGCTGAACCGCGCCGAGCAGGCGACCCGGCTCAAATCCGAATTCCTCGCGAATATGAGCCATGAAATCCGTACACCGCTCAACGGCGTGCTCGGCATGGCGCAGGTCCTGGCACACGGGAACCTGACAGAGTCCCAGGCCGAGCAGGTCGGCGTGATCCTCGATTCCGGCAACACGCTGATGGTGCTGCTCAACGACATTCTTGATCTTTCCAAGATCGAGGCGGGGCGGATGGAAATTTCGCCCGTGCCAGGCGACCTGCGCCACAAGCTCTCCGGCCTCTTCCGTCTGCATGAAGCCGCAGCCAAGGAGAAGGGTATCGGCATCCGCCTGTTCGTCGATCCGAGCGTCCCTTCGCGCCTCGTTTTCGACCCCGTACGTGTCCGCCAATGTGTCAGCAATCTCGTCTCGAACGCGATCAAGTTCACGGCCGAGGGCGAAGTTCTGATCGTCGTCACATCCGAGCCGGCCGATGATGGCCAGCACCGGGTCATCGTCCATGTCTCCGATACCGGATGCGGGATTGCAGCAGACAAGCTCGATCGCGTCTTCGAATCCTTTGCCCAGGAAGACGGCTCCACGACACGCAAGTTCGGGGGCACTGGCCTCGGCCTGTCGATTACCCGCCGGCTTGCCCGCATCATGGGCGGGGACGTGACTGTTGTTTCTGAAGCGGGACGCGGCTCAATCTTCACACTGAACTTCATGGCCGAGGCCGCAAACGCGGGTCAGGCAAGCAACAATACCATTCAGATGCCGGCACGCAGGTCGCGCAGCGGGCTCTCCGGTTGCCGGGCCCTGGTTGTCGACGACAATGGCATCAACCGCCGCGTCGCCCGGTCCTTCCTCGAATATTACGGCATCGTCATCAGCGAAGCCGGAGACGGCAATGAGGCACTGGAAATCCTCGACAAGGAGATGTTCGACATCGTCCTTATGGACATTCACATGCCAGGCCTCGACGGGGAAGAAGCGTTCAAACGCCTGCGCACATCCGGTAGCATGAACCGCCTGACGCCGGTCATCGCCCTTACTGCCGATTCGATGCGCGGAGACCGGGAGAAATTCCTCGCCAACGGCTTTGACGGCTATGTTTCGAAGCCGATCGAGGAACGCGCGATGATGACAGCGATCAGCCAGCTGCTTTCTGTCTCAGAGGAGACAACGGCGGTCATGCTGGCAGCGGTCTGACCCGCCTTCGCGTGACGCTGGGGCAACCGGCCGCAACGCTTGATCTTCCGCACACGGCGCACCAGAGTGTGGCTGACTGTTCGAAATCGTGGAGTGCGCCCTGTGGCCAAAACACCCAAGACACACAAACCCGTCGGCGAGGAATACCTGGCAGGCGCAAAGCAGGCGAGCGTTGTGCATCGCTTCCCCTTCCCGCCGGAAATGGTCTGGAACGCGCTGCTCGATCCTGTCGCATGGACCGAATGGCTGCCGATCACGAAAGTGACCTGGACCAGCCCCAAACCCTTTGGGACTGGCACCACGCGCACGGTCGAGATCGGTCCGCAAATCGTGGAGGAAACCTTCTTCGCCTGGGACGACGGCCGCCGCATGGCTTTCCGCTTTGAAGCCTCCACCCTGCCCGTCTCTGCTGCTGTGGAAGATTACCGGGTCGTGCCCGTGGAAGGCGGCTGCGAAATGCGCTGGTCCGGGAAGGCCAGCGCACCTCTCTTCCTCGGCGGCCTCATCACTGCCCAGCTCACCAAGGGCCTGCGCGAAGGCATGCCGAAACTGGAAGCTCTGATCGCGGCTAACCCTGAGCGGTTCAACTAGGGTCAGTCGCTGCGAAGAAGTCCGCGATTCTCCTCCGTAGGTCGCCATGATGGCTAATCAGCAGGTGACCACCGGCCTCGTAACGGATGAATGCCGCATCCTTGATCTGCGCCGCAATCGTCTCGCTGATGGCAACAGGGTTGAGCCGGTCGTCTGCCGCATGGACCACCAGCACCGGCGCGCGGATCGCTTCCAGGTCATACTCCGCCTCCGGATCAACAGCGGCAATCTCGTTGCGCAGCCCTGCCAGCCTGCCTGAGGCTGGCTGGAACCCGTCAACCAGCCGGTCCACAAAGGCCGCGTCTTCCGGCGCCGCCTCCAGCAATTCCGGCCGCGCATCAAAGGCCGCCCGCAGGGTGCCCGGCGCCAGCCGCTTCATCAGCCAGAAGCCGACATCGCTGCCGGCAATCGCCGTATAGACCGCCGCCGGAACAGGCCGCCCCTCCACATCGCCGCCAAAGGGCGTAAACGGCGCCGGCGACAGCAGCGCCATCGCGCCCACTCTTTCGGGATGGCGCGCCGCCAGTTGCAGCGCCGGCGGCGCCCCGCCCGACATTGCCAGCACGTCCACCCGTTCGAT
>CAYQRX010000042.1:0-16233 GCA_964419865.1 uncultured Hyphomonas sp. | reverse complement strand
GTCAGGCCGCGGGTGCGGTCTTCGGCGGTCAGCAGGCCGAGTTCGCGCGACGCTTCGCGCGCGCGCCGGCCCATGGCGTGCATAGCGTCGGCGAGGCCGGCGCTGGGGGGAGGGGTCTGGACGGTCATGACCCATGCAAGTGCCGCAAATGACCCGGTTCTGCAAGGCATCGGCGGGGCGGGTGCGGCTGTCAGCGCCGCCGGTCATGGGCTGACAAGCGCCCGGAACGCACTAATGTCTCGAGAGAAAACAAGTCTGGTGGAGGAAGACCATGATCGACATTGAGGCCATGCCCCATATCGCGGACATTCCGAGGGTGCAGGCCCAGCTGCGGCCAACGGAGACGGCGCTCTGGTTCGAGGGCCGCGAAACCAGCTTTGCCGAGCTCGATGCCCGCTCCAACCAGATCGCCAATGGCCTCCTGCGTCTTGGTCTGCAGCCCGGCGACCGGGTCGGCTATCTCGCCAAGAACACAGACCAGTATTACGAAATACTCTTTGGCTGCGCCAAGTCGCGCACGGTGATGAATGGCGTCAACACTCGCCTTGCTGCGCCCGAAGTGAAGTTCATCCTCGCTGACGCCAAGGCGAAAGTGCTGTTCGTCGGCAAGGATTTCTACGCCATGATCGATCAGATCAGGGCCGAGCTGCCAGACGTCACGCGGATCATCACGCTCGATGGCGACCGTGAGGACTGGGATTACTTTCCCTCCTGGCGCGATTCCAAACCCAACGCGGCTCCCGGCCTCGAAACGCTCGGCGATGATGATGTTATCCAGCTCTACACTTCCGGCACGACCGGGCTGCCCAAGGGCGTGCAGCTGACCAACGACAATTACCGCGCCTTCTTCACCCAGGCAGGCATGCTGGAATGGTCGAGCTATGATGCCGGCGAGGCGATCATGAACGCCATGCCGCAATTCCACGTCGCCGGTGTCAATGTCGGCATCCTGGCCAGCCTGCAGGGCGCCAAGACGGTCGTCCTGCGCGATATCGACCCGCAGCTGATCCTGAAGCTGATCCCGGAGCACAAGATTGCCCATGCCTTCTGGGTGCCGGCGGTGATCCTGATGCTGACCCAGCAGCCGAACATCCGCGAGACGGATTTCTCCAGCCTCAAGCAGGTCTTCTATGGCGCCTCGCCGATTTCCGAGGCGCTCTTGCGCACGGCCGTCGAGATCATGGGCGCGCGCTTTACCCAGCTTTATGGCCTGACCGAAACCGTCGGGGCAGGCACATTCCTGCCGCCGGAAGCGCATGACCCCAGCTGGGGCAAGCTGCGTTCCTGCGGTGTGCCCTGGCCGGCGGCGGTCGTGAGGGTGGTCGATGGCGAGGGCAAGCCGGTCCCCACCGGTGAGGTCGGCGAGATCGTGATCAAATCGGGCTTCGTCATGAAGGGCTACTGGAACCGCCCGGATGCGACCGCCGAGGCGATCCGGGACGGCTTCTTCCATACCGGCGATGCCGGCTATTTCGACGAGGACGGCTTTCTCTACATCCACGACCGGGTGAAGGACATGATCGTCTCCGGCGGCGAGAACGTCTATCCGGCCGAGGTCGAGAATGCGATCTTCGGTGCCCCCGGCGTGGCCGATGTCGCCGTCATCGGCGTGCCGGACGAGAAATGGGGAGAGGCGGTCAAGGCCATCGTGGTGAAGAAGCCGGGTGAAGATCCGACCCCGGAGAGCATCATCGCCTGGGCCAAGGAACGCATCGCCGGCTACAAGGCGCCGAAATCGGTCGATTTCATCGATGCGCTGCCGAGAAACCCGTCCGGCAAGATCCTGCGCAAGGATCTGCGCGAGCCCTACTGGAAAGGCCATGAGCGGCGTGTGGGCTGACGGTGGCTGAAAAGGGGGCGTCGTATGCGGCGTGTTTGGCAGGTCTTTTTCTGGCTGGCGGCGGCCTACAATTTCGCGGTCGGGCTTCCGCTTGCCTTGTTTCCCGGCGCCTTCCTCGAAGCCACTGGCGGCGCGCCTGCCGGGGGCGGCGATCTATTCATGCCGCTCAGCGGAGTCCTGATCGCCGGCTTTGGTATTGTCTACGCTCTCGTCGCGCTCGAACCGGAACGGATGAAGCCGGTAGTCTGGGCCGGCGTGTTCGGTAAGGGCGGCGTCCTTGCGCTCTCACTGCCGCCCTGGCTGCGGGGCGAGGTCGGACTCGACGCTGTGGTGTTGAGCCTCGGCGACCTGGCTTTTCTCGTTGGCTTTCTCGTCTTCCTCCTGACATTCCGGTCCGGCCTCTCCCACAAGGAAGTCGCCTGAACCGGCCGGTCAGTTGGCAGGCAGAACATATCTCGGCCCACTGCCCGCCTTGCCTGCCCGGTCTCCCGGATTGCTGAGGGTGCATTTCTTCAGCGACAGGCAGCCGCAGCCGATGCATCCGTCCAGACGGTCGCGGAGCGTCACAAGTTCCTCGATCCGCCGGTTGAGCCGCAGACGGATATCCTTGCTGATATGCCGCCAGTCCGCCGCCGTCGGCGTGCGCCCGTCAGGCAGGCTGTGGAAGGCTGCGCCGATGTCCTCAATTGTCAGCCCCAGAGACTGCGCGATCCGGATGAAAGACACCCGCCGGATATCCGAGCGCAGGAAGCGCCGGTGGCGGCCCTCCGAGCGCAGGGAGCGGATCAGCCCGCGCTCCTCATAATAACGCAGCGCTGACACGGCGACGCCGGTCCGTCCGGCGAGATCTCCGATGGTCAGAATGTCCGAATGTTTCATGGCACGCCATTTTCTGCTTGATCTCAAGTGGACTTGAGATTGTAGCAAAAGAGCGAGCCCCCATCCAGACCATAGAGGAGCAAGGCATGACGCTCGCAAAACCCCGCCCCGCCCGCATCGAACACGTCAACATAACTGTTCCGGATTCGGAGAATACCGCGCGCCTGTTTGAGCAGATTTTCGGCTGGCATGTCCGCTGGCGCGGCAAGGCCATGAGCGGGGGGCACACGGTTCATGTCGGTTCAGCCGACCATTATCTTGCGCTCTACTCCCCGCCGGCGGACAAGCCTTGCCCGGCCCGGTTCGAGAAGGGCGTGCCTCTCAATCATATCGGCATCGAGGTCGACGACATCGTCGCTATCGAGAGCCGCGTGCGCGCTGCCGGATTTTCCCCTTTCGGCCATGACGATTA
This sequence comes from uncultured Hyphomonas sp., assembly GCA_964419865.1. Taxonomy (GTDB): domain Bacteria; phylum Pseudomonadota; class Alphaproteobacteria; order Caulobacterales; family Hyphomonadaceae; genus Hyphomonas. The sequence continues at coordinate 13,102 of CAYQRX010000042.1, read as the reverse complement.
CGAGCCCGGCCGCCGCTTCTACTTCTTCGATGAAAGCAATATCGAGTTCGAGGTCGTGAGCTACGCACCTGTTCTCACACATGCCGGCTGAGCGGTTGCGCTCTCTCCCGCGACTGGCCGGTTGCAGCGGAGGTGCATCCAAATGCATTCTCCGCTGCATCTCGATCATGAGAATGGAGAGAAATGATGAAATCACACGCCGCCCTGACCGCGCTGATGACCGCTGGCCTGCTGGCCGCCTGTTCGCCCGCTGTGCCCCCGGAGGCGCCGCAGGAAGCCGCCGCGCCGGCCGCTGACGCCCGCGCCATCATCGCCGATATCGGACGGATCGACACGCCGAACGGGATTGAGGAATCCTTTGCCGCCAACATCGGCGGTGTCGATCAATGGCTCTCGATACGCGGCAAGGACCGAAGCAATCCGGTGATCCTGCTTGTGCATGGCGGGCCGGGCTCGGCGGAACTCGCGATCGGCTGGACCTTCCAGCGCGGCTGGGAGGATTACTTCACCGTCATCCAATGGGACCAGCGCGCGGCCGGCAAGTCCTATGGTCTTGATGATCCGGAGACGGTCATTCCCACGCTCAGTGTCGAGCGCATGACAGATGACGTGATCGAAGTGATGGAGCTGGCGCGCGAGCGGCTCGGCCAGGACAAAGTCATCCTCATCGGCCACTCCTGGGGATCGGTGATCGGCCTCAATGCCGCACTGAAACGTCCGGACCTTGTCGCGGCCTATGTCCCCCATGGCCAGGTCGTGAACATGCAGCGCAATGAGGCGGAGGGCTTCCGTTTCGCCCTCGAGGCGGCCCAGGCGGCTGGCAATGCCGAGGCCGTCGCCGAGCTCGAAGCGCTCCGGCCTTATCCCGGCGACCTAACCGTTGAGCGGATCGGGGCCCAGCGCACCTGGTCCATCCATTATGGCGCGCTCGCCGCCTACCGCGACAGCGCCTCGCCCTGGTTCGGCGCCATGCGCCTTTCGCCGGAATATAACGACGCGGATGTGAAGGCCTGGAATGATGGCAGCCTCGCCAGCATCACGGCCCTGATCGGCGAACTGGCCGCGGTCGACTTCGACAGCGTCACGGAGATTGAGGTGCCTGTCTTCATGCTGCACGGGCGCCACGACTATACCACCCCGGCACAGATCGCCTCCGACTGGCTCGCCCGCCTCGATGCCCCGGCCAAGGGGGAATACTGGTTCGAACATTCGGCCCATCTGGCCTTCATGGAAGAGCCGGGCAGGGTGCTGACGACGCTGGCGACCTGTATCCGGCCCTACGCGACCGAGCCGACATTGGAAGCGGCGCGGGCCAAGGCGCAGGCGACCTGCGCGCATGGCGGATAATCGCCGCCCGCCGCGCGCATGCGCTCAGCGCCCGTTCGCTATCACCGCCTCAAGCTGGTCCCCGCTGGCGGCGCTCTCGGCGAGCAGCCAGTCGCGAAACCGGCGGACCTGCGGGCGCGCGAGCGCGTCCGGGCGGAAGCGGGCGACATAGGCAAAAGTCGTCCAGCGGCCGCCTGATACGCCGAACGGCGTGGCAATACGCTGCTCCAGCAGCGCGTCGAGAACCAGGGCAAGCCCGCAGAGCGCGAGCCCGGCATCGGCCAGGACCGCTTCCAGCGCAGCCGAAACCCGCTGGAACCGGATGCCGCGTTCCGGCGCCGTCCGGCGAAACCGGTTCTCCCGGATCCATTCTGCCCAGCCCCCGATGGCAGGGTCTTCCTTATACGTATCAACGTGCAGAAGCGGAAAGCCTTCCAGCCGATCGCGTCTCGGCAGGACCGATATGCGGCGTTCGTTCTCCGGGGAACAGACCGGAACCACAAAGTCCCGGAACAGGATTTCACTGCCCGCCTGCAACGGGCCGAAACGGATTTCGCAGTCGGCCGGGCCGAGCCGGTGGGGCGCATCGCCCTCGCCATTGACGCAGAAGGCAACATTGGGCTGGCCGTCGCGGAATGCGCCGAGTCGCGGGTGCAGCCAGCGTTCGGCGAAGTCCAGCGTGGCCGCGATATGGATTTCATGGCCGCGCTGCATGTCGAGCGTATCGGCGGCCAGCTGCAGATCCCGGAAGGCGCGGCCGAGTGCGGGCATCGCCGGCGCAAGGGCAGGGGACGGGGCGAGCCCGTTGCGGCCGCGCGTGAGCAGTTCGATGCCGACAAACTCTTCGAGTACTTTGATGCGCTGGCCGACCGCTGCGGGCGTAATGCTCAGCGCTTCGGCGGCCGCCTTCAGGGAGCCGAGACGAAGCGCAAGCTCCAGCGCCTGAAAGGACCGCAGATGAGACGGCGCAACCATGACTATCACTAAAGTTTTTCTTTAGTATTGGCAAGAACATTTAGCTTGGTGCCGGGCCGGCATGGTGAGACACTGAATATGCTGAGGTGCACGTGAAGAGGCCCGATCATGCAACAACTCAAACGATACATGATTGAACGGGATATCGCCGGTGTGGGCGGTATGTCGATTGTCGAACTCTGCGGCGCGGCGCGTGCGTCGAACCGGGCCATCGAACAGGTCGGCAGCGGCATTCAGTGGCAGCACAGCTATGTGGCGGCCGACAAGACCTTCTGCATCTATCTCGCACCAAGCGAGGAGGCAATCCGTCAGCATGCGGAGCTAAGCGGCATTCCGGTGGCGCGCATCACCGAGATCCCGCAGATCATCGATCCGCTGACGGCCAACAACTGAACCGGCGGCGTATCCAGCGCCGCCTCGCATCAGAATGGAGAATCGACATGCGGAGCATGTTCGTCGCGCTTTACAGCGCGTTTGTGTACGTGATTTTTCTGGCGACCTTCCTTTACGCCATCGGGTTCGTGCAGAATCTCTGGGTTCCGAAAACGATCGATTCCGGCGTCTCCCCCGGTCTCGCAACGGCGCTGGGTATAAACGTCGTCCTGCTCGGGATCTTTGCGCTTCAGCATTCGGTCATGGCGCGCCCGGCGTTCAAGCGTGTCTGGACGCGGATCGTGCCGGAGGCGGCCGAGCGCAGCACCTATGTGCTGGCGGCGAGTCTGGCGCTTGTCCTGCTGTTCGCCTTCTGGCAGCCGCTTCCGGAAAGGGTCTGGTCGATCGGGCACTCGGCAGCGGCGGGGCTCGTATACGGATTGTCCTGGTTAGGCTGGGCCATGGTGCTGATCTCGACCTTCCTGATCAGCCATTTCCACCTGTTCGGTCTCAGCCAGGGATTTGCCGGGCTGCTGCGCCTGAAGATGGCGCCGGCCGAGTTCCGTACCCCGCTTTTCTACAAATGGCTGCGCCATCCAATCTATGCAGGCTTCATCATCGCCTTCTGGGCCGCGCCAGAGATGAGCTGGGGCCGGCTGTTGTTCGCGGTGGCGACGACCGGTTACATCTTCATCGGGATCTGGCTTGAGGAGCGCGACCTCATCACCCAGTTCGGTGACCGTTACCGGACATACCGCCGCGAGGTCGGCATGCTTGCGCCGAAAATTCCCGGTGCGCGGCAGACAGGCCGGATGTCCTAGCCGGCGGCGCTGCCGCGTCAGTGGGCGAGTTTCAGCCAGTCGCGCGCTGCCTGCAGGGCGATCTTCACCTCTTCGGAGCTCAGCATGTCCGCCATCTCCTGGCGCTGCTGCTTGGCTTCCTCATGACCGCGCGCTGCGGCGAGGTTGAACCATTTGTGTGCTTCGACGAGATTGATCTCGGTGCCGGTGCCGGTCGCATAGGCAAGGCCTGCGCGGTAGAGATCCTCGGGGAGCGAATGCGCGCCGAGCAGGCCGGCAGGCTCCACATGTGTATCCGAATAAGCCATCTTCTTGTCCTTCACGCCTGCCTGGCCGGCCGGGTTTTCCCGTACACGGAGCCAGGCCCCATCACGCACCGGATCATCCGGCGACGGACAAAGCCTGCCCGATCAGGGTTGGAACAAGGTTAATTTTGCATTTGCCATGACGCGGCTTCGTAAACGCGCAGCGCCATTCTGTTAGGCTTGCCTCCGAAAATGCGTGTTTTCGTGGAAGCCAGCGCCACCTGAAGGCGGTGTCAGTCCATGCCGGGATAACGCCGGAACGCCTCGATCTCATTCAGATGCGGCACCCATGTCGCCTGTTCCCCAGTCTGCACCTGAGCGGTTGGCCGAAACGCATCCGGCGCGTCCAGCGTCATCGTCTGGACATCGATCAGGCCCGGCAGGAACGTTTCGTTGATATAGTAGAGGCCGGTGCCGCAATCGGGGCAGAAATAGCGGAAACTGTCGCCGGATGAGTTCACCTCCCGCGCTGCGCCTTTCGTGATCCGGAATTTCTCCTTCGCCAGTACTGCCCAGCTCACCATCGGCGCCCCGGCGCTTCTCTGGCAGTCGCGGCAATGGCAGACCGAGACCCGGTCGGGCGGCCCGGCGAGCTCATAGCGCACCGCGCCGCACTGGCACCCGCCTTGGATCCTCGTATTTCCGGCCATAGCGCGCCCCGCCACCTGTTCATGATTTGTTCAGAATACCGGATCGCGGTCGCGGAGTCAAAGCGGGTTCTTCGAAGCACAAGTGTGGCGGGGTCTGCGTCTATGACACTCGCCTATGATCCGGGCGGGCGGCTGCGCCAGACGGTGGCGGGCGGGGCGACGACGCAGTTCCTGCACGGCGGCAATGCGCTGCTGGCGGAGTATAATGGCGCGGGCACCCTGCTGCGGCGCTATGTGCATGGGCCGGGGATCGATGAGCCGCTGGTCTGGTATGAGGGCGCAGGCCTGACCGACCGGCGCTATCTGATTGCCGACCGGCAGGGCAGCATCATCGCGGCGAATGGAGCGAGCACCACGCGCTACACCTATGGGCCCTATGGTGAGCCGGATGCTTGGGGTGGCAGCCGGTTCCGCTACACCGGCCAGATCGCCCTGCCTGAGGTGTCGCTCTATCATTACAAGGCGAGGGCGTATGATCCTGTGCTGGGGCGGTTCCTGCAGACTGATCCGGTCGGGTATGCGGATCAGATGAACCTCTATGCCTATGTCGGTAACGATCCGCTGAACGAATTCGATCCTAGCGGTGAGCAGCGCGGCCGAACAAGCAACAGATGGCGCCAGCATGATCAATATCGAGCACAATATGAGGCAAACATATCGACCGCTCAGAGTGTTTGGCCTGGTGTCACAAGACCAGCGGTGTTTCGCCCAATGTACGGCCCTGGATACAATCGGACAGATGTAGTTACTTCCAGGGCACTTGTCAGATCTATGCAAGTCTTTGGTCCGAGCAATTTCGGGGGTACCTACTCTGGAAACCTGCGGCCTGATTCTGCTGGATTAGCCATTCAGAATGCGCTGTCTAATGCAAGATTTGAACCTACACCGAGAGGTTATGCTCAATGGCACTCCAGCACTCCAGGAGCAGCTGGCGCTAGCTCTACATTCCAAGCAATAACTGGCGCACCGCCCATTCCCGGGCAATCATCATCGATTTCTCTGGGGCGGGGAATGTCTGCGAATGTGACCATGTATACGTCCTCATCAACAGGCAGCCCTTCCATAAATATCTCGATTACCCAGAGTTATACTCCTACAGGGTCCAGAATTCGACGAGAGGAGAACGTCTTTGAAGGAACAATCAGGTTCTGATCTCCGGGGCCGCGTACACAATTGCGAGTCGTACCGGCATGCAGATTGCGAAACTCAGAAGCAAGATGCTGAACGCATCATGACCAGTCCAGCAAGGTTAAATCTTGATGAGTTGGAAAGCCGAAATTTGGTGTTTGCTCCGTTACCTGAAATCGAGATTCTGAATTATAGCGAAGAAATGTTTTGTCGGTGGGAGCGAAGTTTCACTGACGGGGTGACACTGCTGGATAGTTTTTCATCCGAGACAATGCGGTTCGACAAATGCTGGCGTGTAAAGTTTCGCGATGCTTGGAGTCTTCGAAACTCTGGGATGATGGGCCGTTTCTTTATATGGATACAGTGGCCCTGGGAATTTATCGTTATCGATTTTAGAGAGTTTTCCGGAATCGGTGGTCGGCGGGAGATAGTTGAGAAGCTACTTGGGCGAGACTTGCCGTCTGTGTTGGATGAAATGCGCTCGTATTCTGAGAAAGTGTCCGATACAGTTTCGCGGGACTTTTATTCAAGTTTGACAGAATATTACACGCAGCAAATTCTTGGCGACAATCAACGAAGTTGAGGCTTGAAAGAGAGCGGTCCGAGTTGTCTCCATGACACGGCCTCGAACCGCACCCGGATCACCTGGCCGGATGCTCAGTATGTGACTTACACCTATGATGCGCTGAACCGGGTCGATCTTGTGCGCGAGAGCGGGACGACGACGCTGGCGGATTATAACTATGACAATCTCGGCCGGCGGGCGACACTCACGCGGGGCAATGGGGCGGTCTCGACGTTCAGCTATGACCTTGCCTCACGGCTGACGGGGCTCGGCCTGAACCTTCCCGGCACAGCGAACGACCAGACCTATACGTTCAGCTATACCGATGCCAGCCAGGTCTCGCAGCGCACCTCGACGAACGATCTCTACACTGGACCACCCCGGCGGCGAGCAGGACCTACACCCGCAACGGTCTGAACCAGTACACGGCGGTCTCCGGCACAGGGTTCACCTATGACCTGCGGGGCAACCTGACCTCGGATGGGGCCCGCACGTTCGGGTATGATTATGAGAACCGGCTGGCCACGGTGAGCGGGTCCGCGTCGATGACGCTGGCCTATGATCCGGGCGGGCGGCTGAGGCAGACGGTCTCGGGCGGGGCGACCACGCAGTTCCTCTACGGAGGCAATGCCCTCCTCGCCGAATACAACAATGTCGGCACGCTGCTGCGCCGCTATGTCCACGGCCCGGGCATCGATGAACCGCTGGTCTGGTATGAGGGCGCAGGCCTCAGCGACAAACGCTACCTGATCGCCGACCGGCAGGGCAGCATCGTCGCGGCGAACGGGGCGAGCACGACGCGCTACACCTATGGCCCCTATGGCGAGCCGAATGCCTGGACCGGCAGCCGGTTTCGCTACACAGGCCAGATCGCGCTGCCGGAAGTGGCGCTCTATCACTACAAGGCCCGGGCGTATGACCCCGTGCTGGGCAGGTTCCTGCAGACCGATCCGGTGGGGTATGCGGATCAGATGAACCTCTACGCATACGTCGGGAATGATCCACTGAATGCGGGCGATCCGAGTGGGGAGTTTGGGGTTGTTGGCGTGGTTATCGGTGGAATTGTGGGAGGGATCGCCAACGGAGCTGTTTATTATGCAACTACTCCAGCAAGCGAACGAACCTCTACAGGCTTGTGGGCAAATGTTGGAGAAGGAGTAGTTGTGGGTGGTTCCATTGGTTCAGGAGCCGGCTTGGTCTCCGTGGCCATCACCGGAGCAATAGCAAATTTAGGGGAAAGCGTCCTGACCGATACCGCAGCTGGGAAAGATATCTCTCAGACCGCAATGGCTGATTATGTCGGGTCTAAACTCGGCGCAGGTGCGTTGGAAGCGACTATAGGACGGTTGGGGGGAGCGCCTATTGGAAAAGAGATTGGAAGGGCTGTGAGTGGCCTCAAGCAGATGGTCGAGAAACCTGGTATGGGGGCGTTCCGGTTCGCGAACAGGCACGCTTCTTCAGAACAAGCAGCTAGGGCGGCTGGTGGGGCGATAACTGATGCAGTGGCTGGTGAAGCTTCCACTCGACTAATCTTGAATGCCGTGGATCAAGCTGCGGAAGCTCAGGAGCAGCAAAGAGGGCCTCTTCAGGTCAGAGTTGACACAGGTTGTACGGAATTGGGGAATTGCCAATAATGCGCGAGACCGGCATTTGGAAGTTTGGTGCACTTGATTGGCCTCAGTCCCTGAAGTTCACCTGTATTTTCTGGTTTTCTTTATTAGGTATCGCTGCATTTCAACATAACCTAAGCGCTCAAGAGGTCGCCAAGTGGATTTGTCTGGCACCCCTTTTGTTTTGCGTTGTTTTTATTGTGCGGTGTGGCTGGTTCTTTTCTCTATATCCGAAGGAGTTGGAGATCAAAGATAGATATCGCTCCTTCAGAGATAGAGACTAAGGGGCGTTGGTAATAGCGGCGGCACCGTCTGTGCCGGCTGTATTTCCCGGTCGCGACGCTGGGCGCCAATGCGGCCAATACCGGCGGGATCGCAGAAAGCGCGTTGACCTGCGCGAGCGGGGGCACGGCGCCGGACTATGAGGGCTATGGCTATGACCAGAACGGCAACCGGACCAGTCTGCGCCTGCGCTCGGGCGAGACGATTGCGTTCACGTTCGATCCGCTGAACCGTCAGACGGTGAAGGACATCCCCGGGGGCACGGCGGCGGATGTGTATACGGCGTATGATCTGGCGGGGCGTGTGCTGTCGAGCCGGTTCGTGTCCACCGGCGGTCAGGGGCTGATCTACACCTATGATGCGGCCGGCCGGATGCTGAGCGAGCAGAGCACGATCGGGACGACGCGGACGCTGAGCTATCTTTATGATGCGGCCTCGAACCGGGAGCGGATCACCTGGCCGGACAGCCAGTATGTGACTTACACCTATGACGCGCTGAACCGGGTGGACCATGTGCACGAGAGCGGGACGACGACGCTGGCGGACTACAACTATGACACGCTCGGCCGCAAAGCGACGATCACGCGGGGCAATGGCGCGGTCTCAACGTTCAGCTATGACCTTGCCTCACGGCTGACAGGGCTCGGCCTGAACCTTCCCGGCACAGCGAACGACCAGACCTATACGTTCAGCTATACCGATGCCAGCCAGGTCTCGCAGCGCACCTCGACGAACGATCTCTACACATGGTCGGCCCCTGCGGCGAGCAGGGCCTATGCCCGCAACGGGCTCAACCAGTACACCGCCGTCTCGGGCACCAGCTTCACCTATGACCTGCGGGGCAACCTGACCTCCGACGGGGCCCGCACGTTTGGCTATGACTATGAGAACCGGCTGGCCTCGGTGAGCGGCTCTGCCTCGATGACGCTGGCCTATGATCCGGGCGGGCGGCTGCGCCAGACGGTGGCGGGCGGGGCGACCACGCAGTTCCTGTATGGCAGCAATGCGCTGCTGGCGGAGTATAGCGGCGCGGGCACGTTGCTTCGGCGCTATGTGCATGGGCCGGGGATCGATGAGCCGCTGGTCTGGTATGAGGGCGCAGGCCTGACCGACCGGCGCTATCTGATTGCCGACCGGCAGGGCAGCATTGTCGCGGCGAACGGGGCGAGCACCACGCGCTACACCTATGGGCCCTATGGCGAGCCGGACGCATGGGCGGGCAGCCGGCTGCGCTATACGGGCGATATCCTGCCGGCTCATGCCGAGCCCGAGACAGTCAAGACAGAAAAAGCCCCGCAGCTTCCTGCGGGGCCTCTCGATTTCGGGGCATTTACCATCGGCAAGCCTGAAATCAGGCGGCCACTTTCTTCTTTGCCAGCGATTTGGCGAGCTTTTCCATCGCCTTGCCCTTGTCGATATTCTCGACAGCGGCCAGTTCGCGGGCCATCCGGTCCAGCGCGCTCTCATACAGCTGGCGCTCGGAATAGGATTGTTCCGGCTGGTCGTCGCCGCGGTGCAGGTCGCGCACGACTTCAGCAATCGAGATGAGATCGCCCGAATTGATCTTGGCTTCGTATTCCTGGGCGCGGCGCGACCACATCGTCCGCTTGATCCGGGCCTTTCCGCCAAGCGTTTTCAGCGCGTCGTCAACCAGCTTCGAGCCGGCCAGCGCGCGCATGCCGGAAGCTTCGGCCCGGTTCGTCGGCACGCGCAGGATCATCTTGTCCTGGTCGAAAGCCACCACATAGACTTCCAGCTGCATGCCCGCGACGGTCTGCGTCTCGATCCCGGTGATGCGGCCGACGCCGTGCGCCGGATAGACAACACTCTGTGAGACCTCGAACGCATGAGTCCGAGCTTCTGCCTTCTTTGCCATGTTCGGTTAGACCCTTTTCTACACACACATTAAGAGAGACGAGTTCTTCCACCCCAGTTCCCTATCAAGGCGCTGAGTTAGGAATTCCCGCTCTTCATCAATTGTTGCTCAGGTCATCCGTGTAACACATTCTTACAGGAATTACAACAGCGTGGCACATAGGTTACCAGCGGGTAAAAGAAAGAGAATCAAGGAATTCGTTAACGCGGCCTGATCCTTCGACACCCTTGCAATCACTGCAGAATGTGGCCAGGGGGCGAAAAATCCGCTCCCTTGGGTTGCGCATCAGTCACCCAGACCGGGATTGGGGCTGAAGTATTTTTCCAGCTTGCCGGATTCCTGGGCGAACTGCTCCCGATCGGCCGGCGGTTCCTTCATCCGGGTGATGTTCGGCCAAACCTTCGCATATTCGGAGTTCAGCTTCAGCCATTTGCCGTCCGGGTCGTCCTCGGTATCGGGCTTGATCGCCTCGACAGGGCATTCCGGCTCGCAGACACCGCAATCGATACACTCGTCCGGATGGATGACGAGCATGTTCTCGCCTTCATAGAAACAGTCGACCGGGCAGACCTCCACACAGTCCATGTATTTGCAGCGGATACAGGCGTCGACGACGATATAGGTCATGGGCAGGCGGGTCTTTCGGGCGGGTCTATCAGGCTCGCCAATTGGCGAGCGATCCGGCCCCTGTCAATGAGGCGAACTACACAGGGCACGAAGAATGGCTCAAGCCGGCCCGGTGAGGTGTGCCTCGGCCCGCCGGCGCGCTTCGGCCCGATGGACATCGTCGATATGCAGCAGGCCCGCCACATGGCGCACATAGGCGCTTTCCAGGTCCGAGCGCTCGCCGTCGGCGAAGATCACACGGTAGATCGCCTCGACGATCTTGATCCGTTCCGCCACCGGCAGCTTTTTCGCATGCCGGGTGAATTGATGGCTGCCGACAGCCTCTTCGGCCAGCGCCTCTGCCTCGGCCAGCACGGCATCGGCCTTGTCGGCATCGAAATCGAACACTTCAAGCAGGATCTCGGCGATCATGTCGCTTTCGATGTTGACATAGACCCCATCGACCAGGGCCGCTTCGACCAGCAGCGCGGCAATTGCCAACTCGACCGGCATCGCCTGCTCGGCCGGCGTTTTCGGGGTCAGCAGGCGTTTGATACGGTCCATCATGGATCATCGGCCTCCAGCGGGCGATAGAGCGCCCTGGCTTCCTCAGCCGGCCCCCGGCGCTCGCCGAGGTCCAGCACTTCGACCGAATAGATACGCCCGGCCTTGCCGAATGTCACCACATCGCCAACCGTCACGCCGGTGCCCGGCTTGTCGGTCTTGCGTGTCTGGCCGAGATGCGACAGGCGCACCCCGTGCCCGCGCACATGCGCGCTCGACAGCGCGCGCGTCTTGAAAAAGCGCGCGCGCCACAGCCAGACATCGAGCCGCAACGCGCCGGTTTCACTCATTGAAAGGGCTTGTAGACGAAACCGCTGCCGGTTGCGGGGGCAGGGGCGGCTTGCTGGCCTGCCTGCGGGCGTTCGGGCTTGGGCTTCTTCTGCTTCGGCGGACGCGGGGGCTTGGGCGGTGGCAGGAGGGACGCCAGCGCGGCAAACGGGCTGTCGGGATCGGCGACCTTGCGGGCCGGAGGGCTGCCGCGCTGATCCGGCCGCCGGTCCGGGCGCCCCCCGGGCCTGCCATCACTGCGCGGCGGGCGCGGGCCGCCTTTATGTCTTTGGCCCTCCGCTTGCGGACGGTTCGGGCGTTGGCCTTCGGGGCGGCCCTCACGCGGCGGGCGCGTCTGGCCCTGACGCTGATTCTGGCCATCCTCGGGCCGCGACCGCGCGCCATAGCGCCACAGCGTCACCGCGCCGGTTTCCTTGTCCTTCTCGGCCGGCGCCAGGCCGAAACCTTTCAGCACGCCTGGCCAGTCATCCGCCGGGCATGACACCATCGAGGCGAGGTCAATCGCAATCGCGAACGCATTCTTGCCCGCTTCCTTGCGCCGCTTGGCAATCTCCCAGCCGAGACGCTCGGCCAGGTCGGCGCGCACCGCGCGGCGCCCGAAGCGCAGATAGCCATTCGCCGCCAGCGCTTCTTCCGGCCAGGTGCCGTCGAGCGCGAACGAGCCGGCGCCTTCCGGCGCCAGCGGATAGTCGGCGCCCGAGGCCACGGCCTTCAGTATGGCGATCATCCGTTGCGCGGCCGGTTTCTGCGCGTCCGGCGCATGCACCGCGACGCGTCCGGCGCGAATGCCAGCCGCTTTCAGCGCCTCGCGCTGCTCCGGGGTGATGCGCGGCGGCGGATCATCCGTACGCAAATCGACAGCCGCCCCGCTTTCAAGGATGCGGAAGGCGAGGCCCCGCGCCATGCCTTCCAGTGCGGCGCCTGCCTCGCCGCGCGCGAGCTTTGCATGCGTCGGCAGCAGGCGCGCAATCTCGCCCTTCAGCCAGTCTTCCAGACGCGCCAGCGCGGGCTGGCGCTCGGCGGCCTCCATTTCCAGCGCGCCGATCAGTTCAAGGCGCGGGCTGATCCAGTCTGCCCCGCGCATCAGCCGGGCAACCGGCGCGTCGCGAAAATCGATCTCGGCCGCTTCGGTCAGCTTGAAAGCGTCAGACGGCGCGCCGGCAATTTCGTTCAGCCGCTGGCTGAGCAGCGGGCGGATCGCCGCCAGCGCCGCCCCGCGCACCGCCTTGCCTTCCAGCGTGCGCGCATCCAGCACCGGCTCGAAGCTCAGCCCTCGCAACCGGCCGACAATATGGCCCTCCACGGTCACATCGCCTTCGGGCGTCAGTTCAGTCACGAGTGCGTCTTCCTTCCTGAGGCTTGCGAGCAGCGCAGTCGTGCGCCGGTCGACAAAGCGGGCTGTCAGCGCTTCGTGTAGCGCGTCCGACAGGGAGTCTTCAATCTCCCGCGTTCTCTGTTGCCAATAGCCGGGGTTCTCCAGCCAGTCCGGCCGGTGGGCGGCATAGGTCCAGGTGCGGATCGCGGCAAGGCGCTGCTGCAGCTTGGCAATGTCGCCGCTGGTCGAGGCAAGGTCTTCCATCCGCCGGTCGAGCCCCGCATCGGAGAGGCGCGCATCCGGGTCCGCCAGCGTTGCCGCCAGGCCAAGCACAAGGCGCCCATGCCCCTCCGGCCCGGCCTTGCGGAAATCGGGCAGCCGCGCGAGATCCCACAGCCGGCGCACCTTGCGGTCTCCGGCCACATCCGGCCCGATGGCGC
>CAYQRX010000041.1:0-16427 GCA_964419865.1 uncultured Hyphomonas sp. | reverse complement strand
GCTTTGGCGATGTCTACAATGTGACAGGCGGCGTCGAGGGCCCGGATGGCTGGCTGGCGCAGCGCCTGCCCGTCTCGGCCGGCTGACATGGCGCGATGCTGAAGCCGCTGCTCATCCTGGTCGGCTGCTTCTTCACCGGCCTTGCCCTGATCGGCGCCCTGCTGCCTGGTATTCCCTCGACGGTGTTTCTCATTGTCGCGCTCTGGGCTTTTGCGCGCTCGTCTGAACGAATGACGCGGCGGATCGAGCGAATTCCGGTGCTGCAGACAGCGCTGAAGGAGGCGCGCCGCTTCGAGGAACGCCGCGCCATCCGCCCGGCGGTGAAGGCCACCGCCCTCACCTTTGCCTGGGCATCGGCGGCGATCACGGCCGGCGTCGCCCGGTCGATCACGCAGCCGGTCGTGATCGGCGTTGCGCTGGCGGCCATCGCCGCGACAATCGCGATGATCTGTATACCGACGGACCGCACGCCGGACCGCGACGCGGCCGAGCCATAAGACTTCAGGAGATATAAGGGTCGACGCAGTCTTTCAGGGCCGCCAGATCCAAATTGACCCGGGGCACGCCTTCTATCGCATATTCCAGCGGATAGACGACATTCTTGCGCGGCACGATCCGGCCATCGCGCCGCGCCGGCTTGAAACGCACCGCCTGCATGGCCGATGCGGCGCTTTCGCAGAAGGCCGGATGAGAGCAGAGCGGGCGGATATTGCTGGGCCGGCCCAACGTGTCGACATCAAAGCGGACATCGCAATATCCCGGCATCCAGGCTTCGGCAGCGGCGCGGGGGTAAACAGGTTGCGGCGGGCGCAGCGGTTCGGCCTCCGCGTCCGGCAGATCGCGGGTCTGCGGGAGTGCCGGCGAGGCCGCCAGGGCCGCTGACAGAACCATGATTGCGAGGCGTCTGGCCATGCTGCCCTCCATCCGAGGATGAAGGCTAGTCTTCCTCCGGATGCCGCGCAAGAGGCCTTATCGCACCCACGCCCCCGGCGCATTGGTGCGATAGCCGAGCGCCTGATAGGCCGCATCGATCAGGCTCTGGCCGCGCTCGTTCAGCAGCAGGCCGCCGCCCATCTGGTTCATCGTGTAGCTGAAGGCGAGGCGCGCTTCGGGGTCGGCAAAGCCGATGGAGCCGCCGGCGCCGACATGGCCGAAGGCCTTCTCGCCGATGATTGCGCTGGTGCCGGGGCCGAGGCCGAGGCGGCGATTGTCCATCGACTTCATGTAGCCGGACGCAAAGCGGGTCGGGATCAGGAGCGTCGCATCGCGCTGGGTGGCGACACTGACCATGCTCATGGCGGCGAGCCGGTCGGCCGAGACGAGCTTGCCGGAACTGGTCGCAAGCTCCGTATACCAGCTGACCTGCCCGCGCGCATTGGACAGGCCCCCGCCGCCGCCCACTTCGGCGGCCTGGTTCTTCCGGTCGTTCCAGTCCCAGCCGCCGGTATTCATGAAGGACTTGTGCTGGATCGAGTCCGGCTCGGTCATCAGCTTGATGGTGAACTCGGTCGGCCGGTCATCCGGCTTCGGCTCATACATGCGGATCGGGGCGATGTGCACATCCTCCGTCTGCGGAAGGCCGATCCAGAAACGCGCACCGGTCTTCTCCGCCACTTCCTCGCGGAAGAAGGCGCCGAGCGACTTGCCGGAGACGCGCCGGACAAGCTCGCCCACCGTCCAGCCGAAATTGACCATGTGATAGCCATTTCGGGTGCCGGGCTCCCAGAAGGCTTCCTCATCTTCCATGCGGCGGATCATGTAATCCCAGTCGCCGAATCCGCCCGGCCTTACAGGCTCGCGCAGCGTCGGCAGCGCGCTCTCATGGTTCAGCATCATCTGGACGGTTGTTTTCTCTTTTCCGTTCTTTGCAAATTCCGGCCAGTATTCGGCAACCGGCGCGGCGGGGTTGAGCTGCCCGCGGTCGATCAGGATATGCGCGCAGGTCGCCACCGCCGCCTTGGTGCAGGAGAACACAATCGAGATCGTGTCTTCGCGCCAGGGATCGTTCGTCTCCGGATTGGCCATGCCGCCCCACAGATCAACCGCCACCTCACCATCCACCGACAGGCAGACCGAGGCGCCGACCTCGCCGCGGGCGGCAAAGTTCTGCTCAAACTCCTCGCGCACTTTCGCGAATTTCGGGTCGCATTTTCCCTGCACGCTGGCGGCCATCTGATCTTCCTCCCGAGGTTCTCTGGTGGCGAGGTTAGCGGGTTTGGGAGGAATGGGGAGGGCTTCCCATGCGTCATGGCGAGGGAGCCTCGCAAGAAAAAAAGGGCCGCCCTCTCAGGCGGCCCTCTGCAATTTCTGTCGCCTTGCGGAAAACTCAGTTCGCCGCTTCCTCGGCCTCGTCCTTGGTCTTCTTTTTCTTCGGCGGCTCGGCGATGTATTTGAAGGTCAGCTCCTCGCCCTTCTTGTCGAGGTCGATCTTCACCACACCGCCCTTCTGCAGCTTGCCGAAGAGGAGTTCCTCGGCCATCGGCTTCTTGACGAATTCCTGGATCGTGCGGGCCAGCGGGCGCGCGCCCATATCCGCATCGAAGCCGCGCTTGGCCAGCCATTCGCGCGCCGGCTTCGACACTTCGATCGAGACGTTGCGGTCTTCC
The DNA here is from genome assembly GCA_964419865.1 of uncultured Hyphomonas sp. Lineage (GTDB taxonomy): Bacteria > Pseudomonadota > Alphaproteobacteria > Caulobacterales > Hyphomonadaceae > Hyphomonas. The sequence continues at coordinate 13,821 of CAYQRX010000041.1, read as the reverse complement.
AGCTGCACTTCCAGCTGCAGGATGAATTTCTCCACCACGCGGTCGATGATCTCCGGGGTGAGGCCGCCGAAGGTGACGATGGCGTCGAGACGGTTGCGGAATTCCGGCGTGAACAGGCGCTTGAGGGCCTCTTCCTGCTCCTCATCCTTCTTGCCGCGGCCGAAGCCGATCGAATGTTTCGCCGCGTCCGATGCGCCGGCATTGGTCGTCATGATGACGATGACATTGCGGAAGTCGACCTTGCGGCCGTTGGCATCGGTCAGCGCGCCATTGTCCATCACCTGCAGCAGGATGTTGAACAGGTCCGGGTGGGCCTTCTCGATCTCGTCGAGCAGCAGGACGCAGTGCGGATGCTGGTCGACGCCGTCGGTCAAGAGGCCGCCTTCATCATAGCCGACATAGCCGGGCGGGGCACCGATCAGACGGCTGACGGTGTGGCGCTCCATATATTCCGACATGTCGAAGCGCAGCATCTCGACGCCCATGATGGAGGCGAGCTGTTTGGCCACTTCCGTCTTGCCGACGCCGGTCGGGCCGGTGAACAGGTAGGAGCCGATCGGCTTGTTCGGTTCGCGCAGGCCGGCGCGGGCGAGCTTGATCGAGGCCGAGAGGGCCTCGATGGCCTCGTCCTGGCCGAACACAACGCGCTTCAGGTCGCTGTCGAGCGATTTCAGCGCAGCGGCGTCATCCGAGGTGACCTGTTTCGGCGGAATACGCGCGATCTTGGCGACGACTGCTTCGATGTCGCGGGTGCCGACGGTCTTCTTGCGCTTCGATGCCGGCAGCAGCCACTGCGCGGCGCCGGCCTCATCGATCACGTCGATGGCCTTGTCCGGCAGTTTCCGGTCGGTGATGTAGCGGTCGGAGAGTTCGACTGCGGCCTTGATGGCATCATTGGTGTACTTCAGCCCGTGGAAGTCCTCGAACTTCGACTTCAGGCCGGTGAGAATCTTGATCGTGTCCGGAACCGTCGGCTCCACCACATCAATCTTGCGGAAGCGGCGCGACAGCGCGCGGTCCTTCTCGAAATGCTGCTTGTATTCCTTGAAGGTGGTCGAGCCCATGCAGCGCAGGCCGCCGGACTGGAGCGCAGGCTTCAGGAGGTTCGACGCATCCATCGCGCCGCCCGAGGTGGCGCCCGCGCCGATGATGGTGTGGATCTCGTCGATGAACAGGATGGCTTTCTCCTGCTGCTCGAGCTCTTTCATCACCGATTTCAGGCGCTCCTCGAAGTCGCCGCGATAGCGCGTGCCTGCCAGCAGGGCGCCCATGTCGAGCGACCAGATGATCGCATCGTCCAGGATCTCAGGCGCTTCGCCATCGACGATGCGCTTGGCGAGGCCCTCGGCGATGGCGGTCTTGCCGACGCCGGGATCGCCGACCAGGATCGGATTGTTCTTGTTGCGGCGGCAGAGAACCTCAATGCAGCGGTTGACCTCCATGTCCCGGCCGATCAGCGGGTCGATCTTGCCGGCCCGCGCCTTGGCGTTGAGGTTCACGCAATAGGTGTCGAGCGCCTCATGGCCCTGCTTGACCTGTTCGTCCTCTGAGGATTCGGCGCCGCGCGGCGTGGACGGGCGCGACATGCCCGGCTGTTTGGCAACGCCGTGGGAGATGTAATTGACCGCATCATACCGCGTCATGTCCTGCTCCTGCAGGAAATAGGCGGCATGGCTTTCGCGCTCGGAGAAGATCGAGACGAGAACGTTGGCGCCGGTCACTTCTTCCCGGCCGGAGCTTTCGACATGCAGGATCGCGCGCTGGACAACCCGCTGGAAGGCAGCCGTCGGCTGCACCCGGCCTTCGCTGTCATCGACGATCAGGCTGGAGAGTTCCTCATCGATATAGCGGGCAAGATCGCCGCGCAGGGCTTCGATATCGACCTTGCAGGCCCCCATCACTTCGCGGGCATGCTCATCTTCGGTGAGCGCCAGCAGGAGGTGCTCGAGCGTGGCATACTCATGGTCGCGTTCGGACGCGAGCGAGAGCGCCTTTTCGAGAGCCGTTTCGAGGGAGGGGGACAAACGTGGCAAGAGATGGAGCCTTCCGGGGGGTAAGTGTGAACGGTGTCTTGGTCTACATATAGGTATCTAGTCGTCTTTCTCCATGACGCACTGGAGCGGATGTTCATGACGCCGCGCAAGGTCGAGCACCTGGGCCACCTTTGTCTCGGCGACCTCATAGGTGTAGACCCCGCAGAGCCCGACGCCCTTCTGATGCACATGCAGCATAATACGCGTCGCCTGCTCGCGCGAGCGGTTGAAGAAACGTTCGAGGATGAACACGACGAATTCCATCGGCGTGTAATCATCGTTCAGCAGAAGCACGCGGTAGAGCGACGGCTTCTTGGTCTTGATGCGGGTTTCGGTGGCCAGGTCAAAGCCGGTGCCGTCGCCGTCCCCCGTCTGCCCGCCGCCGGGGGCGCCGGAGTTCGACGATCCACTCATGCGGACCGGATCGAATGCGCTGCTCATGCCAGACAAGATATACGTTCCTGTGCGAGATTGAAGATGCATTTACCGCCTAAATCCAGCTCTGCCCGGTTTCGTAGCAGCCTGATCGCGGCCATCCCAGCCGCCAGGGCCGCCTTTTGCGGGCGCGGAGCAGTTGCGCTCACGCCTCATGGCGCAGGCGCGCGGCAAAGGCCCGGTTGATCCGGCTGCCCGGCCGCAACGACAGGCGTTCGGCCACCAGTGATTCGGCAAGGCCCGTCAGCCGGCCGCGGATGGCCGCCTCGGTCAGCGTCCAGTCGAGGACATCGCGCTGGGCATGGCTGCCGCCGAAGGCGCCGTATATCTGGCGCGCCGGAAACAGGCGCTCGGCGGCTTCCTCATAATCCCCGCGGTCGAAGGCGACGAGGCCTTCGATGATCGGCTGGCCGATCGCCGTCATCCAGCCATGCACCTCATTCGCCTCCGCCCCCTCGCCGGCAACAATCAGGTCGAGCGCGTCATTGCGCCGGCCTGCCCCGATGAAGGCCATGGCAGCATGCATGTCGTTGAAGGGATAGCAGCGCCCGTCCGCCTGCTCGGCCCAGGCATCGGCGAGCTCGTCCCAGCGCTCGCCGGTATCGACCCCCAGCACATGCAAGCGCCAGAGCAGGGCCGCCGCATCGGCCAGATTCATCGCGACATTGGCCTCTCGCGCGCCGATTTCGTCATCATAGAGCTGCAGCGCCGCATCGAACTCACCGAGTTCGAGATGGCACAGGGCCAGGTGCCACCAATTGTGCACCTTCAGGAAGTTGTCGGGCTGGGCCCAGTGTTCGCGCCGGCGGCGGATGAAATCGCGCCCCTCCTCGGCCCGGCCCTGCATTTCCATGACATGCGCCACCGCATGATGGGCCCAGCAGTCGTCGGGATCAGCCATCAGCGCCTCGCGGCCGGCGGCTTCCGCCCGGTCATAGTCGCCGGCCTCCTCCAACCCGAAGGCCAGCATGCCCAGCAGGAAGGAGCGGTCCGGCACCTTGTCCCAGGCGGGCAGCGCCCGGGCGATCCGGTCGCGCAGATTGCGGGCATTCGCGGTCAGGAAGTCGATCTGATGGCCGACCAGCAGGGCAAGGTGATCGCGCGGATGGTCAGCAGACCAGAAATCCAGGACCCGCGCCGCCTCGGTCCAGTTACCGGAAGTGGCCGCCGCAAGGCCCTTGCGATGAGCCGCCTCGCGCGCATCGGCGGGCCCGCCTTCGCGGTCCATGTCGCGCAGGATGCGCCGCGCGCCGGCCGTGGCGCCTGGCTCGGTTGAGGTGACATAGATCCAGGCCTTGGCGATCTTGGCCATCCCGAAACCCGGCGCTTCGGCAAGGGCATCGTCCAGCGGCTTCAGCGGATCGCCGCAGAAACGGGCGAAGCGCGCACACGACAGGTCAAACAGCTCGCCCGCCCCCGGATTGGCCCCCGTTAGCGGATTGCCCTGCCTGTCCCTGATCATGCCAACTTCCCCCGCGCGCCGCCGAGCGCTGTAACATAGACCGGTTCGCGCAACTGGCGAACCCGGTTTGGCGCATGAATGGCCCGGGGTGGCCACGAATGGCCGGATATGGCCCGAAATGGCAGAGGCCGGACCACCAGGCCCGGCCTCCCAAATCTACGCTTCACTCTACGCCCGGGCACATTACCCTGTGCCGGAGCCTGGGAAACCTTGCGCCGGCCTTACTTGCCGAGCTGCGCGGTGAACGGCTTTGCCGCCTCGCGCCATGCGCCCATCCAGAGTTCGGTCTGCGCCGTCACCTCGGCAGTATAAGCCGAAAACAGCGATTTCGCATAGCCCGACTGGATCTCCAGAACTTCGCGCGGGTCGCGCGCCGAGGCGAGGGCCTGGGTCAGCTCGACACCCTGCTCGATCGCCTGGGTCATGAAGTTGACGTTGCGGGTGCCGATCTCGCGCATTGCTTCACCGGAAACGACAGCGCTGTCTTTCAGCGCCTTGACGCTGCCTTCGGCATAGTCACCGAACTTGCCGGCAAAACCCGCGAGCTGTTCCATGCCGGCTTCGATTTTCTTGGTCGCGGCCTCAGGCTGGAAGGCTTCTGCCTTGGCGCGGGCGGTCGTCGTCTTGGTCGTCTTGGCCATAGGGACATCCTTTATGTGCAGAGGGCTTGGACTGTGCTTAATTTAGCACAGCTTCTTCGCATTCGCAATAAATTTTGTGCGCCGCAACATTAATCATTTTGCATGCGGCTTGCATTGCCTCGGATGGTTACAAAAACTTCGCGGTCATCCTGCGTTAAGGTGTGGTCAATAGAAATGGCGGAATCTAGGTTGGACCTGGTCGGCCGGGGGTGTGTTAAGTTCTGGAGGGCGCCATTCATGGCAAACGCATTCTGGTACAGGGCTCTGCGCGGCCCCGCGATCGCAGCATCGGTTTCGGTTTCCGCGGTGGCTCTGGCCCCGGCAGCCCATGCCGAAAAATACGCCGCGATCGTTGTCGATGCAGATACTGGCGAAGTGCTGCACGCCCGCCACCAGGATGCGCCGCGCTATCCCGCCTCGCTGACCAAGGTGATGACGCTTTACCTGCTGTTCGATGCGATCGATGCGGGCGAAGTCAGCCTCAATGACAAGATGACGGTGTCGCGCAATGCAGCGGCCCAGCCGCCGTCCAATCTCCGCCTGCGCGCTGGCGACAAAATCTCGGTTGAAGACGCGATCTACGCGCTCGTCACCAAGTCGGCGAATGATGTCGCTGTCGTCGTTGCCGAACATCTCGGCGGCTCGGAGTCGAAGTTTGCCGCGCAGATGACGCGCAAGGGGCGCGATCTCGGCCTCACCAACACCACATTCCGCAATGCGTCCGGGCTGCCGAACACCGCGCAGCTGTCCACTGCGCGCGACCTGGCGATCCTCGCCGATGCGCTGCTCGACAATCACGGCAAGTATTACCACTACTTCCAGAACCAGCGCTTCAGCTGGGGCGGGATGACCTACCGCAACCACAATGAGCTGATCAACACGGTCGAAGGTGTTGACGGCATCAAGACCGGCTACACGCGCGCCTCCGGCTTCAACCTCATGACATCGGCCGAGCGCGACGGGCGCCGGATCATCGCCATCATGATGGGCGGCGCCTCGGCAAAGTCACGCAATACGCATGTCGCCGAATTGGTCGAGACCGCGTTCACCGCCATCGGCCTGCCGCCGGAAGTGATCGATCCGAACCAGAAGCTGATGACCTTTGCCGCCCTTCAGCAGCCGCTCAATCCCAATGCGGCCGCCGAGCCGATGCTGAACGGCAAGCCGCTCAGTGCCATTATGGCCGAAACTCATGGTGTGCCCGCCATGGCGGCCAAACCGGAAATCGTCGAAGGCGATGCCGGCGAGCAGATTGCCGCCTCCGAGGCGGATACACCCGGTAATCTGTCGTCCGTCGCGACAGACTATTCTGTTCTCGACACGCTCAGCTTCGCGCAGATCGATCTGCCCCATGGCGCCGCAGAGGATGCGGTTGTCGTGGACATGGCGCCGGCTGAAGTGCTGCCCGCCGCACCGGTTTTCGACGGCATTTCGGTTTCGGAATATGAGGCCCGCCAGCGTGCCCGCGCAGCGGCCAGCGCCCATGTCTCCGACTATACGCGCCGCCAGCTCCGCCGGCGCTGATCGCCCGGCTGCGGACAGCGGGGCTTGAAGCGGCCCGCCAGTTCTAGGACAAGGCTCCACCCTGCCCGTTGCGCGGAGACCTGCAGCCTTGAGCACTGAAACCGATCTCGCCCTCGCCCGGAGCGTCATCCGCACCGAGCGCGAAGCTCTCGACAAGCTCGAATCGACGCTCGGCAAGCCGTTCGCCGAGGCGGTCAACCTGATCCTGTCCACCGACCGGCATGTCATTGTCGCCGGTGTCGGCAAATCAGGTCATATCGGGCAGAAGATTGCCGCCAGCCTGGCCTCGACCGGGACGCCGTCCTTCTTCCTCCACCCGACCGAAGCCAGCCATGGCGATCTCGGCATGATCATGCCGGGGTCGGTCGTGCTGGCGATCTCCTATTCTGGGGAAAGCCGCGAACTGATCGACCTGCTGCGCTATTGCCGGACGAACGCCATCCCGCTGATCGCCATGACCCGCGCGCCGGACTCCACGCTCGGCCGGTATGGCGATGTGGTCCTCCAATTGCCGAGCGTTCCGGAAGCCTGCCCGAACGGGCTTGCGCCGACCTCATCGACGACGATGGCACTTGCCCTCGGCGACGCACTGACCATCGTGCTGATGCAGCGGCGCGGCTTCTCGACCGAGGATTTCGGGTTCCGCCATCCCGGCGGTAAGCTTGGACGAACACTGCAGACGGCAGGCGATTATGTGCGCGACCGGAATGATGAGATGCCGCTGATCGGTCAGGATGCCAGTTTCGAACAGCTGGTGATGGCGGTCTCAGAAGGGCGCAAGGGCTGTGTGGGTGTCACCAGCGCGAGCGGTGCGCTTATCGGAATGGTGACCGATGGTGACCTGCGCCGCGCCATGTTCGCCGGCAAGACCAATGCGCCGGTCGGCGAGGTCATGACGGCCCATCCGCGCACCGTCGCCCCGGACGAAAGGATGCTGGCCGTCATCAAGGAGCTCAGCGAAAACCGGATCTCGAACGTGTTCGTGGTCGACGAGGCCGGCCGGCCGCTCGGCCTCGTCGACATGAAGGACCTGCTGGCTGAAGGCTATGTCTGAGCCGGTCAGCGCGTCAGTTCAAACATCACATTGACGCTGGCGGTAATGCCGACCTCGCCACCCGCCATCGGGGTCGACTGCGCCATATCGCTTTCCATCGCCATCCGGGCCATCGGCATCGGTGCCGGCGAGTGCTCATACCCCTCGCTGATCGTCACGATCCGGGCAATGCGCAGGCCGGCGGCCGACGCATAAAGCTCCGCCTTGGCGATCGCGTCCTTCATTGCCTTTGTGCGCGCCTCGTTGCGGATCGCGGTATCGTCATCGATGCGGAAGCTGACGCCGGACAGCGTGTTGCTGCCGGAGGCAACCAGGCTGTCGAGCGTCTGGCCGAGACGGGAGAGGTCGCGCACCCGCACTGTGACCTGATTGGAGGCGACATAGCCCGCCAGCTGCTGCTGGCCGCGCTTGCGCCCGCTGCTGTCGGCCACCTCGATATAGTCATAACGCGGCGACAGGCTGAGCCCGGAGGTCTGCATGTCCCGGTCGGCAATGCCGGCGGCTTTCAGGGCGTCGAACACACCATTCATTGCGGCGGCCTGCGCCGCCATCGCCTCGCTGGCCGTCTTGCGCTCCTCCGTCACCCCCGCGGTCACGACCGCCATGTCGGGCGCCCGATTGATCCGCGCTTCGGCCGAGACATTCAGCGTCGTTTCCGGCTGAATCGAGTTGGGGTGGCCGATCTGACCGCCGCCGGCAGGGGCAGCGAAGGCTGACGTGCCTTGCGCACAGGCAGCCGGCGCAATGGCCAGAACGAGGGCAAAGGCGGACAAGGTTGCATGTTTCATGGGCTGGACCTCACTGAGTTGGTGGCACGCTACGCTTCTCATCCCGCGTGAACAAGGCCGTTGCGTGGCGGCCTCGCGGCGCTTAAACGACATGCCGGTGGGGCCTGTAGCTCAGTTGGTTAGAGCGGACCGCTCATAACGGTTTGGTCGCAGGTTCAAATCCTGCCGGGCCCACCATGGTTTCCCGAAAATTATTCTTGCGCGAGGGGGCCGTCGCCGGTTCTGCCACAATTTTGCTCTGTATTTTGTAATTAAAATTCCCGTAATAGGGGATGGTTCTGCCCTTGCAATCCGGCGCCGGGGTGGCTCTAACACTTCTGGGTCCGAGTGCAGGATCGAGTTTGAGGGAGTACTGGACGTGACACCCAGAGGCGCCGCCCGGCGTGCCATGGCGCTGACACTCACGTTCGATATCTCGATGGCCGCTCTGGCCATGACGCTCGCGCACATCGAAACTTACCTTTCACTGGAAGAGCGGGCCTTTGACCTGCGGGCCTGGCTGCTCGCCACCGGCGCCTTCGTGCTGGCGGCCAGCGCCGCGCTGGTGCTCGGAGGCATCCACCGCCAGGTCTGGCGGCATATGGGGGCGCCGGATGCCTGGCGGCTGTTCCAGGTCATCGGACTGGCCGTCCTGTTCTATCTGCCCGTCATGGTGGTCCTGAACGGCCTGCTGGTTGCACCCGTTCCCTCGCTGCTTCTGGCTGCGGGCTTCTGGACCGCGGCGCTGTTCGGCGGACGGATGGCGGCGCGCTACCGCTCCACCCAGCGCCCGATGCAGATCTTCCAGCAGCTGCCGCAGGAAAGCCAGCCGATCCTCCTTCTTGGAGATCAGGCGAGCTGGATTGATGTCCTGCGGCGGCTCGAATCGCAGGGCTCCGGCCGCGCCGTCCGGGTGCTTGGCCTGATCGAGCTGGACGCCAGCGAGCCCGGCCGGGCTGTCCGCGGCGTGCCGATCATGGGAAGCCTGAGCGAACTCGGCACGGTCATCGAAGTCCTCAAGCTGCGTTATGGCGAAGTGCCCTGGGTCGCTCTGACCGGGCGGGCCCGCAGCCCCTCGATCATGCTGAAGGTGCTGGACACGACCTCCGCGCACGGCGCCGAGATCATGGCACTGGGACATGATGCGACGGCGCAGACGCTAGAGCCCGTCCGGCCGGCAGACCTGCTGGCCAGGGCGGAGCGCCGGCTCGACATGAAACCTGTTCGCGACATCCTGAAGGACGCCCGCGTGCTGGTTACCGGCGGCGGCGGCTCGATCGGCTCCGAGCTCTCGCGCCAGGTCGCTGCAGAAGGCCCGGCCGAGCTCATCATCATCGACTGTTCGGAATACAATCTCTACCAGATCGAACTCGAACTGCGCCAGCGCTACCCGCATGTGACGCTGACCTGCCATCTCGGCGATGTCCGCGACGAGGCCCGGATGGCGGACATTCTCGGCGCCGCGAGGCCCGACATCGTGCTCCATGCCGCTGCCCTGAAACATGTGCCGCTGATGGAACGCCATGTCTGCGAGGCGCTGCTGACAAATGTTGCCGGCACCAAATCAGTGGCGCGCGCCGCAGCAGCGGCCGGCGTCAAACGCTTTGTCTTCATCTCTACCGACAAGGCGGTCGATCCCGACAATGTCATGGGCGCCTCGAAACGCCTGGCCGAACTCAGCCTGACACGGATCATCCGCGAGTCCGGCATGGCCGGGGCGATGGTGCGTTTCGGCAATGTCCTCGGCTCGTCCGGTTCGGTCGTGCCGCTGTTCGAGCGCCAGATCGCCCAGGGCGGCCCGGTGACGATCACCGATCCGGAAGCCACGCGCTTCTTCATGACCATCGAGGAAGCCTCCGCCCTCGTCCTCCAGGCCGCCGCGCTGCAGGATGAAGCCGGCGAAGCGGGCCTCTTCGTGCTCGACATGGGCGAGCCCATCGCCATCCGCCAGCTTGCGGAGACCATGATCCGCCTCAAGGGCAAGGTGCCCTATATCGACATCGCCATCCAGACGACCGGTCTGCGCGAGGGCGAGAAGCTGCACGAGGCGCTGACCTATCCGCATGAAGCGCTGAAGCCGACAATGGTGGACGGCGTCGCCCGCGTGGCCAGCGAGACAGCGCAGAATGAACTCTTCCACAAACAGCTGCTGCAGCTGATCGAAGCGGCCCGCCGGCATGAGGTGCCCGAGGCTTTGCGCCTGCTCGGCGTGCTGGTGCCCGAATACGGCACCGAGCGGGCAGAACAGCTGAACCTGAGACTGGCCTGACATTTGCCCCAAAAAAGCGGGCGCCCGAAGGCGCCCGAGGCAGAGTTCATAGACAGCTGTGTCCGGGCTTCGATCAGACATCCACAATCGGCGTGAAGCCGCCAAAGATCATCCGGCCCATATCCGCGCCGACCGTGTTCGGGCCGAACTCCTGCATCCGCTCATCCGACATGAGCTTCTCCCAGGCTGCATCGCGGGAGGCCTTGTCCTTCCAGCCGATCCAGGAGAACACCACCGCCTCGTCCGGCTTGCGCAGCACCGCGCCGTGAAAATCGTTGACCTGTCCTTCCGGCACATCATCACCCCAACAATCGACGACCGACACGGCTCCATATTCGAGGAACAGATCGGCCATCTTCTTCGAGGCCTCCGTAAAAGCCTCGCGCTTGTCAGCCGGCACCGGCATCACCGTACCGTCGATATAGCCCGCTTTCGCGCGCACATCGCCGAGCAGCGTCTGGAAGCCGCCATAGATCATCCGCTTGCCGTCGAACGGCATGCTCTCCATCGCGCCTTCCGGCGGGCCGTCGGCCATCATCTTCTGCCAGCCGGCATCGCGCGTGGCCTTGTCCGGCCAGGTGACCCAGGAAAACATCGCCGTCTCATCCGCCTTGCGCATCACGGCGGAATTGATCGAATTGACCTTGCCGTCGGGCACATCATCGCCCCAGGCTTCGACCATCGAGGCGGCGCCGAGATCGCGGAACATCGGCCAGGCCTCCTCAGCATGCTTGCGATACGCCTCCTTGTTCGCGTTCGGCACCGCGACCAGAAATCCGTCTACATATGTCATCATCATACTCCGTTGCTGCTTCGTCATTCAGGCCGGCATGGCGGCGGCGATTTCTTCTGGCGTCTTGGGCGGCCAGGACGGGGTCGCAATCGACCAGCGGTGGCCGAACGGGTCCTGCACCATGCCGTAGCGGTCGCCCCAGAACTGGTCTTCCACCGGCATCACCAGCTCGGCGCCGGCCGCCACCGCGCGCGCGGCGGCCGCATCGGCATCGTCCACCATCAGGTGGATGGTCACGGGCGTGCCGCCAAGCGCGAGCGGCGAGTGGCCGCCATGTTCGGGAAACTCGTCATGCATCATCACCACGGCGCCATTGACGCGGATGGAGGCATGCAACAGCCGCCCATCCGGCCCGGGCATGCGCATGATCTCCTCGGCGCCGAAAGCCGCCTTGTAGAAGTCGATGGCCTTTGCCGCCTCCCGGCAGACAATGTGCGGAGTGACGAGGCCCATCCCCATCTCGGCGGCAATCTCCGCTACCGGCTTCTTTGTCTTCGCGCTCATGTGCAGTCCTTCCTATGCTTGCGGCAGCCGCGTGCCATTCGCCTTGTGCCAGGCAACCAGAGCATTGGCGTGACCATGACCCAGTCCGTGGACGGATTTCAACGCGGCCACGATCTCCATATGCTTCTGGCCCTTCATGTCCTCGATCACGCCCAGCCAATGGCTGACCGGCTGGCCATAAGTCTTCTCGATCGAGGGAAAATAGGAGGCGGACCCTTTTACCCTGGCGTCGCTCATCAGACGGTCTCCCCGGCAAACGCCGCCTCGATGGCGGCAATATCGATCTTGCGCATCTTGAACATCGCCTCACGTGCCCGGGTTGCTGCCGCCGTGTCCGGATCATGGAATAGCCGCACCATTCGCTCCGGCACGATCTGCCAGGAAACACCGAACCGGTCCTCCAGCCAGCCGCACATGCTCTCCTGCCCGCCGCCTTCGAGCAGCGCGCTCCACAGCCGGTCGGTTTCCGCCTGGTCTTTCGTCAGCACAGAGATGGAAGCTGCCGGTGTCAGCTTGTACATGTCGCCGGCGGTCAGGATCATCATTGGCGCGCCGGCCAGCGTGAACTCGACCACCATCGGATCGCTGGCATTGCCATGCTCGAACACCGCATCAATCCGGCTGTCCGGCAGCAGCGAGACATAATATTCCGCCGCCTTCAGCCCGCCTTGACGGAACCACAGGCAAACACGCACTTTCTTCTCGAGACCTGCCATTTTCATCCTCCTTTTCACGCCGGCTCATGGGCGGCGAAGACGCTTAGCTGCGCCTCCAGCGCCCGCTGGAAGGCGGGGCGTCCGGTGCAGCGATTGCAATAGGCCTGCAGCGCCGGGAAATCCGCGAGAATGCCGCCCCGCTCGGGCTCGCGCAGCACACTCGCCATCAGGAGGTCGCCGGCGGTGAACTGGCCGCCCTCAAGATAGTCTTTCCCATCGAGCCAGTGGGCGAGCCGCCCGAGGCGGGCCTTGAGCGCCGCCGTTGCCATCTCCAGATAGCCCGGCGCCCAGGCCGCATCGCCATGGAACAATTTGGTGCCCTCGACATTGGCGACATAGGGCTCAATCGAGTTCAGCGCCGCAAAGGCCCAGCTTGTCACCCGCGCCCGCGCCGCCGCATCGGCCGGCATCAGCGCTTCGCAATCCCTGGCGATGTGCAGCACGATTGCGCCGGACTCGAACAACTCCACCTCATCATCCCGGTAGACCGGCACCTGCGCGAAGGGCTGGCGCGCAAGATGCTCCGCCTGCAGCTTCTCCTCATGGCCGATCAGCCGCTGCGCATAGGGAAGGCCCGCCTCCTCCAGCGCCCAGCGCACGCGCAGATCCTTGACGAAACCCTGCGCAAAATCCGGCACCCAGTTATAGGCCGTCACTTCTCTCATCATGTCCTCCATGGGCGCTGCCCGGCCCGGCGCCGGCGGCGCGGGGGCTCAGAGACGGTCTCACCCGCTATTGGTGTGCGGCCTTTCTCATTGACAGAAACGTTGATGTCAACCTATTATCTTGTTCATGAAAACTGATTTGCCGATCGAGACCACATTGGAGGTCTATAACCGGTGCCTCTGCTTCGGGGTTCACCGTGCGGCGCGCACGCTCGCCCGGCGTTTTGACGAGGCGTTTGCGCCCCTCGGCATCAGCCATGGGCAGTATTCGCTGATGATCTCGCTCAACCGGCCGGACCCGCCCCGTCTCGGCGAGGCCGCCGCCTTCCTGGCGATGGATCGCACGACGCTGACAGCGAACCTCAAGCCGCTGGAGCGGCAGGGCTATGTGAAGATTGTTCCGGATAAGGACGATAAACGCTCCCGCCGCCTGATCCTGACGACGGCCGGCCGCCGCATCCTCACCGCCGCCGTACCGATCTGGCGCAAGACCCATGACGAAGTGGACGCCCTCCTCGCCACCAGCCCGGCCGCCCTCAGGGGGCAGCTGATGGAGTTGGCCGGCCGGGATTGAGGGTACGGATCAAAAGCCCCTCCTCTCCCAGAGGGAGAGGGGTTGGAACGTCACCGCAAGCGCAGCGCTGAACCCCTCTCCCATTCATGGGAGAGGAGGGACCCATTGCGCAGCAATGGGAGGTGAGGGCTGCAACAGCAGGGACAGGCGCCGCCCTATCCACCCCTTTCCCGCCCCCTCCGCGCGTCATCCCGGAATTTGCGCAGCAAATATCCGGGAACCAGAAAGCCGCATAAATCCAACGTCCAAGCTGGCTCCCGGATAGCGGCTGCGCCGCTTCCGGGATGACGGCGCGGAGGATTTTCCGGAAAACTTATCCGACCGGGTCTCCCAGGCCCCACATTATCCGCATCCTCCTCACAGGGGCCGGGCCGGTACCGTTCG
>CAYQRX010000040.1:0-16504 GCA_964419865.1 uncultured Hyphomonas sp. | reverse complement strand
AGCCTTCACCGGTCAGCGCCTTGTCCATCGTGACATCGACGGTGCCGCGGAACGGGCCGGCCTCACGCGAGGCCAGCTTCATATTCAGCTGGTCGGCGGCGCGCTCATAGCGCAGCGCAATATCAAGATCGCGCACGGGCCAGACCGTTTCGGCGAAGGAGAGCTGGCCGGCCTCCGCCTTTGCCGTAAGCATCAGCTGGTCGAGACCGGTCGCTTCGGAAATATCCGCGGCCAGCTGGATGTCGGCGAGCAGGCCCTGCGTCGCCTCGCCATCCAGACCCAGCCGGGCGGCAAACTCGCCCAGGGGCCAGTAGATGACCTCCAGCTCCATTCGCATGCTGCGGTCTTCACCGGCCGTCTCCATCAGCAGGGTGATACGGCCCGGCAGGCCCTCGCCGAGCCCGCCGCCGGCAAAGCTGAGGGCAACGCCTTCCGGCCGGTTGACCAGGCTGCCGCCTGCCTGCTCGATGATCGCGATGGTGTCGCGCTCGGCATTGCGCACCCGCATCTCGAAATTGTCGAAACTCGCCGCCTCGAAGCGCGCGCCCTGCTGTGTCTCGCGCACGGCGCGCATCCATTCGGGCAGCACCCGGCCGACATAGTCGATCCATCCCTGCGGCGTGTCAGGCAGGACGGCTTCCCGGAATGGCGGCAACGGATCGCCGGCGATGGCCCATTGCGCCGCCGACATCTGGTCGAAAGCGATCCAGCCATCGCTGAGCGCCAGCGACAGCACTTCAATGTCGCCAAAGATCAGTGCCGATCCGGAAAGCTGTATCTCCGCTGTCGCGGCTTCGGCGGCTGGCCGGCCGGCAGCGTCCATCAGGCGCAGGTCCTGGGCCGCAATCTGAACGCGCCGGTCGCGCGGCGACCATTCCAGCTGCAGCCTGCCGATCGAGACCGCCCGGCCACCGCGCCGTTCGGCGATCGCCTCTTCGACATCTGCCCGGAAGGCGCCGAGGTCGATCGGGCCGCTCGACAGGCGCAGCAACAACAGCCCGGCAAGCACGAGCGCCAGCAGGATCAATCCGCCAAGGATTTCCATGAAGATGACAGTGGCGGTCTGGCGGACCAATAGCGGGCTCCTCACAAAAATCTCATATGCCGCAGGTCCACAGGCATCGAAAAACTATAAACTTTGCGAGGTGTTGAGACCATAGGAGGTTTACATGACGGCCCGGCTGCAGGAGGGGCGGAAGGCCCCGGCTTTCTCGATTGAAACCACGGCCGGCAAACGCCGCCTTGCCGATTATGCGGGCGGCTGGCTGGTGCTGTATTTCTATCCGAAAGACGACACCCCCGGTTGCACCCAGGAAGCCCTCGACTTTTCCGCACATGCGAAAGCGTTTGAACAGGCCGGGGCGCGCGTATTGGGCGTCTCCCGCGACAGTCTCACCCGGCATGAAAAATTCGCGGCCAAGCACGGCCTGACCATCGAACTCGGCGCGGACGAAGATGGCAAGGTTTCGGGCGCCTATGGCGCCTGGGGCGAAAAATCCATGTACGGACGGAGTTTCATGGGCATGATCCGCTCGACATTCCTGATCGGGCCGGATGGAAAAATCGCCCGGATCTGGCCCAAAGTCAGGGTCCGCGGACATGCTGAAGAGGTTCTTGCCGCGATCCGCGAAAATGACAAATGAGCAATCCCGCCTTCTGCTGACTCTGCAGCAGGTGTCCCGGTTAAACGCCGGTTTACCTATTTGTGCAAACATTGCGTAAAAATATGTTTCGAAGGGGTTTCGCCCCCCTTCGAATTGGGTATTTATAAGCGCGGGGAATGGGAAGCGCTGCAGAATTCTCTGCAAAACACGTATACAGTTTGCAACTGACGGGTAGTTTGCATGGCGAAGTTGAGTGCCAATCTCAAAGCAGCATTTGATCGCGCATTCCCTGAACGCCAGATTTATCACCGTAGCGGTGGCACGGTCCGTTACATTTCCATTTCTCCCTGGCAACAGGCCATGATGGCCGCCGGCGTGACCGCGCTGGCCGGATGGACGATGTTTGCGACGGCGAGCTATGTCTTCGGCGGTGGTCCGGGTACGGCGATTGCCGGAGACGGCAAGGAACTCGCCAAATATGAGCGCTGGGTCCAGGACCTGCGCGCGCGGGAGTCGCTGCAGCGCACGCTGCTCGAGGAGCGCAGCAAGGAAACGGCGGAGCTGGAACAGAAACAGCGCGCCCTGGAAGAGCTGCTGAATGAGATCCGCGAGGAAGACGGGCTGAAACTCTCCGCTCTGGAGGGCAATGGCGCCGGCCTCCTGATCGAGGCGACAATCGAAGAAGCCGACCGGCGCCAGTCGCGCGACGCCTATATGACCTTTGCAGGCGTGCCGGCCGCGCGCGGCACCCCGAAGGCCATCGAGGCGGACATGAACCGCCTGTTCAACGAAATGGAAGACCTGGCCGCCGAACGCGCCGAGCGGGCCCGCGGGGTTCTGATCCTCACCCAGGTGGCCGGCGACCGGATCGGCATGCCGGAAGCCGGTGTCGGCGGCCCGCTTGTCTCTCTGGGATCGCTGACCTCATCGGCCGCTCCCGGAACGGCCGGCCTTAACGATACGTCTTTCGCCATGCGGCTGACCCAGGCCCGCGCCCGCATCGCCGAAATGAAACATTATGAGCGCGTCGTGAAAAACCTGCCGCTCGGCAAGCCGGTCAGCGTGCCTTACCGCTACACCAGCCCCTATGGCATCCGGGTCGACCCCTTCAACAAGCGTCCGGCCGCGCATTGGGGCCTTGACCTTGCAGCCTATCGCGATGCGCCGATTGTGGCCTCCGGCCCCGGCAAGGTCATCTACTCCGGTAATCGCGGCGGCTACGGCCTGCTTGTCGAAATAGATCATGGCCACGGTTTCAGAACGCGCTATGCGCACCTTCGCTCCATTGCGGTGAAAAAAGGCGAGGCCATCAAGGCCGGAGACCTGGTCGGGCGGATGGGCTCAACGGGGCGCAGTACCGGGGATCACCTTCATTATGAAGTGTGGTATAATGACAAACCTTATGACCCGATGAAGTTCCTGAAAGCAGGCAGACATGTTTCAAAAGAATAGCAAAACGCCAGCGGCCCCGGCCGTAGAACCGCAGAAGCCGGTGCCAGCACAGGATGCCATCCGTGGCGCCGCCTCGAAGCCCGCAGCGCGCGCCGCTTCGATCATCTGCGCGGACATGAAGATCAACGGCTCGGTCATTTCCGAAGGGGCGCTGCAGATTGACGGCGTCGTCGACGGCGATGTGGCCGCCACCGACATCACCATCGGTGCCAGCGGCCAGATCACCGGTGAGGTGAAAGCCGAAGTCGTCAAGGTCAAGGGCCGCATCAAGGGGTCGATCCGCGCCCGCAAGGTCGAACTGGAAACCGGCGCGCATGTGAAGGGGGACATCGTCCATTCCTCACTGCAGATTCAGTCGAATGCCGTGTTCGAAGGCCAGGTGAAGCACGCCGAAGACCCGCTGCGTGAGACCGGTCCGGTGGCTGCCACCCCGGCGTCCAGCGAGAACAAGCCGGCCATCAGCACGACACCGGGCGGCTATGGCCAGCCTACTCCGTCGACGCCGCTGAGCTGACGAAGCGGCCGGAGCGCCGACACAGAATTCACACCAGCGCCGGCCGGATTTTTCCGCGCCGGCGTTTTCTTTTGGCTGACCGCCGCAGCCGCCCGGGGACAATATGCGGACATTTCGCGGCAGACCCGGCCACTTGCGGTCAGCATCGGGCCGTCTACCGGAAAACAAAAGCCCCGGACCGCGAGGGGGTCCGGGGCTTTCTGATTGTCGCGTCCGGAAAGGGGCCGGATCAGACCGGCTGGGCGGCCCGGCGGCATTCCGGCGTGTCTTCGAACTTCTGCTGAGCCGCTTTCAGACGCTCGCCCACCGTCTGGCAGCCAGCCGGCATCTGGTCGCCGAGCGCCTGCAGCTTCTTGCAGGTCTTCTCTTCGTTCTGGACGTTCATCAGAGCGGCCTGGACTTCAAAGCAGACCAGCGCGGCTGCCGTGTACTCTTCGGAGTCCATGAAGGCGAGCCAGCCGCGGCCGCCGGCATTGTTCGCCTGGCGGAAGGCTTCGCGAGCGCCGGCCCGATCGCCGCGCTCATAGCGCGACTGGCCGATCCGCACGAAGGCGGTGCCGCGATCCTTGAGATTGCCGGCCTGAAGCGCGCGCTGCAGCGCCTCTTCGGTTTCAGCCCATTTCTGCATTTCGCTGTAGGACGCGCCGAGGCGCTCATACATCGGCCCGCCGCCGCCCATTTCAGCTGCCTGGCGGATCACCGGGATGGCTTTCTCATGCTCGCGGGCCACCTGATAGAAGTCGGCCAGCAGTGACATGCGCTCGACCGTCTTGTTGATCCGGCCGGCATTCATTTCCTTCTCGAGCACACGGGCGGCATGATAGGGCGCGTTGAAGCGGTTGTAGAAGTTCACGATCCGCATGATCTCGTCTTCGGTCTTCAGGAGACCGGCGAGATACATCGCCTTCTGAACCTCGAACGCCTTGCGCTCTTCATTGGCGGCAAAATAGTTGCCGGCGATGGCATCCCAGTATTTGCGCTCCTGCGGATTGCGCTCGACGAGGACCTCGAGCACTTCGGCAAGTTTCGCCTGGTTGCCCGTGTCGTTGTAGAGGAAGACGAGCAGGTCATAGAGCTGCTGGTCGAACTTGTTGCCGTCATCGCGGCGCACTTCCTCGGCCCAGCGGATCGCCTCGGACATATTGTCGGCGCGCTGGTTCAGGACGGCGAGCTGCCATTTCTGCGCCCGGTCGGGCTTGCCGCCGGCGCGCTGCCAGCGCGTCATGTAATCGAGCGCCGATTTCAGGTCTTCTTCCTGAAGATAGATCTGGGCGATGTTGTAATAGGTGCCGGCGATCTGATCCTGCGGGATCGCGCCCATATTGATCAGCGACAGCAGGTCCTGAACGGCGCCGCGGCGGTCGCCGCGCTCCAGCTTCACATAGGCGCCGAGGCGCACGACGGCGATCTTCTCGTAACAGTTCAGCTCCATCGACTGAAGCTGCTGAAGTTTCGCGGCGGCCGTGTTGAAGTCCTTGGCCTGCATGGCTGCGGTTTCCGCATCCAGATAGATCTGGCCGGTCTTGGCGCCGAACTGGGTTTCTTCACAGGCCTGCGCGAGCGCCTGCCCTGCGCCCATCACCGCCAATGCCCCCGCTACGATCGCCCCTTTAAGGATTGCCTTGAGTTGCATCGTTGTTTCTCCTCGCCGCTCGTTTGCGGCACACTGGACTTATGGGTTCGCCGGCAGGCCATCAGGCCTGCGCCGGCTGCTCCGGCTGAAGGAACGATGGCCCCCGCCCGGCAGGCGGATGGCCATCACCCGTTGGGGGCCCTACTGGATCTTGAATTCCAGAGGGTAGACCACGTTCCGGCGCTCAACGGCCTGACCGCGGACAATCTTGGGCGCGAACTCCACGCGGGACACCGCCCGTTCGGCTTCCGACTTGAAGATGTTGTCGGAACAGGTCGCCTGAACGTTATACGGCTTGCCGCGGGTATCCACGTCAAAGCGGACATCGCAGGTTCCCGACAGGCCGCGTTCAGCGGCGCGCTGCGGGAAGGACGGCGTCGGCGGGCGGATCGGCTGCGCATCACGGTCCGACACAGCCACCGGGTCGATCGCCAGCGAGTTCATCCGGCCGAGGTCGAGATTCTGGGGCACGGCGCCTTCGATCTTCGGCGTCGGCAGGTTGATGCTCGACTTGGTGGCCGACTGTTTCGGCGGCGGCGGCGGCTTCTGGGCAGAATCGATCCGCTTCGGCGGGGTCCGGTTGGACCGGCGTACTTCGGAGTCCTGCTTCTGAGGCGTGATGGCGGCGAGTGTCCGCGTCTCACCCTCTTCAAGATCGATCTCATCGACCGAGATCAGCCAGTTCATCAGGAAGAAGATGGCCAGGACGATCGGGATGGCGATGGCCACACCAACCAGAAGGCGCATCAGGGGATTGTTCATCATGATCCTGGTTCTCCCTAACCCGTCGTTTTCGCCGAGATGTTGATAACCGTATCCCCATCAATTTTGTTAATAGCTTCCATTACGTCAACCATTACCGCAGCTTCGGCGTCGACATCGGTCTGGATCACCACCTCGCCCCGCGGGTTATCCAGGCGCATCTCCTTGATAATGAACCCGATTTCTTCGCGGTTCACTTTTTGCTTATCAATGTAGATTTCGCTGTTCTTGTCGATCGCGATGAGGATGGCGAGCGGCTTTGCCTGCTGCTTGTTATCCACATCCGGCCGGACGATCGGAACCCCCGGCTCCTTGATGAACTGCGCCGTGACGATGAAAAAGATGAGGAGGATGAACACCACGTCCAGCATCGGCGTGAGGTTGACATCCTGTTCGTTTGCCCGCCCACCCGCAGACTGGCGTTTTCTTCTGGCCATGTGCGGTTCTCCTAGGTTTGCGAGATGACGATGTTCACGCGGTCGGTGAACCCGGCATTGTACGCCTCATCCCGGATTTTCACCACGATCCCGCTGCGGGTTTTCGGGTGAGCCTGGATGACGAGCGAACTGTTCGGGCTTTCAGCCACCACGCGTTCGATGTTTGCCCGCACCGAGCCGATATCCGTCACGCGCCCGTTCACCGTGATGAGGTTGGACTCATCAATGAAGATCAGGATCGCGCGTTGCTCCTGGATCGGCTGATCCGGGGGCGGCGGCGGCGGGGGCGGCTCGAGGCCGATCGCTTCCTCACGGGCAAAGGTCGATGTCACGATGAAGAAGATGAGGAGGATGAAGACGACGTCGAGCATCGGCGTCAGGTCGACATCGGCCTCCTGCGGGGGTCTTGAAGTACGTCCACGCATTAGCTGATCTCCATCTCGTCTTCGACTGCCTGGACAGCCCGGTTCACGCGCCGGTCCATGCCGGAGGTGAACAGGATGCCCGACAGCGAGGCCACCATGCCCGCCATTGTCGGGATCGTGGCACGCGACACGCCGGCCGACATGGCCTTTGCATCCGCACCGGAGGTGATGGCCATGATGTCAAACACCGCCACCATGCCTGTCACTGTGCCCAGCAGGCCCAGCAATGGCGCAAGCGCCACCATTGCCTTTGTCAGCTGGACATTCGCTTCCGCCTTCATCCGCACTTCCGAGACGAGCTTGTCGCGGACCCAGTGCGCCGGCACCGACTTGCGGTCAGACCGGGCGCGCCACTGGGCGATTGCGTCGGCCGCCACATTCTTGTGGGCGAAACGGAAGTAGAAGATCCGTTCCAGGATCAGGGCCCACATCACGAATGTTGCTGCCATGATGACAATCAACACCGGACCGCCCCGATCGAGGAAGGCTTGGAGGTCTTGGAAACCCATTCGCGGGTACTCCTCAGACTCTTTGGAGCCCGGGCTTACGCCCGGCCTCCGTGGAGCGATTCCATTTTCTCAGCGACAAGGCCTGCGGCCTGCTCATCGAGAAGCTGCTGGTTGCCGCGTGCTATGGCCGAGACGATGGCGTGGATCAGCAGCAGCGGGATGGCAGCAACAAGACCGAACACGGTGGTCATGAGCGCGACCGAGATACCGCCAGCCATCAGCTTCGGATCGCCGGCACCGTAGATGGTGATGGCGGTGAAGGTGATGATCATACCGATAACCGTACCGAGCAGACCCATCAGCGGGGCCACAGCGGCAAGCACCTTGATGATGTCGTTGAAGCGTTCGATGCGGGGGCTCTCGCGCAGGATCTGCTCGTCGAGCTTGAGTTCGAGCGTTTCGACATCGGCGTTGCGGTTGTTCTCGTAGGCTTCGAACACGCGGGCCAGCGGGTTGCCGGTGCCGGCCTGGCGGGTTTTCGCCGTGGCGCGCATCGCACCGCCCATGGTGAACAGCGTGAACACTTTGAACAGGCCGATCAGGATGCCGATGACGGCGAGCGAGGCGATCACGGCGCCGACAGGGCCGCCCTGGGCGAGACGGTCGCCGAAGGTCGGCAGGTCACCGAGGATGCCGAACAGGTTGCCGCGAGACGGGTCAACCGGCGCGCGGACGACATCGCCCTCGCTGGCGCGAACCAGCGACGCCATGCCGGAGGCATACGCACCGCCCGGCTGTTTCGGGAACGCCTGAAGGAAGGTGTCGCCGGTGTTCGGGCGGCGGACCTCGACGAATTTGCGGTCGTCGGTGGTTGCAGCCGTGAACACGCCGATACGGATCAGCTCGGCTTCGGCGTTGGAGCCGTTCGGGCCGATACCGTTGACGGTGGCGGTGAAGGTTTTCACTTCCGACTGCGCGATCATTTCCTGCAGCATCGCCTTGGGCAGACGCTCCAGCTGGTTACGCGTCGGCAGAACGCGGGCCTCAGCGATTTCGGCGATACCGGCGACGCGGTCGGTATAGTCGAAATTGGCGAGGGAGTTGGCGATTTCCGGCATCGTTGCGCCGGCAGCCGAACGGAACTGGCCGAGCAGTTCCTGGAAGTCACCGGCCTGTTGCGAGACCTGGGCCTCGAGGTCGGAGAGGATGGCTTCATTCGCATCGAAGCGGGCGCTGAGGGCGCGGCCGCGGGCTTCAGCGGCGGCAAGCGCGTTGCGGGCTTCCGCCATGCGGGCGGCCTGGCTGGCCGTGTCCTGACGGAATTCGTTGAGGCGCTGCTGGTCCTGAGCAGACATCTGCTCGGAGTCGCGGCGCACGGCCTGCAGCACATCGGTGAGGGACTGGGCGACGGCCGGCTGAGCGGTCAGGACGGCGGATGCGCCCATCAGAACCGACACACCCAGAGCCTGGAGAGAGCGTTTCATCTTAAACATTCTTGGCAACCTTATATCTGAGCCGGGCCGCTTACTGGACCGAGAATTTCTGGACCGGGGCGAAGAGGACGACCTGCTGGGCCTTGCCCTGGGCGACGCGGATGGCGCGCTGGACGTCCGGCACATAGCTGTTGGGCAGCGACACCCACTCACCGGTGGTGCGATCATAACGGGCGCCGCGGCCATTCGGCGTCAGATAGACGTAAGCAACGCGGCCATAGAGGAACATGTCGACCATCGTCGGATTGCCGTCGATGGTGATCTCTTCCTGCCAGGTGTCGATGGTGCGGCCATACTCCATCTCGGCGGAATAGGCTTCCATGATGAGGCGGTACTGTTCGGCGGCCGAGACGTTCGGGGTCGCCATCACGCCGTCCAGCGCTTCGAGGCGGGCGGTGCGCTCTTCCATCTTGAACGGAAGGTCGGCGGAGACGAAGAGTTTCAGGTCTTCGATCATGCCGAGCAGCATCGGAACCGTCTGGGCGGTGATGTCGTCGATCGAGCCAAGCTGTTCGGTCAGCGAGGCGATTTCTTCTTCCTGGCTGCGGACAACCAGTTCCTGCTGTTTCGCAAACAGTTCAGCGGCATCGCGGCGCTGCAGGAGGGTGCGGAACTCACGAACCATGTCAGAGCGCTGATCGTCCAGCTGGTTGATCTGGTCCTGAATCTGTTCGGCTCTGCGCGTCGCCTGCTCGCCCGTGTTCAGTGTGTCACGGAACTGAGCCTGTGCCGGAACGGCAAGCCCGACAATCAGCGCAGCAGCGAGAACGCTGCGGGCAGGTGAAAGAAGTTTCTTCATGAGGTCAGCCTCTCAACTCTCCAAACGGTGACGCGCCCCGCGGGCGCGTGAATCCTGGTTGCGGGCGCACCTGCTTGCGAGGCCGTCCCGATGTCTGCCGGCTCGCACACACAAGAGCCGAAGTTTGACCTGGAAGTGGAAGGAAACAACCCAACACCTCCCCTGCTTTGTCCGGAGCGCTGTCCGCTCTCTGTTTTCTGCTTATATCCGCCAGCATTCTGCGACAGACGCCGGAAGGCCTTAACGGGGAACCGCAACGGTAACAATCCTCTAATTGCGGATCAATCCGGCTTTACGATTCGTTCAGAAAATATCCCGGCGGGACATGAACGCAACCGGCAGCGCGCAGTTCTGACCAGCGCAGGACATTGTGCTGCAATAGAATGCCTAGCGGCGAATTGTGACATATTTCGGGGCAGTACCGACTCTGCCGGGATCAATCGGCAGGCGCGGCGGCTGGGCGCCGGCGCTGCATCGGCGCCAGTCGACGCGGGCAAAGGCGAATGACGGGAGAAGGTTGGCTGGGGTGCTAGGATTCGAACCTAGGGATGGCGGTACCAAAAACCGCTGCCTTACCACTTGGCTACACCCCAACAGTGGAAGCGCCAGATAGCCAACCTTTGTCATGCTGGCAACACCCGCCGCCGCGTGTTTTGCACACCAAACTGAGCCGGCCGGCAATTGCAGTGCAGCGCAGCATCTCAGCCCTTTACTTTTTATCGAATATCAACAATATCGTACAGGAACACACGCTGCGCATCCTGCGCCCTTTATGGAAGGCCTCCCGGGAATGAGAACTTTTCTGCTGTCGTTGGCAGGCACCTTTGTCGCCATGATCCTGTTCGTGGTCCTCGGCTTCTTCATGCTGTTCGGGCTGATCTACAGCGCCGCAACCGCGAAGCCGCCGCATCCGAGCAATATCGTGCTGACACTCGACCTCAACACGGCCTTTCCCGATCAGGCACCGGCCACCGGCTTTGCCGCCTTTGCCGGCACGCCGGGCTTCATCGACCTTCTGCTGAAGCTGAAGGATGCCGAGACCGATAGTTCGGTCAAAGGCCTTTACATCCGCGGGGCCGCCTGGAGCCCCGGCACGGCGCGCGCTGAAGAATTGCGCGATGCGATTCAGAGCTTCCAGGCTTCCGGCAAATTCGTCATCGCCCATTCCCAGGGCATGTTCGGCGCCAGCGGCCCCTCCTCTTTCCACTCGATCTCCTCGGCTGATGAGATCTGGATGCAGCCGGGCACTGATCTGATGATCACCGGCGTTACCTTCGAGACGGAGTTCCTCAAGGGCCTGTTCGACATGATCGACCTCGAAGCCCAGATCTATCCCTTCTATGAATACAAGAACGCGCCGAATTCCTACAACGAGACCGGCTATACCGAACCGCACCGGGAGGCGATGGCCGCGCTCGCCAACTCCATCTGGAACACCGCGCTGACGGATATTGCCGATGATCGCGGCACCTCCGCCGGCCAGTTGCGCACCATCCTCGAAAGCGGCCCGAAAACAGCCGAAGACGCCATCAGCCTCGGCCTCATCGACAAGCTCGGCTGGCCGGAAGATGCCGAGGAAGCGGTCAAGGAACGCGCCGGCGGCAAGCCGGAACTGATCGATCTGGCCTCGTATTCATCCCCGGCGCGGCCCGACCGGCGCGCACCGCTGATCGCCGTCATCGGCGGCGAGGGCCCGATCGTCACCGGCGGCGCGGATGGTGGCTCGCCCTTCTCCGACCCGCCCGCCTTCGCGTCCGACGTGATCGCCCGGGCGATTCTCGATGCGGCCGAGAATGATGATGTCAAAGCCATCGTCTTCCGCGTCGAAAGCCCCGGAGGCTCGCCGACCGCGTCCGACCAGATCTGGCGCGCCATCGAACGGGCCAAGGAGAAAGACAAGCCGGTGGTTGTCTCGATGGGCAGCCTGGCGGCATCGGGTGGATATTATGTCTCCACCGGCGCCGATGTGATCCTTGCCAACCGCGCCACACTGACCGGCTCGATCGGCATTTTCGGCGGCAAGCTCGCCGTCGCCGGCCCGTTCAACAAGATCGGCGTCACCTTCGACACCGTCAGCGTCGGCGGCGAATTCGCCTCGGCCTGGGGCGTCGATGCCTTCACCGAGAACCAGGAAGCCGAAGTCAAGGCGATGCTGAAGCGCGGCTATGACCGCTTCCTCACCCTTGTCGGCGAAGGCCGCGGCATGAGCTGGGACGAGGTGCATGAAGTGGCCCGCGGCCGCGTCTGGACGGGCGAGGATGCCAGCCGCATCGGCCTCGTGGATGAGATCGGCGGCTTCATGGACGCCATCGACAAGGCCAAGGAACTGGCCGGGATCGAGGCGGATGTGAAACCGCGCCTGCGCTTCTATCCGCAGCGCAAGTCCGGCTTCGAAGCGCTCGAATCCCTGTTCGGCGTGTCCTCGGAAGCCGCCCAGGCCGCCGGCCTGGTCAGCGCCATCGCCGGCGACAAGCGCACGCAGATCCTGCTGGAAGAACTGGCGACCATCGAAGCCGTCAATTCCGGCCAGACGCTCGCCATCAGCCCGCGCATCCGCGAGCGGTAGGCCCCGCACGGACGATGCGCCTGCAGCCCGCGCTGCAGGCGCGCGTGCTTGTGCAATCGCCCCCAATCGTCTAGCCGACTGGCCAGACGTGACGAGAGTAAGAGATGAAGGTGCTCGTGACCGGCGCCGCCGGCTTCATCGGGAATGAAATCGCCCTGCGCCTTCTGCGGGAAGGCCATAGCGTGACCGGGGTGGACTGTTTCACACCCTATTACGACCCCAAACTGAAGGAAGACCGCGCCGCGCGCCTCACTGCGTTTGAAAGTTTCCGCATGGACCGTATCCGCGTTGAGGATGCAGCGGCCATGCAGGCGGTGTTCGAGCGCGACGAGCCGGAGATCGTGCTGCATTTCGGCGCCCAGGCCGGCGTGCGCTACAGCCTTGACCATCCGGCCGATTATATCGACGCCAATATCGTCGGCTCGTTCAATGTCATCGACCTGGCCCGCCGGTATGGCACCCGGCATCTTGTGCTCGCCTCGACCAGCTCCGCCTACGGCGCAAATCAGAAATTCCCCTTCGAGGAGCGCGATCCCGCGCCCTATCCGCTGACCATCTACGCTGCGACCAAGCTCGCCAGCGAGCTGATCGCGCACAGCCATGCGCATCTCTATGGGGTGCCGACTACGGCGCTGCGCTTCTTCAGCGTCTATGGTCCCTGGGGCCGGCCGGACATGGCCTTCTTCCTGTTCACCGACCGGATTTTCCGCGGCGAGCCGATCGACGTGTTCAATCACGGCGACCTCCTGCGCGACTTCACCTATATCGACGACCTCGTCGAAGCGATCCGCCGGCTGATGGACCGCCCGCCAGCGATGGGCCAGCACCTGATCCGGGGCGACTCGCTCTCGCCGGTGGCGCCTTACCGGCTGGTCAATATCGGCAATGCCAGCCCGGTAAGGCTGATGGATTATATCGAAGCCATCGAAGACGCGATCGGCCGGAAGGCTGTGAAGAATATGGTCGATATGCAGCCAGGCGATGTGCACCAGACCTTTGCCGATGTCCGCCTGCTCGAAGCACTGACCGGATATACGCCGGACACGGACTATCGTACCGGTATCCGGAACTTCGTCGACTGGTATCGCGGCTATTACAAGCCGGACTGAACTCCGGCGGCGGCGGCCGCAGACCGGAATTCCTCCGGCACCTGCGCCGTGAGCGTCAGCCGGCCGCCCTGCGGATGCGGGATGTCGAGGCCGCTGGCATGCAGCATCACGCGCGCCGCCGTCGCTTCGCCCTCGCCATACAGCGCGTCGCCGATGATCGGACATCCCAGAGACATGAGATGCACGCGGATCTGGTGCATCCGGCCGGTCTCCGGCGCCAGCTGCATCAGGGCGAAGGGGCCATTGCGGGCAAGGACGCGCCAGCGTGTGCGGGCCGCCTGCGCCCCCTTCCGGCCCGGCTTTGCGAGGATCATGCGGGCGCGACCGCCCTCCTCGACCTTGACGAGAGCCGCGTCGATGACGCCTTCATCCGCTACCGGAATATCGCCCTTGACGATGGCAAGATATGTCTTCTGCGCCTCGCGCCCGGCGAAGGCCTGCGAGAGGAAGGCGGCGGCCGGCTGGGTGCGCGCGGCAATGATGACGCCGGAGGTGCCCAGGTCCAGCCGGTGGACAAGGCGCGGGCGCTTGCCATTGGATTTGGCAAACGCCCAAAGCAGATCATCCAGCGACTGGCCGATCCCGCCCCCACCCTGCGAGGCCAGCCCTGACGGCTTGTTGAAGGCGAGGACGGCCGCGTCCTCATGAATCAGCAGGCTGCGCACGAAGACGGCATCCTCGGCGCCGACATGAGGAACGGTGCGGTTGCGGGTCATGTATGCCCCTCCTTACCCCCGACGGCGCGACCTTCTCAACTCCGCAAACCGCGCAAGCTGTTCTGCAATCGGCTTCTCCCGCCCTGCCCCTTTGGGCAGGTAGAACTCTCGGCGGCCCATGCCTTCCGGGAAATAGTCCTGGCCGGAGAAGCCTTCCTCCGTATCGTGATCATAGACATAGCCGGAGCCATAGCCCTGATCCTTCATCATGGAGGTGGGCGCGTTGAGGATATGTTTCGGCGGCATCAGGCTGCCGGTTTCGGCGGCGGCGCGGCGGGCCGCCTTGTAGGCGACATAGGCGGCGTTGGATTTCGGCGCGGTGGCAAGGTGGATCACGGCGTGGGCGAGCATCAGTTCGCCTTCCGGCGAGCCGAGGCGTTCATAGGCGCGCGCCGCCTCGCCGCAGATCATCAACGCGGTCGGGTCGGCAAGGCCGATATCCTCGCTTGCCATGCGGATCAGGCGGCGGGCGATGAAGAGCGGGTCTTCGCCCCCTTCCAGCATGCGGGCAAACCAGTAGAGCGCCGCATCGGGGTCTGATCCGCGCACGGATTTGTGCAGGGCGGAGATGAGATTGTAATGCTCCTCCCGGTCCTTGTCGTAAGCGGCGGCACGCCGCTGCAGACCGGCGGCGACCTCCTCCAGCGTCATCTCCTCCGGCCCGGACCGCATCGCATAAGCCTGTTCGACCAGGTTGAGCAGGTAGCGCCCATCGCCGTCCGCCATCCGGATCAGCGCCTCGCGCGCTTCGGGCATGACTGGAATGGGCCGGCCGATAAGCGCCTCCGCGCGCCGCATCAGCTCCTCAAGATCCCCGTCCTCAAGACGGCGCAGCACCATCACCTGACAACGCGACAGCAGCGCGCCGTTGAGCTCGAAGCTCGGATTCTCCGTCGTCGCGCCGACGAGGGTGACCGTGCCGCTCTCGACAAAAGGCAGGAAGCCATCCTGCTGGGCGCGGTTGAAGCGGTGGGTTTCGTCGACGAACAGGAGCGTGCCCTTGCCCACCTTCCGCCGGGCTTCGGCCCGGTCGAAGGCGGCGCGCAGATCCTTGACGCCAGACAAGATCGCCGAGAGCGCCTCGAACTCAAGCTCGGTCTCCTGCGCCAGCAGCCGGGCGATGGTCGTCTTGCCGGTGCCGGGCGGCCCCCAGAGGATCATCGAGACGAGCTTGCCGCTGCGCAGCATGGCCCCGATTGGCCCCTCCGGGCCGATCAGGTGTCCCTGTCCGACCACTTCCGGCAGCGTCTTCGGACGCAGCCGGTCCGCCAGCGGGCGGGGCGCGTCTTCTTCGAGGCCGGCGGCGGAAAAAAGGTCACTCATGGGGGGTCTTCTAGGACTTTGGGCGCGGCATGGTAAGGTGCCTGCTGGGAGGAAAAGAAAATGAGCCTGACGATCACAAAGTCCGGTCAGTCCTGCGGCGCGGAAGTGCGCGGGGCAGACCTGTCGAAGCCGATACCGGACGACCTTGCCGCCGAAATCCGCGCCCTCTGGCTGGAACACCAGGTTCTCAGCTTCCCGGATCAGCGCCTCACCGATGATGACCTGGAACGCTTCACCCTCGCCTTCGGCCCGTTCGGTGACGACCCCTTCATCGCGCCGCTGCCGGGGCGCAAGCATATCATCGCGGTGAAGCGTGCGGCGGATGAGACATCGCCGATCTTTGCCGAAAGCTGGCATTCGGACTGGAGCTTCCAGGAGAGGCCGCCGCAGGGCACCTGCCTCTATGGCATCACCATTCCGCCGGTGGGCGGGGACACGCTGTTCGTCAGCCAGTATGCCGCGTTGGAAGCAATGCCGGACGATCTGCGCCGCCGGATCGAAGGCCGCAAGGCGATCCATTCGGCCAAGAACGCCTACTCGCCCAAGGGCATGTATGGCGCCGGCGACAAGGGCCGCTCCATGGACATCCGCCCCTCCGAAGAGGCCGAGGCGACGCACACCCACCCCTTCATCCGCGTGCATCCGGAAACCGGGCGCGAGAGCCTGTTCGGCTGCGCCGGCTATATCATCGGCGTCGAAGGCATGAGCGAGCAGGAAGGCTGGGACCTGGTGACAGAGGTCTATCGCTGGCAGACGCGGCCGCAGTTCCAGTATCGCCATCGCTGGCAGAAGGACATGCTGCTGATGTGGGACAATCGCTGCACCCTGCACATGGCGACCGGCGGCTATGCCGGCCATGACCGCCTGCTGCACCGCACGACCATCGGGGCGGCATGAGGCTTAAATCGGCGCCCGTCGCGCGGCGGTTGTATGGCATCGACTTTGCGAGTGTGGCATGAAATCCTCATCCGGTGGGGGTGAGCAGCAGGCATTTGCGTGGGATTGAGACATGACGAACATGGTTAAGGACGGCCCGGTCCTCGTTCTGGAGCTGAACGAGCTTTGTCCCCCGATCATCGAGCGCATGATGGCCGCCGGCGAACTGCCGAATTTCAAGCGGCTCCATGATGTCTCCGAAACCTGGGTGACACATACGGGCGACCCGACGCTGGAGCCCTGGGTGCAGTGGCCGAGCTTCCATACCGGCCAGCCGGAAAGCGTG
>CAYQRX010000039.1:13116-16729 GCA_964419865.1 uncultured Hyphomonas sp. | reverse complement strand
AGGCGCTCGAGGCAAGGCTGAGCGATGTGAAAAACCGAGTACATTCAATGGCCCGCGAGAAACTGCAGCTTGCGGCGACGGAATCCTGAACGCCCTCCCGTTTCATGGTCGCTGGGAGACGAAATCAGGAGACCAGAGATGAAACGTTCGACCTTTGCATTCGCCGGAATCGCGGCCCTTGCGCTGGCTCTGCCACTCGCCGCTCAGGCAGAACCGGGCAAACGCGGCCACGGCAAGGGCGGTCATGGCGCCATGTTCAAGATGCTGGACGCCGATGGCGATGGCACGGTCACGCGGGCGGAAGCCGAAGCTGGCATCGCCGCACAGTTCGCTAAGATCGACGCCAATTCCGATGGTTTTGTCACGCGCGACGAAATGCAGGCCCATCGTGAGGCCAAACGCGCCGAGATGAAGGCCAAATGGGAAGCCCGCAGGGCTGAAGCCGGCGCTGAAGATCGTCCGGCCCGCGGTGAAGGCAAGCGCAAGCGCGCCATGGACCCGGCCAAGGCCGAGGAGTGGAAGGCCAAGCGCGCCGCCAGGGCCGATGAACGCTGGGCCGCAATGGACACGGACGGCGACGGCCAGCTGAGCCTCGCCGAATTCACCGCCGCACGGATTCAGGGCTTCGACAAGCTTGATGCGGACAGCGACGGCGTTGTGACGCAAGCCGAGCTTGAGGCTGCCAAAGCCAAGATGAAGGAGCGCCGGGGCGAATGGCGCGGCAAGAAGAGATCCGCAGCCGAAGAGTAAGGGTTCTTCGGGGGACGGGCCGGCGCCGCGACCGGGTATTCGCACCACCCCTGCGATTACCTGTCGGGACTCCGGCCCGGACTCGGCTAGACTTCCTGCCGTGGCGTTCTCATCCGACCTCGATCAGATCACGCGCGCTGCGGCAGGTGATGCCGCAGCCGTCCGTGCGCTGGTCAACCGCTACAGCCCGGGCGTGCTGGCGCTTGCTACCCGTATGCTCGGCGATCTGGCAGAGGCAGAAGACGTGACACAGGAAGCTTTCATCCGCGCCTGGAAGGCGCTGCCCGGCTGGGAGCCGCGGGCGAAATTTTCCACCTGGCTGCACCGGGTGGCGCTGAACCTCTGCTATGACCGGCTGCGCAAACGCCGCGAGGCGCTGCCCGGCGAGTTGCCGGACAATGCCGATCCGGGCCTCGGCCCGCAGGATCGGCTCGACCAGATGCAGCGCGTCGGCGCCGTGGAATCGGCCATTGCCCGCCTGCCGGAGCGCCAGTCGGCCGCCTTGACCCTGTGCGCGCTTCAGGGACATTCGCAGGCCGAAGCGGCGGAAATCATGAATATAAGCGTTGAAGCATTGGAGAGCCTTCTGGCACGCGCCCGCCGCACCCTGCGGTCGGCCCTGCTGGTGAGGGAAGGAGAAGCGCGATGAGCGAGCGCATGACCGATACCCGCCTGATCAGCCTGATCGAGAGCTGGGGCGCCGATCCGGCCAGCTGGCCGGCGGAGGAGCGCGCGGCAGCCGAGGCGCTGCTGGCGGCGCATCCAGGCCGCTTTGCCAGCGTTCTGGAACAGGCGCGCCAACTCGACATGGCCCTCGAGGCGCTGCCCGAAGTGACGCCCTCACCGGCGCTGACGGAGGCGATCATCGCATCGGCGCCGCGCCGGTCAAAACCGTTCGGCCTGCCGCGCTGGCTGAGCCCCAGGGCGCCCTGGCTGCCAGCCAGCGGCCTTGCGGCAGCGGCGCTCGGCCTGGTCATGGGCCTGACCGTTGCGCCGGCCGCAATTGCCGAGGATGATCTGGATGCGGAGGTGGAGGCGCTCGTCCTGTCGGCGCTCGGCTTTGATCCGGCGGCCTATCCGGTGGAGGATATTCAATGAGCGGTGTGCCAAACTGGCTGGTGCCGGCCGCGCTCGGCGCTTCGCTGATCGTCAATCTCGGGCTCGGCGGCTATGTCGCCGGCCAGCATCTGCGCCCGGATCCGCCGAAACAGGAACGCCCGCACGGTCCGCGCGGCCATGAGCGCCCGGAGGCAATGCCGGAAATCTCCCGGGAGGATCGCCGGGAAGTGCGCCAGCTGATGCGCCGCGGCTTCGAGGCGGCCGGGGCAGAACTGGAGGCGCGGCGCGCTGCAGAGCGCCGGCTTGCCGCCGTCCTCAGTGTCGAACCTTTCGATCAGGCGGCCGCGCAGGCCGCGCTTGCCGAACTGCGCGAGGCCGACACGCGCCTGCGCGACCGGATCGGTGTCGAGGTCATTGGCGGGCTTGACGGCCTCAGCGCCGACCAGCGCGCCTGGGTGGCCTATATCCTCTCCGGCCCGAGGGATGAGCGGCGCCGGCATCGGAAGAGTGGTGGCGAAACGCCGCGCGAAGACGGCCCGCGCTAGGCCTTCGACTTGTGCGCCAGCCGGGCGGCGTTCGCCTCCCAGTTCTGACCGTCGAAGGGCACGACCGTGACCTTGAGCTTCATCCAGTCATCCAGCGCCCGCCAGGTGACGGCGACGCCGTCGGGATTGGAGCGCGGGATGTAGAAGCTCTTGATGCCGCAGGTCCGACAGAAGAGATGTTTCGCAGCGCCGGTATTGAAAGTGTACTCGCTGAGATTGTCCCTACCCTGAAGAAGCCGGAAGCGGCTGGATGGCACGATGACATGGATGTTCCCGCTCATCGCGCAAATGGTGCAGTTGCAGTCTTCCACCTCGAAGGCGTCCGGCAGCTGCACCTCGAAACGCACGGCGCGGCAATGGCAGCCGCCCTTGTGCCAGCTCATCCCACCCAGACCGGGGGTTTCCTGTGTGCCCATGGTGCAGCGCGCTCCAATTGTCCTGCCAGGGAAATCAGCAGGTCCTCGCGGCCATAGCGCGCGCCGAACATCATGCCAATAGGCAGGCCGGCCGGAGCAGTCGCGGTGGGTCTGGTCCAGTGGAGCGGCAAGGAGATAGCCGGGCATCCCGTCTGGTTGAACAGGGCGCAGTGGGCCGCGAAGCCCGCCACCGCGGCGCCCATGGCCTGTTGATCGGCGGTCAACGCCATTGTGCCGAGAAGGTCCGGCGCGCGGTGCAGCGTCGGCGAAAGCGTCAGGTCGAACTGGCCCGCATCGAGAAAATGCTCATAGCAGATGGCCGCCGTGATGAAGGCGTTGTTGGCGCGGGCGAGCTCCACCATCGGGACCGTGCGGCCGAGATTGGCCATTGAGGCAGTGATCGGCTCCAGCTCATCATCCGTGACCGGAGTGCCGCGCGCGGCGCCGCGCTCGTCGATCAGCGCCGCGATATTCGCCGAGATGGTAAACAGGGCTGCCTTGGCCAGCGCTTCCCCGTCGAGCAGCGGGCCGGCCTCGACAATGGTATGGCCGAGGCTCTCGAGCAGCTTCACCGTGTTGGCGAGGCCTTCGGCCGCTTCGGCGTCCGGCCGCGTTCCGTTCGGGGCCACCGGCCAGAGCGCAATGCGCAGGGGCTTCGGGTCACGGTCCAGTTCCGACAGGTATGGCCGGGCCGGCACAGGCGCTGCGTAACGGCTGCCGGTTTCCGGCCCGTGCGTCAGGTCGAGCATCGCGGCAGTGTCTCGCACGGTGCGGCTGACGACGCCGACGGTCGAGAGCCCGTTCCAGCCTTCGGTCTTGGCGGGACCCATCGGCATGCGCCCG
>CAYQRX010000039.1:5038-13106 GCA_964419865.1 uncultured Hyphomonas sp. | reverse complement strand
GGCGCATGCCGATGGGTCCCGCGCGAGGGTTTGAGCCCGACGACGCCGCAGCAGGCCGCCGGAATACGGATCGAGCCGCCGCCATCGCTGGCATGGGCGACCGGGATGACGCCGGCCGCCACCGCCGCTGCCGCACCGCCGGAGGAGCCGCCGGCAATACGGGTCAGGTCCCACGGATTGCGCGTCTGGCCGTAGAGCGTCGACTCCGTTGTCAGCGTCAGGCCGAATTCCGGCGTTGTCGTCGCGCCGAAAAAGACGAGCCCCGCCTTGCGGAACCGCGCAACCAGCGTCGAATCCCTGGCGGCGATATTGTCCTTGTAGGCGCGGCTGCCGGAAGTCACCGGCGCGCCGCTGACCTCCACGCCGAGGTCTTTCACCAGAAACGGCACACCCGCATAAGGGCCGGCGAGCTTGCCCGCCGCAATCTGCTCGCGCGCGAGGTCTGGATACAGCGCCGAGAAACAGTTGATCTGCGCCTGCGCCTTCTCAGCCCGGCCAACAGCCGCCTGCAGAAGCTCGCCTGGCGAGGCTTTCTTCTCGCGCACAAGCGCGGCAAGGCCGAGGCCGTCAAGTTCGATATCGCTGGTCATCTGGCGCGTCTCCCCGGAGCCCTCTTTCTCGTTCTATCTAGGGGCAGGGTGCCCGCGCCGTCTACTGGTCTGCTTCCGGGGGCGGATTGTCGAAGGAAAATTCCGGCTCGCGCGGCTCCGGCGGCTCCGGCTCGGCCGGCACCGCTTCGACCGGCGCGGCGGCCGGGATTTCCTCCTCGGCCAAGTCGTCCAGCAGGGCGGGGGCGTCATCGGCCTGTGCAGCGGCGCCTGCTGCCGGCGGGGCGGCTTCCTGCGAACATGCGGCCAGCATCAGGCCGGCAAGGATGGCGGCGGGCAGTCTCATAAGTCGGGCTCCCTGAGTGTCTGTGGAAAGGCTGAGCCTGTCACACTTCGCGCCCGCGGGGAACTGGCCCTCACCCTGCGGCATCATCCTCATCGGCGGCCTCAAGCGCGGCGTCTATCTCCTCATCCGACCAGCCGAAATGATGGCCGAGCTCATGGATGAAGACATGCGCCACGAGCTCCTCCACCGTCACATCGCCGCGCTGGGCCCATTCGAACAGGATCGGCACGCGGTAGAGATAGACGAGCGGGCGTTCGGGCGAGGGGTGTGTCACGCTCTCGACGGTCAGAGGCACGCCGGCATAGAGGCCGGTGAGCTCCAGCGGGTCGTCGATGTCCAGCTGGTCGAGCGTCTCGTCCTCGGCATAGTCCATGACGAGGATGCGCACATCGCCGGCGGCCCGCTTCATGAACTCGGGCAGGTCGGCGAAGCATTTTTCCGCCGTCAGATACATTTCCTCTGCGCTCGGCGCGATGGTGGTGAGCGCGCTCATGCCAGCGTCACAGCCGTGCCGGCAACCGCCACGAGCATCATCGAGCCGCCCTGTACGATGACGGAGTAGTCGAATTTCACGCCGACAATGGCCTCGGCGCCGAGGCGCCTTGCCTCTTCGATCATCTCGGCGAGCGCCTCATCCCGCGTCTCGCGCAGCGTGCTTTCATAGGCGTTCGAGCGCCCGCCAACGATGTTGGTGAAGCTGGCCAGGATATCCTTGCCCAGATGCGCCCCGACCACGACTTCGCCGCAGACGATGCCTTTGTAGTCGCGGATGTCGCGGCCCTGGACGGTATGGGTGGTGGTGAGGATCATGGCGTTCCTTTATAGCGAGTGCTGTATTGGGGCAGGGGAGTAGAGAATGTGCATACCCCATTCCTATGCCCGTTCGCGAGCAGGAAATTCGTGAGTTCACGCGATCAGGCGCAGCGCTGAGACGCCGAGATAGTAGAGCCCGGCAAGCGCAAGCAATGACACCGACAGGATGCCTGGCCGCAGCTGCTCCGGCAGGTCGCGCAGATTGACGAGCAGGATGAGCGCCGCGATGAAGGGCGTGTGCGCCGCGCCGATAACGCCGGAGGCCGACATGATCTCCACTGGGTCGCTGAAGGCGAGGTAGATCGCCGCCGGCGCAATGCCCGTCACGACAATCACAAAGAATTTCTGCAGGCGCAGGCGCGTGAGAAAGGACGGCCGCTGGTCGGGCCTCAGCAAGAGCAAAGTGATGTCCGCAAAGCTTCTACCCCAGCCATCCTGGTTGGCGAGCACGCTGCCGCCGAGCGCCACGATCGACAACAGGATCATGGCCCAGAATCCGAACTGTCCCCAGACTCCCTGGAACAGTGTGGCGAGTTCGCCGGCGACATTCTCACCAGAAGGTATGTTGCCGTCAGGCGCCAGCAGCTCCGCCCCGAGAATGGTGAAGGAAAGGATGACGACCGCCCCTGCTGCAACGCCCGCCGCTGCCGCCCGGCTCGACAGCCCCTGCCAGTGCCGCAGCATCGTCACCCGTCCTTCACGATCCTCCGTCTCGGCATCTCCTTCCTCCTCATGCTCCGCAGAAAGCTCGCTCGGTCCGCCGAATCCATGGGTTGCCGTCCAGTAGGAATACCAGATGATTCCCATTGATCCCGCGAGGATTGTGCCGATCCATGGCAGAACGAAAGCCAGGTCAAAATCTGAAGGAAGGGATGGCTGCAGGCCTTCCAGGATCGGGTCGAAGCCGCGCGCAACCTGCGCTGCTGCGGCGATGCTGAGCGCGACGAGCAGGAATGCAAGGTAAACGCTGATGCGGCGCACACCGTCATAGCCCCCGAAGACGACAAGCGCAGTGGAAATGGCGAGGAATGAAAGGGTGTAGGGTTCGTTGTTGCCGCCGAAGCCGACCGCAAACGCGCTGCCGACAAGGGCGCTGAGACCCGCGACGCCGACGGCAGCGGCCGCGAGTTGCGGCAGGAAAATGACCCAAAGCGCCCAGCCTTTCGGGCCAGGCAGCCTGCCGAAGCCATCGAGCATCGTCCGTCCAGTGATGATCGTGTAGCGGGCCGACTCGCGGATAAGGGACCACATGAGAAGACATGTGACGAGCGCGATCCACAGCAGTGCATACTCGTAGCGCGCCGCAATCCGGGGGGTGAAAAGAACCGAGCCCGATCCGATCGCAGAAACCGACCACAGGATCGCCGGCGCATACCAGGCCAGGCGTCCGAAACCGGCGGGCGGGGAGCGTACATATTTGCGCAGAGTTTGCGTTTGCTGGCCTGTCATGCCTTCTCAGGTTCGGATGAGCGCACGGTTAAGGGGTATGACCTCCGTCCCCTCAACGCGTCCTGTCCGAAACAGTTCCGGATTGCCGCGATGCGCCTCAGGCGAAACGCGTATAAGGCCGAATCTACTCCGCCGCCGTGCGCGCCGGATCATCTTCGCCCAGCAGCAATTCCAGCATGCGGATGGCGCTGTCGGCGATGACCGTGCCCGGCGGGAAGATGGCGGCGGCGCCGGCGGTTCGCAGGGCGTCGAAATCCTGCGGCGGGATGACGCCGCCGACGATGATCTGCGTATTCGCCGCGCCCTCATTGCCGAGCGCGCGTTTGAGCTCCGGCACCAGCGTCAGATGCCCCGCCGCCAGAGAAGACGCCGCGACAATATCCACGCCCGCCTTGCGGGCATCGCGCGCGGCTTCTTCCGGCGTCTGGAACAGGGGGCCGATCTCGACTTCCCAGCCAAGGTCCATCAGTGCGGACGCGACGACCTTCTGCCCACGGTCGTGTCCGTCCTGGCCCATCTTGGCGATGTAGATTTTCGGCTTGCGGCCGTTTTTCTTCGCATAGGCGGCGGCGAGGGCTTCGGCGTCGCTGGCCTTGTTGGTGCCCTTCACGCCGCTGCCATAGACGCCCTTTATCGAGCGGATGACGGCCTGGTGGCGGCCCTGGCTGCGCTCGACCGCTTCGGAAATCTCGCCGACGGTGGCCTTGGCGCGGGCCGCATCCACGGCGAGAGCCAGCAGGTTGCCCTTTGTGCCGGCAGCAGCTTCGGCGATGGCGTCGAGTTTCGCGGTTACTTCTGCCTCGTTGCGCTCCGATTTCAGGCGCGCGAGTTTCTCCAGCTGCATCCGGCGCACGGCGGCATTGTCGACCTTCAGCACAGGGACGTCTTCATCCTCATCCAGAAGGAACTTGTTGACGCCGACCACTGTCTGTGTGCCGCTGTCGATGCGCGCCTGCGTGTTGGCGGCGGCTTCCTCGATGCGCAATTTCGGCAGGCCTTCTTCGATAGCCTTGGCCATGCCGCCCATCGCTTCGACTTCCTCGATATGTTTCAGCGCTTTGGCCGCAAGATCATGCGTCAGCCGCTCCACATAATAGCTGCCACCGAACAGGTCGATGGACTGGCAGGCGCCCGCTTCCTGCTGCAGCAGAATCTGTGTGTTGCGCGCGATGCGGGCGGAGAAATCCGTTGGCAGGGCGAGGGCTTCGTCGAAACTGTTGGTGTGCAGGGATTGCGTCTGCCCGCCAGCGGCCGCGATTGCCTCCAGGCAGGTGCGGATGACGTTGTTGTAAACGTCCTGCGCCGTGAGGCTCCATCCGGAGGTTTGTGAATGCGTCCGCAGACTGAGGGATTTGTCAGACTTCGGATTGAAGTTCTCCTTGACCAGCTTCGCCCAGATCAGGCGCGCGGCCCGCATCTTGGCGACTTCCATGAAGGTGTTCATGCCTATCGCCCAGAAGAAAGAGAGGCGCGGCGCGAAAGCGTCCACATCCAACCCGGCGGCGACGCCGGCGCGGATATATTCGATGCCGTCGGCGAGCGTGTAGGCCAGCTCAAGGTCGGCCGTCGCGCCAGCTTCCTGCATGTGATAGCCGGAAATCGAGATCGAGTTGAACTTCGGCATCTTCTCCGAGGTGAAGGCAAAGATGTCGGAGATGATCCGCATCGAGGGCTTGGGCGGATAAATGTAGGTGTTCCGCACCATGAACTCTTTCAGAATGTCGTTCTGAATGGTGCCTGCGAGTTTTTCTGGCGGAACGCCCTGTTCCTCGGCGGCGACGATATAGAGCGCGAGGATGGGCAAAACAGCTCCATTCATCGTCATCGATACCGACATCTGGTCAAGCGGAATACCGGAGAACAGTGTGCGCATGTCGAGGATTGAGTCGATGGCCACGCCCGCCATACCGACATCGCCAGTGACGCGCGGATGGTCGGAATCATACCCCCGGTGGGTGGCCAGATCGAACGCGACCGAGAGACCCTTCTGCCCGGCCGCAAGGTTGCGGCGATAGAAGGCGTTGGAATCCTCGGCCGTCGAAAAGCCCGCATATTGACGGATCGTCCAGGGCTGGTTGGTATACATCGTCGGATAGGGGCCGCGGCCAAAGGGGGTAAGGCCCGGATAGTCGTCAAGGAAGTCGAGACCCTCGCGGTCCGCCGCCGTGTAGGCCGTTTTCACGTTGATGCCTTCCGGCGTTTCCCAAGCTTCGCCGAGGCTGGCCGCGATGGTTTTTGCGCCCGGCGTGCCGAGGTCGAGTTTGGTGAAATCGGGGAATTTGGTCATTTGGAAACTCCCAGTTCGGCATGGGCAAGCTGGAGCGCGTGAAGCACGTCGCAGCCAGCGAAAATGTTGAGATCGATGCCGGGCGCCTCGGCTTTCCCGGCGAGCCAGACAGCCTGCGCGCCGGCTTTCTTCAGCGCGGCCGCCGCGTCTGCTGCGCCGGATTCATAGGCCTTGTCCGTGCCGCAGATGACGGCGATCCGGCAGCCTGAGGCGCGGAAGGCTGCGGCGAGTTCGGCGGCATCCTTCGGCGGCACGGGCGCTTCCTTCGCGGTGATGCCGCCGGCGGCGAGCAGGTTGCGCGCAAAGTCAGCACGCGGCGTAAACTCTGCCAGCGTGCCCAGCGTCGCAATGAAGGCCGCCGGCGGCTTTGGCGCTCCGGCAGCGGCGTCACGCAGCGCTTCAAAGTCGGCCGCAAGGCGGATCGGGGCGAGCGGCTCTGCCGCCGCATCGGCGCCCGAGGGCAGGGCGGTCTTGACGAAATGTTTCATCCCGGCGTCCGACACACCGTCGCGGGCGGGGGGCGCCTCGATCTCGGCGACCGGCGCGGCGATCTCCTCCAGCAGCGGATATTCCGAAACACCGGTCAGCGGGATCTTCCTGCTGGCAATGTCCCTGGCGCGGGCGTCGCGCACCGTCTTCACGCGCCCCTGGAAGCCGCCGGAAACGAGCGAGGCGCCATAGCCGCCTTCGCTTTCGATCTTCTGGAACTCGGCCCACGCTGCTTCGGCGAGGTCGTCTGCCAGTGTCTCGGTGAACCAGGCGCCGCCGGTCGGGTCTGCCACCCGGCCGAGCTGGCTTTCTTCCATGGCAATGATCTGCGTATTGCGCGCAATCCGCCGGCCGAGTTCTTCGGGGCGGCCGAGGGCTTCATTGAACGCCCGTGTCGTCAGGATGTCCGCGCCGCCGGTCGCGCCGGCAAAGGCGGCCGCCGTGACGCGAAGCATATTCGTCCACGGATCATATTTGGTCAGCATCCGCGCTGAGCTGATGCCCTGAAGCCGCATCGGGGCCGGGGCCAGCCCCAGCGCGTCCAGGCAGCGTGCCCAGAGGCGGCGGGCGGCGCGCAGCTTGGCGATGCCGATACCGTAATTTGCGTCCAGCGCGACGGCAAAGCTCATCCGGCCGGTCAGCGCGGCGATGTCTGTTTTCCCCTCCAGGCGGCGCAGCGTGTCAATGGCCGAGGCGATCAGCGCGCCCAGTTCCTGTGCCTCCGAGCCGCCCGCTTCATGCACACTGGTCGCGTCAATGCGGACAAGGCCCGCTTTCGGGAATTTTTCGCCCAGCGGGGCGATGACGGCAGCCAGCCGGTCAAATGCCGCATCCAGCCCGCCCGAGAGTTTGCCGGAACGCGCCAGCGCGCCGAGCGGGTCCATATTGAAATCGATGGCGA
Source organism: uncultured Hyphomonas sp. (assembly GCA_964419865.1). Lineage (GTDB taxonomy): Bacteria > Pseudomonadota > Alphaproteobacteria > Caulobacterales > Hyphomonadaceae > Hyphomonas. The sequence goes on along the minus strand of CAYQRX010000039.1, from coordinate 6,273 downwards.
GGTCCGCCGCGTTATCCTGTTTCTCTGCCCAGAGGGCGAGCAGGGCCGAGGCCGTCACACCAGAGGCGTTCAGATGGCTCAGCGCCACGCCGGCATAATCGGCGCGCACGCCGGTCAGCGCCGTCTCGAAATCCTCCAGTGTGGTGATCTGCACACCCTGCTTGCCGGTACAGTCGAGCGCGATCTCGACCGAGGCAACGCCGCGCTCAAGGTCGCGCAGGATCTCGGCATTGGTGTCTGCCGCCGAGGGATGGGTGAACAGCTGGCGGATGTCCCAGGGGCGCCATTTGTCGGGCGCCGCGGTCGGGCCGCGCAGATAGGGCGCCTCGCCGGGAGGGCCCAGCGGGTCGGTCGCGGCGGCAAAGTCGCTTTCGCGGTAGAGCGCCTTGATGCCGATGCCGTCGGCGGTCTTGCGGGTGAGCGTGTGGGCGCCCTTGCCCTTGAGCGCCTTTTCAACGGCGCTCAGCCAGTCGGCTTCGGTGGCTTCGGGAAATGCGGAACTGAAAGGGAGGATGTCATCGGCCATGGGCCGGTTTTTAGGGCCATAGGGGCCGGCTTGTGAACCATTTCCTCAGCGGCATGGAGACGCGCATTCCTGCATGGGCGGCCTGCATTGGGGCAGGGCCCCGCCGGCCTGTCCGGGACACCGCATCTGCGCCTTGCCCGATTGTCATGAATTCGGTCTTGACCCATCGGTCTCGAAATGCAATTGAGAATTAGTCGCAAGACGGAGACCGAAACCGATGCCCCCGGCGAAACCTGCTTCCTGCTCTCACAGCGTTTCCTCCCAGGCTGAAGTGCATCCGGGTTTCATGCCGCACGGCGCCGGCGGGACATCCGGTTCCGGTCTCTGTCTCGACCGCCTGATTGCCGACGGCGATCCGGGCGACCTGATTTCCCTCCTGCACCGGCAGACGGCCTGGCGGGGTCTCCTGTCGCGCGGCTGCCCGTCCTCTCAGGGGTAGCCGGACCCATAGCGTTGCCCCGCTGGCGGACGGATGACTTTCGTCGCTGTCAGCTTCCGCCGCCACCCTTCCAGTGCGTGGGAAGGGGCGAGGCACCGGTGCAGGAGGGAATGACCGTCGGCGGTCCGGCGCCGGCCGGATGATGCGCGCACCTGACCGCTTTTGGCCGGAAATGTCCTCGTTTGTCCCCGTCTGGCCGGCGACTGCCCCTTGAAGGCAGACATCATTCCGTCTCAAACTCCGCTATGGTGGCGGCAACAGAGACGGGGA
>CAYQRX010000039.1:0-5028 GCA_964419865.1 uncultured Hyphomonas sp. | reverse complement strand
GACTCATGGCAAACATCATCTCCATTTCCGGGATTGGCGATATCGATCTCGACAAGATCGCCCGGCTGCTGCCGGGGCGGAACAGCTGGGACGTGCTGAAACTGGGCACCCAGGGCCGGTATATCCGCGCCATTGTCGCCTCACTGGACACGCTGGCGCGCTATGAAATCAACACCCCGCTGCGCCTCGCGCACTTTCTCGGCCAGGGCCTTGTCGAAACCGGCTGGCTGAAATTCACAACCGAAAGCCTGAACTATTCCGCCGAACGCCTGCCGCAAATCTTCAGCTTCTATCGCCAGAATCCGGATCTTGCCCGCCAGCATGCCCGCAAGCAGGAACTGATCGCCAACACCGTCTATGGGCCGCAAACAGCGCTCGGTCAGCGCCTCGGCAATACCCAGCCAGGCGATGGCTGGAAGTTTCGGGGCCGGGGTTTCATCCAGCTGACCGGCCGGGACAATTACACCCGCTATGGCAATGCCGCCGGCCTCGACCTTGCCAATGACCCCGACCTCCTCTCGAGAGACCTCACCAAATCGATCGAGGTGGCCGCAGCCTTCTGGAAGGCCAATGACCTCAACCGCTGGGCCGACGAGAATGATGCGGCGAAGGTCTCGCGCGGCGTAAATCGCGGCAATCCCTTGAGCGCGGCGGCGGCGCATGACGAGGATGTGCGCATTCTCTGGACCAATATCGCGCTCGGCGTGACCGGCGCGCCGGAATCGGTTGCCCCGGATGCGGCGCCGTCTGCACCCTCGCTGAAGCCGCTGGCCACCGGCAGCCGCAGCGACCGGGTGAAGCAGTTGCAGGCAGACCTTGAAGCCCTCGGTTTTGCGACCGGGGGTGTTGACGGCATCTTTGGCCAGGGCACACGCCGCGCCGTGGTGGCCTTTCAGCAGGAGCGCGGTCTGCCTGCGACCGGCATTGCCGACGCGGCGACCCTGGACGCCATAAAGAATGCGGCCGACGAGCCGGCGCATGCGCGTGTTGACCGGTCTGACCCGCGCGTCTTCGGCTGACGCGCGGCGAGGGCTTGCCCGCCTCCGCCTGTCAGGCTTTGCTCTCCGGCAGACAGGAAACGCCGGAGGGACCCCATGAGACTGAAAAGCCCGCGCATTGCGCCGCTGACCGATGATGCGCTCAGCCCCGAGCAGAAGGAAGCGCTCGCTGCGCAGTTCGGGCGGGGCCAGGTGTTCAACATCTTCCGCACGCTGGCGCATGCGCCCAAGGCCTACAAATCCTTCATGCGCTGGGGCGGCTATATCCTCTCGGACTATAACAGCCTTGCCCCGCGCGAGCGCGAACTGGTCATCCTGCGCGCCGGCTACAACTGGAAATCCGGTTATGAATGGGCCCAGCATGTCCGCATCGGCAAACAGTGCGGCCTGACGGATGAAGAGATCGAGCGGATCAAGCAGGGCCCGGACGCGCCCGGCTGGAGCGCCGTTGACGCTGCCCTCCTGCGCGCCACGGATGAGCTCACCTCCGATGCCTTCATCACCGACAGCACGTGGGCGGAGCTTTCCTCTCTCAGCGAAAAGCAGAGGATGGATCTCGTGATGACGGTCGGCCAGTACACGCAGGTCTCGATGATGCTCAATTCCTTCGGTGTGCAGCTCGATGACGACCTCACCCTCGATCCGGACCTCGTCAAATGAGCGCGCCGCCGGTCGCAGGACGCCTGGCCGGCAAGGTCGCCATCGTCAGCGGGGCAGGGCAGACGCCCGGTGACACGATCGGCAATGGCAAGGCCATCGCGCTCCTTTTTGCCCGGGCGGGCGCGAAAGTGCTCTGCGTTGACCGCGAAGAGGCGCGCGCCGCTGCGACAGCAGACGAGATCAAAGCCGAGGGCGGCCTCGCTGCGCCTTGTGCCGCTGACATCTCGCTGCCGGAAAGCGCCTCTGCCGTCCTCGAAGCCTGCACGGCCGCTTTCGGCCTGCCGGATATCCTCATCAACAATGTCGGCATCGGCGACCGCGGCGACGGCCCCGCCCACAAGCTCACCGAAGAGGCGTTCGACCGCACGCTGCGCATCAACCTGAAAGGGGCCTGGCTGCTCAGCAAGGCCGTGCTGCCCGGTATGCTCGCGCGGGGCAGCGGCGCCATCGTCAACATCTCCTCGCTCGCCTCCGTCGCGGGCGGGTTCCAGATGGCTTATGAAATCTCCAAGGCCGGTCTCAACCGCATGACCACCAGCATCGCCATGGCCGGCGCCTCGCGCGGCGTGCGCTGCAACTGCGTCACCCCCGGCCTGATGGACACACCGATGGCAATCCGCGGCATCTCGCAGAAGACCGGCGTGCCGGAGGACGAACTGCGCGCCCAGCGCGCCGCCCGCGTGCCGATGAAACGGATGGGCACCGGCTGGGACACCGCATACGCCGCACTCTTCCTCGCCAGCGACGAAGCCGCCTATGTGACCGGCGCGATCCTGCCGGTGGATGGCGGCGGCAGCGTCATGATCGGCTGACCGCGCTTCCCCCGACGTAACGGCTTGCCCGGACAGGTCGGGGCGCTACATTCCGGTCAATGTAAACACTGTACACTTACTCGAAGGGCCCTCCCATGACCGTCCCCGCCGTGCTTCAGAACCTGCGCATTCCGGTGATCGCCTCACCGCTGTTCATCATCTCCGGACCGGATCTTGTCATCGCCCAGTGCAAGGCAGGTGTGGTCGGCAGCTTCCCGGCGCTGAATGCGCGGCCCGGCCCGGTGCTGCATGAGTGGCTGGACCGGATCACCAATGAACTCGGCGAATACAATGTGAAGAATCCCGACCGCCCGGCAGCGCCGTTTGCGGTCAACCAGATCGTCCACAAGACCAACAACCGCCTCGATCACGACATGGAGGCCTGCGTGAAATACAAGGTGCCGCTGGTCATCACCTCGCTCGGCGCGCGCCAGGATGTGAACGACGCGATCCATTCCTATGGCGGCATCGTCATGCACGATGTGATCGACACATGGTTTGCGAAGAAGGCGCTCGAGAAAGGCGCCGATGGTCTCATTGCCGTCGCTGCCGGTGCCGGCGGGCACGCGGGAAAGCTCTCGCCCTTCGCGCTGATTCAGGAGATCCGGGAATTCTTCGACGGCCCGCTGGCGCTGTCAGGCTCCATTGCGACGGGCGGGGCTGTCGCCGCCGCGCTCGCGATGGGGGCGGACTTCGGTTATATCGGCTCGGCCTTCATTGCCTGCGATGAGGCAAACGCAATGGAAGGCTACAAGGATGCCATCGTTCAGTACGGTGCAGAGGATATCGTCTATTCCAACCTCTTCACCGGCGTGCACGGCAACTATCTGAAGCCTTCGATCATCGCGGCCGGACTTGACCCGGACAATCTGCCGGAGAGCGACCCGTCCAAGATGAATTTCGGCTCCGGCGGCAATACCGAGGCGAAGGCCTGGAAGGATATCTGGGGCTGCGGCCAGGGCATTGGCGCCGTGAAGAAGCGGGGGCCGGTGAAGGATTATGTCGACCAGCTTGCGCGCGAGTATGACGATGCGCGCGCTGCCCTGATGAAGGGGCAGGCATTCTCGCGCGCCACTGCCGTTCCGGTAGAATAAGGCAGGCTGGCCGCCGGGCCGTTATTCTGCCTGGAAGCGGTACAGCGAGATGCCGCGCGCGCGCTCATCGAAGACGAGCTTCTTGTTCAGCGGGGCATGGGCGCGCGAGGCGCAGTTGGGCCGTTCGCAGAGATAGCAGTTGACGCCGATGGGCGTCGGCTCGGCCATGTCGAGATTATGGTCGGCCGCATAAACCAGGCGTTTGGCATAGGCGATGTCGCACCCCAGGCCGATGGCGAGCTTCGGGCCAGGCCGGTCATAGATGCCATCGGTGCGGGTAATCGTGCGGGCGATCGAGAAATAGGTCGTGTCGTCCGGCATCTGGATGATCTGGGTACGGATTCGCCCCGGGGATTCGAAACATTCATGGATGTTCCAGAGCGGGCAGGCACCGCCGAATTTGGAAAAATGGAACCGCCCCGCGCTGAAGCGTTTAGAAACGTTCCCCGCCGTGTCGATCCGCACGAAGAAGAAGGGAATGCCGCGCGCATCGGGCTTCTGCAGGGTCGTCAACCGATGGGCTGTCTGCTCGAAACTGGTGGCGAAGCGGTGGCTGAGCAATTGCACATCATATTTCGTCTTCTCCGCTTCGCGCAGGAAGGAATGATAGGGCATCAGCACTGCGGCAGCGAAATAGTTGGCCAGGCTGACGCGGGCCAGGCCGATTGCATCCCGGTCCGTAAAGCCTGCCTTCATCACATAGGAATCGATCAGCTCCCCGAATTCCAGCATTCCCAGCTGGAAGGCAAGCTGGAACCGGCGGCCCGACGGGGGGAGCAGCTCGGAAAGATCAATCCCGCGCTTGTGGCGGTCGTAATAGCGCAGCGTGTTGGGCATGATGTCATAGGGCACCACGCGCACGCGCAGCCCATGCTCCGCCTTCAGACGCTGGATCATCGCCGCATACAGATCGTCATGCAGGGTGGATAGTTCGGCGGCAAAGGCTTCGGCGGCCTCGTCCAGTTCCGGGAAGTAATTCCGGTGGTCCTGAAGCATCTGGCGCACGGACTCCACGCTGCGGGCGGACTCCTCCAGCAGCTCCACCTTCTCGCGGTCCGTCAGCGGATTATTATCGGAATAGGTGCGCAGGGCCAGTTCACGGTATTTGTCATAGAGATGTACGAAGGCCCGCGCGATGTCCGGGCTCGCATTGACGATATCCTCGACATCATTCTTGCCGACCTGGCCGGCCTCCAGCGCCGGATCGCGGATGACCTCCATCAACTCCGATACAAGCCGCGCATCGCCCATCCCCCCCACATCGGAAATGTCAAAGTCGTAAACCCGCGCCAGAGTTAACAACAAGTTGGCGCTGATCGGGCGCTGGTTGCCCTCGATGAGGTTAATGTAGCTGGCGGACACGCCGAGGTCTTCGGCCATCTGCGCCTGGGTGATGCCGAGTGTGCGGCGCAGGCGCCGAACACGCGGACCGATAAGGGTTTTTTCCTTGCGCTCGGCCATCAG
>CAYQRX010000038.1:16798-17291 GCA_964419865.1 uncultured Hyphomonas sp. | reverse complement strand
CGCCGCCGACGCCGCGCTCGCTCATCATCGCCGCGATCTCGGCGGCGAGCGCCTTCTCGGCCGGGCCGGGCGCCGAGGTGACCAGCGCGGCAAGACGCGGCGGCAGCGGCAGGCGGGCCATCTCCCGGCCCCGCTCCGTCAGCGCGCCGTCTGCGCCGAGCGCCCCCAGCGCGGTGAGCTGCGCGCGCGCCGCTTTCAGCTTGCCGGGCGGCGGCGGGTCCATCCATGTCAGCGCGGCGGCGTCCTGCGCGCCCCATTCGGCCAGTGTCAGCGCCAGGCCGGAGAGGTCCGACACAAGGATTTCCGGGGTCGGCGCCGCCAACAGGCCGCGCGTTGCCGCCTCGTCCCAGAGCCGGTAGCAGGCACCGGGCGCGGTGCGCCCGGCCCGGCCGCGGCGCTGGTCCACCGAGGCGCGCGAGGCGCGCACCGTCGTCAGCCGGCTGCCGATGCCGCCGAGGTCTTCCTCCGCCACGCGGGCGAGGCCGGAATCGAT
>CAYQRX010000038.1:0-16788 GCA_964419865.1 uncultured Hyphomonas sp. | reverse complement strand
GGTGCTGGCACCCGGCGAGACCGCCGCGACAACGTACACCTACGGCACGGACGCCGAACTGGTGCGCTCGGACACGGGCGAGTACTACATCGACATTGAGCTGGATGATGACGGCAACTGGTTCGTGCGGATGGAATCGACCACGCCCACGGACGCGGATGAGTATTTCGTCCTGGTGCAGCCGTCGGTGTTCCCGGCATAGGAGGGTGGCATGACATTTGTACTGAGGCGGGCGCTGCTGGCGAGCGCGGCGATGGGGGGCGATAAGCCCGCGCTGCATCTGACCGCGACCACCACCGGCGCGGGCGAGACGGCAGCGTCCTGCTCGGCAGGCGAGAGCGCGCCATAGAGCAGCGCAATCAGAATGTCCGGCCCGAGCCCGGCGAGCGCTTCGGCGGTCCGGTTGATCTCCCGCGCGCCCGGCAGGAAAGCGAGGATGGAGCCCTCCTGTTCCCTCAGCGCCTGGCGGATCACCTTCGCCATCCGCTCCTCGATCCGGTCATCGGAGCGGCCGAGATAGCGGGTCTCCACCGGATACATCCGCCCCGCGCTCTCGATCACCGGCGCATCGATGGCGCGGGAGACCGCCGCCGTGTCGAGCGTCGCGGACATGATCAGCAGGCGGAGATCCTCGCGCAGAACCGCCTGCGTTTCCAGCGCGAGGGCAAGGCCGAGATCGGAATTGAGGCGGCGTTCATGGAATTCGTCGAACAGGACGGCGCCGACACCGGCCAGCGCCTGATCGGAGAGGATGCGCCGGGTGAACAGGCCATCGGTGATGACTTCGATCCGGGTGTCCTTCGACACCTTGCGGTCAACGCGGGTGGTCAGGCCAATGGTCTGGCCGAGGCGCTCACCCAGGCTCGATGCCATGCGCTCGGCGGCCATGCGCGCGGCCACCCGGCGCGGCTCCAGCATCAGGATACGGCCCTCGACCACACCCGGCGCGCCCAGCAGGCCGGCCAGCGCCAGCGGCACGCGGGTCGTCTTGCCCGCCCCCGGCGGCGCTGCCAGCACAAGCCGGCTGCCAGCCGCGAGCGCGCGGAGAATCTCCGGCATCACCTCGTCGATGGGAAGGGCATCAGCTGTGGTCATTGCCCGCGCAGATAGGGCCGTGCGTGCCCGGCTGGCAAGCCGGGGCGGCAGGGCCGCAGCCTTGCCGGTTGCCTTGATGCGGAGGCGCCCCTAGGGTCGCCGCCTTGCAATAGCTGGGAGCGTCGCATGAAGGGCTGGTTCGCAATCGATCTCTGGAAAAGGGTGCTCGCCGGTCTCGTCATCGGGACGCTGATCGGCCTCGCCTTCCGCTATGGCTTCGGCCCGGAGCGCGGCGGGGAGATCGTCACCACCTGGTTCAAGCCGGTGGGCGATGCCTTCATCAGCCTGATCCGCATGCTGGTCGTGCCGCTGATCTTCACCACGCTGGTCTCCGGCGTGCTGGCGATGGGCGACCCCAAACGCCTCGGCAGCCTCGGCGGGCGCGCGATGGCCATGTATATGGGCACGACGGTCTTCGCGATCTCCTTCGGCCTGCTGATGGGCACGCTGATCCAACCCGGCGCCGGGTTCGACACAACGATTGCCTCAGCCGCCGACATCGAGGAGACCCGCTCGCGCCTTGCCGCCAGTGCGCCGGCCGGCAGTGTCGGCGAGCAGCTGATGCGCACGCTGTTGTCGATCATTCCGACCAATCCGGTCGATGCGCTGGCGCGCGGGGATGTGCTGCAGATCATCTTCTTCGCCATCCTCATCGGCATCGGCATCATGCTGGCGGGCGAGGCCGGCAAGCCGCTGGAGAAGCTGTTCAATTCCGGCGCCGAAGCCATGATGAAACTGACGCTGATGGTGATGGAGACAGCGCCCTTCGGCGTGCTGGCACTGATGGCCTGGGTGATGGGCGACCGGGGCCTCAGCGTCCTGACCGTGCTCGGCAAGATGACGGCGGCGCATTACACCGCCTGTATCCTGCACATGCTGTTCACCTATGGCTTCATCGTGAAGGGCATCCTGCGCCTGCCGCTTGTGCCTTTCTTCCGGGGCGCCTTCGACGCGCAGATGGTCGCCTTCTCGACCTCTTCCTCGAACGCCACCCTGCCGATGACGATTTCCTGCGCGACCAAGAATCTCGGCATCGGCAAGCCGGTCGCCTCCTCGGTCCTGCCGCTCGGCGCGACGATCAATATGGACGGAACCGCGCTCTATCAGGGCCTGATCGCGCTCTTCGCGGTGCAGGCGCTCGGCATCCCGATGGAGCCGGGCATGTATCTCACCATCATCATCATGGCGACGCTGGTCTCGATCGGCACGGCCGGCGTGCCCTCGGTCAGCCTGCTGCTGGCGACAACGACGCTCAGCATCGTCGGGGCGAATCCGGAACAGATCGTGCTGATCATCGCGGTATTGTTCCCCTTCGACCGTATCCTCGACATGATGCGCACGGTGACCAACATCACCGGTGATCTGGCCGTGGCGACCGCGGTGGCCAAATGGGAAGGCGATCTCGACGAGGCAGAGTTCCGCGCACCGGATCATGTGTGAGGGGGCGTCAGCTCCAAGATCGAGGCAGCTCAAGCACGCGCGTCTGCAGACCCGTCATCCCGGTTTCGCGCCGTGGCGCGAAAACCGGGAACCAGGAAAGATCCGAAGTGTAGACGCTGGCTCCCGGATATGCGCTGCGCACATTCCGGGATGACTGCGGTGCGCTTGCATCTTGGCTGCAGCCGGAGGAGTTACGGGCAGATCAGTGCGCGGTGGGCTGCGGCTCCAGGGTGTCATGGGGCGTGTGGAGCGCGGCGTGCACCGGCGCCTGGGCCGGCAGCCAGCAGGTGACTTCCAGCCCGCCGCCCTCGACCGATTTCATGCCGACCGTGCCACCATGCAGGTGGATGAAGTGCTTCACCAGCGCCAGGCCGAGGCCGGCGCCGCGCTGGTCGCCGGAGACGAAACTGTCAAAGCTGGTCGCCCGCTTGTCGGCTTCGAGGCCGGAGCCGTTATCCCGCACACTGAGCGTCACCATCTCGCCCATCCGCTGGGCCGCGACAACGATCTCGCCGCCAGGCTCGGTGAAACGCAGCGAATTGGAGATGAGGTTGAACAGCACCTGCTTGATGCGGCGCTCATCGGCGCGTACCAGGCCGAGCTTGCCGGTGATGTCGGCGCGGACGGTAACCTCTGTATCCTCGGCCTTGGAGACGACCATCTCGATGCCCTCATGGATGAGGTCTTCGAGATTGAGCTCGGACAGTTCGAGATCGAGCCTTCCGGCCTCGATCAGCGCCAGGTCGAGAATGTTCTCGATCAGCTTGTTGAGATGATCCGATGCCGACAGGATCGCGCGGACATGGTCGGTCTGGCGCTCCGTGAGCGGACCGTTGCGCTGGGTCTCCAGAAGCTCGGCATAGCCGAAGATCGTCGTCAGCGGTGAGCGCAGCTGGTAGCTGACATTGCGCACGAATTCGGTCTTCAGCCGGTCGGCGGCCTCGAAGGCTTCGGCCCGCTCGCGCAAGGCGGATTCGACCCGCCGCGTGGCGGTGACATCGGCGAAGGCAATCATCGTGTTTCCATCCGGGAGCGGATGGGTGAGATAGGTCAAGAGCGAGCCATCGGCGCGGCGCATCTCGCCAGTCGTCGACTGGCGCGCCGAGGGATCGGTGATGTGGACCTTGATTGCGCCCCAGATCTCCGCATCGTGGAACAGCGGCACGCAGGCGCGCACGACATCGTCATAATCCGGCATGTCCTTGAGGCGTTCGCCGGGGATGTCCCAGACCCGCTCGAAGGCGCGGTTGTGCAGCTTGAGCCGGCCGTCGGAGCCGAACACGGCCACGGCCTCATGCAGATTGTCGAGGGTGGAAGACTGGGTCTTGATCAGCGCGTTGAAGCGCGTCTGCAGGGAGAGATGGTCGGTGATGTCCTTGAACAATACCAGCAGGCCGCCCATCGGGTGGCGCTGGCGCGTGACCGACAGGGTGCGGCTGTCGGGCAGAGACCATTTGTCTTCCTTCACCCCGTCGATGTCGAGATAATAGGAAATTTCCTCGGCGCGCCATTCGGCGTAATTCGTCCGGGCCGGGAGCTTTTTCTTCTCGCGCAGCCGGTCGAGCAGCTGGCCATGGCTCGGCCGGTCCAGAAGGAAGGATTCTTCAAGGTCCCACATTTCGCGGAAGGCCTTGTTGTAGAAGTTCAGCTTGCGGTCCGGCCCGAAAATGGCGACCGCATCGGCAACATGGTTGAGCGTCTCGTCATGCGCGCGGACATGGCGGTTCAGCTCCTCGCGGGAGTTTTCCTGCTCGGTCACATCGAAGGCCATCGCCCCTGCCCCGCCGGACAGCGGGAAGGTCAGCACACGCATCGCCCGGCGCTGATTGTTGACGACGATATGGCGTGTCTCGTCATGTTCGGCGCCGTCATTGATGGTCTTGCGCGCCTGTTCGTTGACGGCCTGGTCGAGCATGATCTGGCGCTCGAGCACGCGGTCGAGATTGCCGCCATCGACGGCTTCGATATAGGCGGGGTTGGCCCATTGCAGCCGGCCCATGCCGGAGACCCGCCAGGCGGGAAACGGCGCCTTGCCGAGCATGTCGAGGAAGGCGGTCGGGTCGCGGGCGATCACCTGGCGCGCCTCTTCCAGCTTGCCGCGCGCCGAGCTTTCCTCCAGCCCCTTGATGGTCGTATCGTTGATCCAGACGACCGCGCGCACGCCGGCGGTGCGGCCATCGGCTTCGAGGAAGCGCCCGGACGGGCCGATGATCGTCAGCGAGAAGGGCTGGCCCATATCGCGCAGCTCGCGCAGGCGGATGCGCAGCGTCGTGTCCTGGCCGGCCGAGTCGCGCGCCTCGAGGTCGGCAAGCCCCTCGACAATCCGCACGGCCGGGTCGGGCGAGATCGCGTCATCGGTAAAGCTCAGCAGGCCCGCCAGCGCGACCGGCGAGCCGTAAAGCTCCGGCGGGCTGATCTCGTCGCCTTCCAGCTCCAGCGCATCACCCTGCCAGACCAGGATGACACCCGGATGGGCGCCTAACACGGATTTAAGCCCGGCATTCTCCGTCTCGCGCTCGCCGGCCACTTCGCGGTATCGCCGGGCGGCGCCGCGCGCTCCGTCGGAGACCCTAAGCGCCCAGAGCAGCGCCCCCAGCGCCAGCAGCGCCGTGCCCACGGCCATCAGAATCGGCACTTGATCAGCGGTCATCGGGCTCCGGTGCCTCTATGCAGTTGCGGCCGCTGGCGCCAGCCGCCGCGACTCGCCGGGCTTTATACTGGTTAATGAATGGTGCTGCGAGCGTTAAGGCCGGGTTAATCTGACGGGGATCACGGTCAGGCGCGTTAAGGCCCGATGCAGTTCAGTGTTGCAAAGACGCCACACCTGCCTAGGTTAATCCGACAAGCCGCGAAGGACTTCCCGCATGCGCCGCACCCTTTCCTGCCTGGCCCTGCTTCTGGCGCTGCCCCTCGCCGCCGCCGCCTCGGGGGAGAGCGACAGCGACGACATCGTCCGTCTGCCCGGCCAGCAGGCCGCGCGCGGCGACTATCCCGGCCCGATCGCCCCCGATTCGCCCGGCATGCCGAAAAAGGGCGAGAAGCTCGTCCCAGGCGGCATCCTGTTTGTCAGTTTCGATGCGGATGGGGACGGCGTGGTCTCGCCCGACGAGTTGCAGGCCGGCATCGCGGCGGCCTTTGCGGCGGCCGACACCAATGGCGACGGCCAGCTGACGGCGCTCGAGCAGCAGGCCTGGGCGGCGAGCCTGCCGGCGCGCGACGACTCGCTGGCCAATCCGGTCCGCTTCGACCCGAATCTCGACCGCATCGTCACTTTCGAGGAGTTCAGCTCCGTCATCCGCCAGCTGGCGGCGAGCTATCAGAATGGCGAGGGCGAAGTGGTGCTCTCGGGCCTGATCGTGCCGGACAAGACGGAGAAGGATGACAAACGCTTCGCCCAGCGGGGGGGCCCGCGCAGCGAGACGGGCCCTGGCGGGCCGCAGCGCTGAAGCCCCGGCCCCGGCGCTTGACTTTGCCTGCGGTTCGGGAAACCCAGCGTCCCCATGACCCCCTCTTCCCTGCCCCAGCCGCGCGGCAAGCTGATCGTCGGCGCAGAGCTTGCGCCCTATACCTGGTTCCGTGTCGGCGGGCCGGCGGATGCGCTGTTCCTGCCCGCCGATGAGGAAGACCTGGAAGCCTTCCTGAAGGCGCTGGACCCGCAGATCCCCGTCACCGTGCTCGGCGTCGGCTCGAACCTGATCGTGCGCGATGGCGGCATCGAAGGCGTCGTTATCCGCCTGATGGGCAAATATTGGGGCGAGATCGAAGCCGAAGACGCCATCACCCTGTCGGCCCGCGCCGGGGCGCTGGACCTGGCCGTCGCGAAGGCGGCAGCCGCCAATGGCATAACCGGCCTCGAATTCCTCTCCGGCATCCCCGGCTCGCTCGGCGGGGCGACGCGCACCAATGCGGGGTGTTATGGCAGCGAACTGCGCGACCGGCTGGTCGCCCTGCACGGCTTCCGGCGCGATGGCAGCCGCGCGGCCTATCGCGGCCCCGGCCGGCCGGGCGCCCTGCCCGAAGCCCATTTCTCCTATCGCCATACCGACCTGCCGGATGATTTCATCGTCACGCGCCTGATCCTGGAAGGCGCGGGCACGGATGATCCGGCAACGATCGGCGCCGCCATCACCGCCCTTCAGGCGCGGCGCGCCGAGACCCAGCCGATCAGGGAGAAGACCTCCGGCTCGACCTTCGCCAATCCCGACCCGCCCGGCACGCCGGACCAGCGCTCGGCCTGGAAGCTGATCGACGCGGCCGGCTGCCGCGGCCTGAAGGTCGGCGGGGCGCAGGTCTCGCCGATGCATTGCAACTTCCTGATCAATACCGGCGAGGCAACGGCGGCAGACCTCGAAGCCCTCGGCGAGCTTGTCCGCGCCCGCGTGCTGGACACGTCGGGCGTGGACCTGCGCTGGGAAGTGCGGCGGATCGGGCGTTTGCAGAAGGGTTGAATTACTTCTTCTTCTTGTCGGGTCGTTGGGTGAGCGCCGATCCGGAGAGCGACTTCACTTCCTTTTTCGTGAGCGCTCCAGGGTTACGCAGTCCCTTCGATGCGATCGTTCCCACTTTCGATCCTGTCTTTTCATTCCTTGCCATCTTCTCATCCTTCATCGCGGCAGCGGGCGATCCGCCCGTGCGAATAATACAAGAACAAAAAAAAGGATCGTAAGTAGATCAAATCGCAGGGTTGATCAAAACGTGCCCTTAAGTTCCACCGTGAAGATCGGGCCGAAGGCGCGGGAGTATTCTTCGGTGCGCAGCAGGGCGCCGTTGCGGTCGCCGTCATAGACGCGGCGCCAGTAATTGTCCTTCTGGTTGGTGAGGTTGCCGATCGCCGCCTTCGCGCTCATTCCGGCGATGTCCTTATGCTCCAGATAGGCCATCAGGAAGGGCGGCTCGCTGCCTGCAAGCTGGGTGTCGGAGATCTGGTAGAACGGCTCCTGCTTGAAGCCCTCGAGCACCAGCCCCCAGGCGATGTCTGTACTCGGAACATCCTGGCGCAGCTCGATTGTATAGTCATAGATGAGGTGGCCATTGATCGAGCGGCGCACGCCGGTCACCGGATCATCGGCTTCGGTGTCGAAATAGCGCCCTTTCGCCGTGACTTCCGCGCCGGTGAAACCGAGCTTTGCCAGCTTCAGCGTCGATTCGGTCTCGATGCCGGTGAGTTTGGCGCTGTCGATATTGCCGGGCCCGGCGCCGGTGCCGATCGGCACCTGGTCGACCACATCTTCAAGGTCCACATAAAGCAGGCGCAGCGTCACCGCGCCCCAGTCCTTGAAATCCTTCTGCGCCTCCAGCGTGTAGCGCCAGGACTGGTTGGGCACGATTTCCTGATTGCCGGTCTGGCCATTGCCGAGGTCGAGATCGACCGAGGAAATGAAATCATAGAAATCGAGCTGGCCGACGCGGCGCTCGACCTTGCCGACGAGCTTCAGCGTGCCGGTCTTCTGCCAGGACAGGGTCGCTGTGCCCTTGGGCCGGGTGAAGGTGCGCTTGTTCTCCGCATCGCCCGTCTGGGACAGTTCGGAATATTCCGCGCCGGCGGAAACCTGCAGGTTGAGTTTCGGCGAGAGCTGGCGGCCATGGGTGAGGATCACCTCGCCGCGGCGCTCCTCGACACGGCTGTTGGCAAGGTCGAGCGGCACTTCGACCAGCGGGCCGCCGCCGATGGCTTCGAGCAGGCGCGTGTCGGCCTCGAGGAAGTTGAAGGCGCCTTCGGCCGAAACCTGCCAGTCGCGCCCCTGCCCGGCGGAAAGCGCATACTCGCTGCGCAGGATATATTCGCCCTCGTCCACGGTCTGCTCGAAATCCGAAGTATAAAGGCCGGAGCCGTCGAGCCCGCCCATCCGGAACCGGTCGACAAAAGGGCTGTGCTCATGGCGCGCGAGGCCGATCAGCTTCAGCCGGCCGGGGCCGAAGCCGAACTCGTAATCGCCGCCGATCTCTCCGGCCCACTCATCCTCGGCGCCCTCGAACAGCCGGCGCCCTTCCGGGCCGCCGAGCGGATAGGTCTTCGAGACCTGTTTGGAATCGCGCTCCCAGACGCCGACCTTGGCATTCAGGTTTGCGATCTGGCCGCCCGCCGGTTTCCAGCCGAGGGAGCCTGACAGCGACACGCTGTCGACGATGCGGGTGAAATCCTCGCGGCGCTGTTCGAGCAGGTTGCCCTGCCCGTCCTGGATCAGCCGCCAGCCGGCGCTGGCGCCGCGCTGCGGGGCGCTGTCGGCCTCGAGGTTCCAGCTGACCGCGCCCTTGCCGCCGGAAAGCGTCACCGTGCCTTCATTATAGGAGGGCGGAAGGTTCTCGCGCAGGCGCATCTTCCAGCGCCAGGTGCCGTCCATGGTGCCGGCCCCGTCGGTCGTGACATTGACGACGCGCCCGGCGAGGCCCGGAATGTCGAGCTGCGTTCCGTCGAGGACTTCGATCCGCAGCACGCGGGCCGCCGCGATCCGGCCGAGGGCCGCCTCAGCCCCATTCGACTTGGCCGAAACGCGCTGGCCGTTGATCAGCACATTGCCGCGCGCCTGGCCGAAACCGCGCGTGCCGCTGTTCTCACTGACGATGGCAAAGCCGGGAATGCGCCGGACCATGTCCAGCGCCGTTGCCGGGGCGTAGCGGGCGAAATCCTCCGGCATGTAGGCGGTACGCGCCGTTCCATCTGTCGCTGGGCCGGTGGGCGGCGGGCTGGCCGCATCATCGAACTCAGCCGCTGCCGGCCAGGCCAGCGCCAGTGTTGCGAGACTCCCCAGGAGCAGGGTTCTGAATGGCATAGGCGCGTCCTCCGGCACTTTGATCGGCACATCAGATCCGGCGCTCCACCGCCCTGAATTACCGTTTTGCGTTATATTATTGTTGCTTATCGATATTGACTACGAGTGTCGTCAAGAGGGTATTTCGCGCGGCCAGATGATATTTCCGTAATCCGCCGCAAAACCGCCCGGACACGGCCTGACAGGGGCCGCAGGCACCGTCTTAAGTCGGTGTTCACCGCATCGCCGCATCACTGGACCGTGGCGGCAGCAGCAGGCAGGCGCGAGGAGACAAGTCCCATGAAACGGGTTGCAGTGATCTATGGCGGATGGTCGTCGGAGCGGCCGGTCTCGCTCTCCTCGGGCCAGCAGATGGCTGAGGCCGCGCGCCAGGCCGGTTATGACGTCATCGAGATCGACGCCACACGCGAGCTGGCCCGGCAGCTGGCCGAGGCGGCGCCGGATGTCGTTCTCAACGGCCTGCATGGGCCCTGGGGCGAGGATGGCTGCGTGCAGGGCCTGCTGGAAGTGATGGGCCTGCCCTATTCCCATTCCGGCGTGCTTGCCTCAGCGCTGGCGATGGACAAGCTGAAGTCCAAGGCCGTCTATCGCCAGGCCGGTCTCGATGTCGCCGCCGACAAGCGCGTTACCCGCGCCGAGGCCGCCGCGGCGCATGCGCTGAAGCCGCCCTATGTCATCAAGCCGGTGAATGAGGGCTCCTCTTTCGGCGTGCTGATCGTGCGCGAGGGCACCAATGGCCCGCCGCAGGAGCTTCTCGGCGACAGCTGGCGCTATGGCGACTATCTGATGGCCGAGGAATACATTCCGGGCCGCGAGCTGACCGTCGCGGTGCTCGGCGACCGGCCACTGGCTGTGACCGAGATCACCACCTTAAGGGACTATTACGATTTTGATGCAAAATACGCGGCTGGCGGATCAAGGCATGTGATCCCGGCAGACCTGCCTGCGCATGTGACCAAGGCGGCCATGGACGCCGCGCTTGTCGCGCATCAGGCCCTCGGTTGCCGCGGAGCGACACGTTCGGACTTCCGCTTTGACGAAAAGAAGGACCGGCTCGTGATCCTCGAGACCAATACCCAGCCCGGCATGACGCCGACCTCGCTCGTCCCCGAGCAGGCCGCGTTCGTGGGCATGCGGTTCGAGGAACTCGTCGCCTGGATGATCGAGGACGCTTCATGCCAAAGATAGAGCGCAACCAGACCGTCCCGGGCCGCCGCCGCCAGCCCGCGACCATCATCGACGAGACTACCGGTGAGGAAGTGCGCGTTTCCTCGGTGATCTTCGGCATCGTCATGCTGATCGCCATTCTCGTGGCCACCGCTGCCTGGATGGGCGGGTCGATGTCGCAGATCGGCTCGCGCTTTGGCGGCTTCATGGATGACACCGCCCGCCTTGCCGGCGTCGATGTGCGCGAGGTGACCGTGATCGGGCTCGAGCTCAACCCGGCGCTGGCGACCGAAGTGCGCGCCGCCGCGATGATCGAGCCCGGCGAGAACATGTTCCGCGCCGACCCCTATCTGATCCAGCGCCGCGTCGAGGCGACAAAGAAGGTACTGAACGTCCGTGTACACCGGCTGTGGCCGGGCCATGTCGTGATCCTCGCCGAAGCGGCCGAGCCGGTTGCGCTCTGGCATGACGGCAAGGAATGGAAGGTCGTTGACGGCCTTGGCCGGATCCTTCCCGATGCACGCGCCGAGGATCATGGCGGGCTGCTTCGCCTGGCCGGCGCCGGTGCGCCGCAGGCCGCCCCGCAGCTGACCCGCGCGCTCGCTGCCGCGCCGGACCTTGACGGGCGTGTTGCGGTTGCCACCCGTGTCGGCGACCGGCGCTGGGACATGCGTTTCGTCAGTGGGGTGACGGTCCGCCTTCCCGAAGATGAAGGGCTTGAGGCCGCGCTCGACCGGCTGGCCAAGCTGCAGGTGCGCACGGCGCTGACCCAGCGCCCGCTCGAGATGATCGATCTGCGCAGCCGCAACCGCGTCTATCTGCGCCTTGCCGAAACCGCGACGGCGGCCCTTTCCCTATCCTCCAGCCGCGAGAAAACCTGATGGCCAACCTGTCCGCCAAACGCCTTGCCCGGCTGCAGGGACAGCGTGCCGGCACCGTCGCCGCGCTGGATATCGGCTGTTCCAAGACGACCTGCCTGATCGGCCGCGCCGATGGCTCCGGGCCCCGGCGGATGCAGATTCTCGGCGGCGGGCGCCAGCAGACGCGCGGCTTCAATGGCGGCGCCATCACCGATATGGAAGGCCTTGAGCGCACCATCCGCCTGGCGGTTGAGGATGCCGAGCGCGAGGCCGGCGAGCCGATCAGCGAAGTGATCCTCGGGGTCAGCGGGCCGCATGTGGCCTCCTGTCTCGTCGAGGCCCAGATCGAGCCCGGCGGACGCACCGTCACACAGCGCGACATCCGCCGGCTGCACGCCCAGGCGATTGCCCGCGTGCCGCAGAAGACCGCCGAAGTCCTCGCCGCCTGGCCGGTGGTCTACACGATCGACCGCGCCGCAGGCCGGGTGCGCCAGCCCGCCGGCATGATCGCCAATACGCTGCATGTTCGCATGGCGGTCGTCACCGCGCCGAAATCGATCGTCCGCAATCTCGTCGAATGTGTCGGACGCGCGCATCTCGGCGTCTCGCGCCTTGTCCCCTCTTCCATCGCCTCCGGCCTCGGCACGCTGATCGAGGACGAGCTGGAAAACGGCACCATCTGCATCGACATGGGCGCCGGCATCACGGCGGTTTCGGTCTTCCTCAATGGCGCGCCGGCCTGGCTCGGCCTGGTGCCGGCCGGGGGCCAGCATGTCACCGCCGACCTCGCCCAGGGCCTCGGCACGACCTTCGCCGCAGCCGAGCGGCTGAAGAATATCTATGGCACCGCCGATCTCGACGGGCCGGGCCTGGCCGAACGGATCGAGGCAGCCCGCCTCGGCGATGACGGCCGCCTGCATGCCAGCCGGATCGAGCGCGCCGAAATCGCCCGGATCATCGCCCCGCGCATCGAGGAGACATTCGAGCTCGTTCAGAAGCTGCTGGAGACGAGCGATGTGAAAAAGGTCCTGCCGCATCGTGTCGTGCTGACCGGCGGGGCGAGTCAGCTGCCCGGCGTGCGGGAGGTCGCGAGCCGCTATCTGCGCGCGCCTGTGCGGCTCGGGCGCCCTGTTCTTGCTGAATTTTTAGGCGAAACGCTGGCAACACCGGCTTTCTCCACCCCGTCCGGGCTGATACTCTATCCGGAGTTGGGGTTTGCTGATGCGGCGCGGGCTGGCGCGGTATCAACGGACGACCCTGCCGGAGGCGGCAATTGGGTGAAGACAGCCTTGCGCTGGCTCAGGGAAAATTTCTGAGCGTAATTATCTTCACTTAAGCGTTTTTTAGTCGCAGCGGGCCATCCTGCCCGCTGAACGGCCCGGCAGACGTGAATGTGAGAGTAGGCGCGCGAATGACTCAGGAACTCAGGCCCAGGATTGTCGTTTTCGGGGTTGGCGGCGCCGGCGGCAATGCCGTCAACAACATGATCGAAGGCAATCTGCAGGGCGTTGAGTTTGTCGTCGCCAATACCGATGCGCAGGCGCTGACGCGCTCGCGCGCCGAAACGAAACTACAGCTCGGCATCGAGACGACGCGCGGCCTCGGCGCCGGCGCGCGCCCGGAGATCGGCGCCCGCGCCGCCGAAGAGTCGATCGAGGACATCCGCGCGCATCTCGAAGGCGCCCATATGGTGTTCATTGCCGCCGGCATGGGCGGTGGCACCGGCACCGGCGCGGCGCCGATCATTGCCAGCGCGGCGCGTGATATGGGCATCCTGACGATTGCGGTCATCACCAAGCCGTTCGGCTTTGAAGGCGCGCACCGGATGAAGCTCGCCGAGGACGGCCTCGCGCGCATCCGCTCGGTCGTCGATACGATGATCGTCGTGCCGAACCAGAACCTGTTCCGTGTCGCCAATGACCGCACGACCTTCGCCGATGCATTCCGCATGGCCGATGACGTGCTCTATAACGGCGTGCGCGGCATCACCGACCTGATCGTCATGCCGGGCCTGATCAATCTCGACTTCGCCGATGTCGGCGCGATCATGCGCGGCATGGGCACCGCGCTGATGGGCATGGGCGAGGCGACCGGCGAGACCCGCGCACTGGACGCCGCCCGCGCCGCCATCGACAATCCGCTGCTGGACGATGTCACGATCCGCGGCGCCAAGGGCGTGCTGATCAATATTACCGGCGGCTATGACATGACGCTGTTCGAGCTCGACGAGGCGGCCAACGAAATCCGCCGCGAGGCCGACCCGGAAGCCAATATCATTGTCGGCTCGGCCTTCGATACCGAGCTGGAAGGCAAGATCCGCGTCTCGGTGGTTGCCGCCGGGCTGGACGAGGCGGCCCGCCGTCTGCCGGCGGCCCAGCCGGTAACCGGCAGCGTGCGCCAGCCGGTGGCTGCGCCGGTGGAAACCGATGCGCCGCCGCTCGCGGCTGAAACGGAGCTCGAAGAAGACGCAGCAGCGCCCGGCGCCGAAATATCCGGCGAGGAGGCCCCCCTGCCCGCCAGCGGCGAGGAGGAGCGGCCCGTTGTCATCACCCGGCCGGCGGCAACGGCGCCGAAGGCTGCAGAAGAAGAAACGGACGCCGAAGAAGCCGGCGCGCCGATCCCGGCTGTCTTTTCCGCCCGCAAGGATACGCCCGCCCCGGACAAGCCCGGCCGCGATGCGCCGCAGGCCGGCTTTGCCAACCTCTTCGGCTGGCGCCGCCAGACGCCGCAGGGCGAAAACGACGCCGATGAAGACATCCCGGCCGTGCCCGGCCCGATCGTGACCTCGCCCGAGGACCATCCGGCCGCCTCACCCTTCGACGATGCGGACCTGGAAATTCCCGCCTTCCTGCGCCGGTCCGCCAACAACTGACACCCGGCCGCTCGCCCGCCGGGCGAGACGCCGAAACCGAACACGCCCGGGCCCAGGTCCGGGCGTTGTATTTGCGCCGCAGATGGGCACAAAACCCATGCGGTGTGGCCTTGTGGTGACACATTCTGTTACGGTGTTTTATTCATATTTTTCAGGTGTTTACGCCTTGCCAGGGGCGATTGCTGTAACATCGCGCAATATCCCGTGTTTTGAGTGACGGGCCCTGCCTTGCCAATTAGGGGGCGAAGGGCTGCGTCAGGGGCGGCCGGGTATTCGGGTAGATCAACGCCATGACCGAAATGCAGCGGACTCTTGCGAAACCGGTGACATGCGCCGGAGTCGGCGTTCACAGCGGCGCGCGTGCCCGCATGGTCATCCGCCCGGCGCCGGCCGGTTCAGGCATCGTCTTCGAGCGTACCGACGCGCCGGCCGGAACCGGCCGGATCCGCGCGCATGCGATGGATGTCAGCGATACGCAGCTTGGCACCACGCTGAGCAATGAGCGTGGCGTCTCGGTTGCGGTGGTGGAGCATCTGCTGGCGGCAGTCGCCGGCCTCGGCCTCGACAATCTCCTGATCGAGATTGACGGGCCGGAAGTGCCGATCATGGACGGCTCCTCGGCGGCCTTTTACGAGCTGATGATGCTGGCCGGGCAGAAGACGCAAAGCCTGCCGCGCCGCCGCATCCGCGTGCTGGAACGTGTCGAGGTTGTCGACGGCCCGAAGCGCGCGGCGCTCTCCCCTGTCACCGGCAACGGCCTGACCCTGCGCGCGCGGATCGAGTATGAGGATCAAACCATCGGCGTGCAGCAGATGGCCATGCGCCTGGAGCCGGGCAGCTTTGCCCGCGATCTCGCCTTTGCCCGCACCTTCGGCTTTGCCCGCGATGTCGAGATGCTGCGCGCGATGGGCCTCGCCCGCGGCGGCTCGCTCGAGAACGCCGTCGTGATTGACGACAATGGCATCATGAACCCGGAAGGCCTGAGGGCCGAGGATGAGTTCATCCGCCACAAGATGCTGGACGCGGTGGGCGACCTGATGCTGGCCGGGGCGCCGATCGCCGGCGCCTATGACGCCGTCCAGCCCGGCCACAGCATCAACAACCAGCTGGTGCGCGCCCTGCTCAACACGCCTTCGGCCTGGTGCTGGGAAGAGGCCGGCAGCCTCGCGGAAACCGCCGAAGCCATCCGCGCCACGGCCTGAGCCGCTACTTTTTTCCTCAGCGCAGTTAACAGGGCTCTGGCAGGGTCAGGCCTCAGCCCCGCTGCCATTCGGGCGCCCCATATGCGCGCCGGAACCGTTCTCCAGCGGCGCCTGATCGGCCTCACCGCCGGCTCCGGCGAGGGACCGCACGAGCGCCATCAGATGACTGCGCACCCGCTCATCCTCGATCCGGGAAAAATTGCGGACAAGTTCGATCA
Organism: uncultured Hyphomonas sp.; assembly: GCA_964419865.1. Classification (GTDB taxonomy): domain Bacteria; phylum Pseudomonadota; class Alphaproteobacteria; order Caulobacterales; family Hyphomonadaceae; genus Hyphomonas. Next base: position 1,164 of record CAYQRX010000038.1, on the reverse strand, counting down.
CGGCGCGGGAGGAATCGCTCGGCGCCTCGACCGATCCGGAACTGTCGAAGAACCAGCCCGGCTGGACTTCGAGGACCTCGGCGATCTGGGCCAAGCGCCCGGCGCTGACCCGGTTTGCCCCGGTCTCGTATTTCTGGATCTGCTGATAGGAGATTCCGAGCGCATCGGCGAGCTGGTCCTGGGTGACACCCAGAAGCACGCGGCGGCGGCGAATTCGCTCGCCGACGCGCCGGTCGATCGCGTTTGCATTGCTGGCATTTGTCTGTGTCATCGCTGTGCCCTGCTGAATTGGTGTCTGCGCGCGGGGAACCGGCACGCTCCAGTCCGGCTGCAAGCCTTCCACATGGCGAGCTAGAGCGCTGCCGCCCGCCGGCAAGGGCCGCGAGGGCGGGAAGTTCCCCCAACCTGACAAACAGCCTTGGAAACCCGGCCTGATCCGGTCTAATCAGGGTCTGGACACGATCAGACAGCGCAGGGCCGCCCCGAATGACGAAACTGAAGACCCTTCCCCTCGTGATTCTGGCCTGCGCGCTGACGGTGACGGCCTGCGCCTCGAACCGCCGGAACCCGGAACTGGCCTATGTCGAGCGCCCGGTGGAACAGCTCTACAATCAGGGCACCGACCGGCTTGACCGGCGCGACTATGCCCGCGCCAAGCTGTTCTTCGAGGAGGTCGAGCGCCAGCACCCCTATTCGGAATGGGCCCGGCGCGCGATGGTGATGTCGGCCTATGCCTCCTACCGCTCGCGCGACTATACGACCTCGATCTCCGGCGCGCAGCGCTATCTCGCCCTGCATCCCGGCGGTTCGGAGGCCGAATACGCCTATTATCTGATCGCGCTCAACCATTTCGACCAGATCATCGATGTCGGCCGCGACCAGGCGACGACGGAAAACGCCCGCACAGCGCTGCTGGAAGTGATCCGGCGCTTTCCGGAAAGCGAGTATGCACGTGATGCGCGGGTCAAGCTCGACATGGTCAACGACCAGCTGGCCGGCAAGGAGATGACGGTCGGGCGCTGGTATCTGCGCTCCAACCAGACGCTTGCCGCCGTCAACCGGTTCCGCCGCGTGGTCACGGAATATCAGACGACCTCGCACACCGAAGAGGCGACGACCGCCTGATCGCGCAAGCCGAGCGTCAGATAGGCTTCGACCAGCCGG
>CAYQRX010000037.1:0-17302 GCA_964419865.1 uncultured Hyphomonas sp. | reverse complement strand
TGTCGCGGCTCATAACCTGAAGGCCGCAGGTTCAAATCCTGCCCCCGCAACCAAACGTTCTAACACAATATCAATGGCTTAGGCCAAAACAAGGCGCCCAACAGGGCGCTTTTTGCGTTACAACACAGAACAACACATTCCCAAAAGATTCCAAACCCTTACGAATATCCCCGATTCCTCCGTGCAACACCCATGCGACACGGAAACTGCCAGAAGTTCGCGGGACGTTCCGTGTCCGGCTGAACTTGACCCCCGGGTAAACCAGAGCGGTCATGTCCCCGAAACCAACTCGGGGACGATCATGCCCAAGACCAACGACGCCGCGCTGGATGCCTTCATCGCCGTCAATGCCGAAATCGACGCGCTGCTGGCACGGCTGGTCGCGCACAGCGCCGAACACTTCGGCTACAGTCCCGATGAGGTGAACTGGGGCCATGTCGGCACGCTGGACCACCACCGCGCCCGCCTTCGCGAAATCAGCGACATGGCGTTTCAGGAGCGACAGGGTCTCGAATAGGGTGCTGGGCCAACTTCCTGCGTGTCTGCAATCACGAGTGGTGACCAATTCTCCCTTGACGCCGCTAAGAGGATACCTGATCTCCAAAGGATGCTCCCATTCTCAACAGAATTTCCCGTCCGTGCCAGTCCGAACCGTGCCGCCTTCGTCTCCGAAGTAGTCGGCTGGTTGCGTGGGATGAGGCATCAGACCGTACTCTCCAGCGCTTCAGAGGCGGAACTGGATGGTGCAAATGTCCATGTACGTTCGGCTACCGGCGAAGAACTCCGGATGCGGGAGCTTCAAACCTCTGACGGTTGGTCTGCCATTGGCGCACGGCATGACTTGCCGGACGACTTGGGACGGGTGTGGCGTACCGAATGTGTTCTGCGGCGCGGGGCGGCAGAGGCTGGGCAGGATCTTGTACGTCTTCGAACCCAGTGTATCGCGACCACTGCTGGCGCAAAACTGGAGACGCCCAGAAAACCCTACCTCATCAAGGCTCTACTCAAGAACGGCTGGGGAGGTAAAGACCGCCAACTCTCGGTATCAGATGCTCCCGTATGGCTGAAGAGCGATAGCGAAGGCCTCTCCACGGCGAGTGCGGTGACCGTGGGTGATGCCACAAAGTGGCTGCCTGTCGTGTACGTTTCCGCGACAGGCAAGTCGAAGTGGGTCCTGAATCAAGCTGAGATCGAGAAGCTGGCCTATGATCTCGGCGGTATTGCGCACGTCGTTGTGGAACCAGACCGTGCGTTCTCGTTTTCTCTTCGCGAGCAGACTGACGCAAGGAATGCCTACGGCGGTACTTTGGCTTTGTCGGCGCCCGGCCAAGGCATTGTTAGAAGGTACTACATCGGATGGCAAATCGAGGATGGGATCGAGCTGGCTGCAACGATACGGGAGGCGGCAGCAAGCCTTCGGAGCCAGATGCCTTCCTTTGGGTGGGACTGGACCGAACTTCAGGAACAGGCCCTGCGTGCGCAGCGGTCAAGCGAGAAAGCCCGGCTGACAGCGGCTGAAAGCGAGCAGCTTTACCTCGAAGAGATCGAGAACCTGCAGGACAGGATAAGACAACTCGAACAGGCGCTTGTTGCCCGGCCAGCCGATAGCGTGGGAACCGATGAGGGAGAGTTCTCGGCCGACAACCTCATTCGTCGGATCGGGCCGGAAATCTATTCCGGCGAAGTCTCGGACCGACTGCGCTTCGCTGCCAGAACAACGCTGGCAGTCGCTGATCAGATCGGACTGGATACACGCTCCAAAGTGATTCTGCAGCGCGTTCTTGATCGGCTTCCGTTGTCGCCCGCACTTGCTGAACTTTCGCAGGATTTGGCGCGAGCAACAAAGGACCCGAAACGCGTTGCAAGCGAATTGACTTCTCTGCTGGCGCGTCATGGCTACTCGGAGAAATCCGATAACAAACACATTCGAATGGAAGCCGATGATCTGTTCGATGGCCTTGATGCCATCACCATTCCAAAGACGCCGAGCGATCATCGAGGCTTGACGAACCTGCGGAAGCAAATTGAACGCACGCTCGGCATTACTAAGCTCGACGGATGACATGTGTCACTCCGCCACCGTCCCCACACCATCGAGGCGAACCGCAACGCTGGTGATGCCATTGCCTGCCGCCTCGGTCGCCACGCCCACGGGGAAGCGCCCAGCGCCCGGCACGTTGATGTTCTTCGCCGTGTTGTCCCAGGCGACGCGCGCGCCTACCGTCAGCACTGCCGCGGTGGCCTTTGGGAGTTTGTAGACACCAGTGGTGGCCAGTTCGAGGGGTTCGCCATCAGCCGCCGAGTATGCAGCGATGCCGAAGATGCTGCCGACGATCAGCCCCTCGCCCGAGGCGATGCCGCCTGCGGGCGTGATGACGCGGACGATGTGGCCGTTCTGGAGGTAGTTCTTCATCTCAGAGCCCTTTCGAGGATTGGATGCGGACGACGGAGATGCGCCCCGCGGCGCCCGTGATCTGCCGATTGAGGTCCGCGAGCGCGGTGGCCATCTCGCCGTCGCTCGCGTAGGTGACGCGCTTGCCGTCGTATTCGACGGTGCGGACGCCCCGGTAGCGCGCGGCCATCAGGGCGTCCCGCCAGGCGGTGAGTTGGGCGGGGTCGGCCATGCTCACGCGCCCGCGTTCATGAACCAGCCGCGATGGTCGATGAAGCCCGCGCCGAAATCGAGGATCACTCGGATCTCGACACCGTCGACGTCCCAGCCCGAGCGGCTCTCGACCTGAGGTCCCTCGGCACCCGAGAGATAGGCGAACTCGAGCCCGTCGATCTCGCCGGGGTCGGCGGTGACATACCAGCGCGTCGGGCTCGACAGCCGCGGCTCGACCACCAGCGAGAGCGCGCCCGAGAACGGGTTCACGTCGGCGGCGGTGGTGGGCGCGATGGTGGCCAGCCACTTCTCGGCCGTGGTCTCCAGCGCGGGCGGGACCAGCAGGTTGCGCGGCGTCACGCGGATGGTGCGGTCCTCGATGCCCTTCTGCGTGCGCAGCGCCAGCCGGGCGGCAGACAGAGTGGCATCGGAGATCGCCGCCCCGGTGCCCGCCTTGTTGCCATGGTCGGCGTGGAACAGCGTCTTGCCGTCCGACATCGTAGGCCCGTTGCCGCTTCCCGCCTCGAGGAGGGTGACGAGGAGGCGTGCCTCGGTCTCTGCCGCTGCCTGCCCCATGCGGCGGGCGAGGTCCGCGAAGGCGCCGAGATCGTCGTTGACCAGCACCTGCCGGGTGATGCCGATCTTCCGCGCCCAGGTCTCGACCTTGTAGGCCTCGCGCGCCTCGGCCATCGTGCCGGCCTTGATCTCGCCGTGCTCGTTGAGCTTCTCCAGCAGTGGCGCCTCGCCCAGCATGATCTTGTTCACCGCGCGGAAGTCCCGCGCCGTGGTCTGGCGGCCGAGGCGGCGGATGCCCGAGGGCGCGGCCTGATAGGCGTCACGCAGCACCCGGCCCACCGTGTCCCCGAGGATGACGGGGAAGTCCGAGGTGGTGTGCAGCGCGCGGGTGACGAGGCTCGCGGGCGAGAGCGCCATGGTGGACTCGCCGCGCAGCGTCAGCAGCTCCTTCGCCATGTCCACGGGCGTGGCATAGGCGTAGCGCCGGGCGGGTTCCGAGAGCACGTGCCGCGGGTTGATCCGGGCGTAGAGCGCTTCACCCATCTGGCGGGCGCGGAGTGCGGGGTCGTCATGGCTGTCGCCCATCTCGACGCGGACCTGCTCGGTCCGGATCGCCGGTGCAGACCGCCTCGCCAGCGCCTCGAAGGCGGCGCGGCGGGCGGTGTCGGGGTCGGCGTTCGCGTCGATCTGGCCGTCGATCCAGGACTGGTCGAGCCCGGCGATGCGGGCGATGGAACGGATCTCGGCGTTGGCCGCGGCGCGGGTCTCGGGGGTGGGCGCCGTGTCGGCGGCCTCTCGGGTGGTCGTGTCGGTCATCTCTGTCTCCATGCGGATATGGGCGCCGGGGTCGGCGGGCGTCGGCACCAGGGAAATCTCCTGGGGGGTCCAGCGCACGGCGGTCAGCACGCGCGCGCCGTTCTCAGTGGTCTCGGCCCATTCCTCGACGGAGTAGCCGACCGAGACATGCCGCAGGATACCCGCCAGCACGTCCTGCCAGATGGGCTCCACCTCGGGCCGGGCCGAGAACTGAATGAGGGCCGTGCCGCGTTTGCCGTCCACGGCAGCGCTGCGGACGGACCCGAGCACATCGCGCACCGCGGTCTGGCGATGCGCGTCGAGGACGCTGGCGCCTTCCAGGCGCGACAGGTCCACCGCCTGCGGATCGAGGCTCAGCCGCTCGATGTATGGACCTGCCATGTCGCGACGGCGCACGGGCGCGCCGGTGGACCAGACCACCTCGACCGTGCGGGCCTCCGGATCGGCGGTCGCCGGCGCCAGCGTCGCGCGGCGGGTGAGGAGTTCCATCGTGTCAGCCATCGGCAGCCTCCTTCTGCTGCGGCGCCGCCGCCTGGCCGAAGGCGAGCCCAAGCCCCTCTGCGCGTTCGCGGTCCGCGGCAATCTCGGCATCGACCTGTTCTGCGTCGTAGCCGCGCTCGGAGATCGCCTGGGACCGGCTTTTGAGCCCCGCGCCGATCGCCATGATCTCGGCCTGCACGTCCTTCATCGGATCGACGTAGTCGAACTTCGGCGGCAGCCATTCGCACCCCAGGTAGGCGTCCGGGTTCCGGTCGAAATCCCGCGCGGGCAGGTCGCCGGTCAGAACCGCGAGCCGCACGAAGCGCTCCCAGACCGGGCGGCAGAACAGGTGGACGACCACATTGTGCTGGAGCTGCTCCACGCGGCGGCGGAACTCGATGAGCCCCGCGCGGATCGAGGAATAGGTGACGCCCTCGAGATCGCCCGAGACCAGCTCGTAGGGCAGGCCCAGCCCCGCCGCGACGGCGCGCAGGTGGTTCTTCACGAAGGGTGCATAGGCGTCGTGCTCGGTCGGGGTCGAGAAGCGGATGTCGGTCCCGGGCGGCAGCGGGATCAGGCTGCCGGGCTCCATGCCCACGGTCAGCGAGCCGTTGGTGTTAGTGCCCGAGAGCCCGCCCGCCGTGCCGTCGGGATCGGTGATGAAGCCCGTGAACAGCGCTGCGACCTTGGCCTTCACAAGTGCTGCGTCCTCGAACTGGTCGAGCTCGTGCAGCCGCAAGAGCACCGGCGCGAGCCAGGTGATCCCGCGCAACTGGCCCGCCGCGAGCGGCTTGAACAGTTGCAGACAATCGGCGGCGGGGACGCGGAGCGGGTCCATGCGGAGAGACCCGAGAGGATCGCCCGGGCGGGAGGACAGGACCCAGGTGGCGACCCGGCGACCGGCGGCATCGAACTCGATGCCCGCGCGGATCCGCGCCCCGCCGCCGATCTCGCGGTGCAGGTCCATGGGAACCTGCTCGCGATCCAGAAGCTCGAGGTGCAGGGGGATGCCGGCGGCGTCGCTCGCCACACGCAGTCGGGCGAAGCTCTCGCCACTCTCGACCATCGCGCGCACGGCCATGGCCTGCAGCCCGTAGAAGTCCGCGAGCCCGTCCGGGGCGGCGTGATCGGTCCAGCGCAGCCACAGCACCTGAAGCCGTTCACGAACCGCACGGTCGGGATGCGTGGATTGGGGCTTGATCCCGGCGCCGACGACATTGCCCACCAAGCTGTCCACCGCGGCTGCGACCCACGGGTTGTTCCGGGCATACCACCCGGCCCGCCGTGCCGCCGTGGTCGCGCCCGCCAGGATCGCCGTGTTCAGCCCATCGACCGTCCGCGCTCCCTCCCAACGCCGCCCACCACCCGCAGCGTCGAACGCACGGGTGCCGGGGCGGGCAAAGAGGCGGTCGAGAAGGCTGCGCATGCGGGGAGAGTCGCACGGCAGGGCTGTGGCAAGCTATTCAGAATGTTCGGGAAAGATCGGGTGGCACCGCTGCGCAGGGTGAATGCGCTGCGGTCCCGGACCCGTTGTCAGGAGGCGGCGAGGACCGGGGCGGTGGTTTCCTCTGCCCTCTCTGCGGCGTAGACGGCGGTTTCGAAGTCGGTCCAGGCCTTCGCACGGGCCTTCGCAGCGTCCTCGCGCTTTTGCACCCCGGAGGCGCGGGCGTCGGTCAGAGCCTGAACCATCTTCTGCTGCTCAGGGACTGGCGGCAGCGGGAAGGTGAGGCCAAGCAGAGCGGGCTTCGAGATGTTCTTCATCGTCGGGGACGTGCCGGTGAGTTTGGACTCGATCTGTCGCCGCAGATCGGGGAGGCGCAGAACCTCGGTCAGAAATACCGGATCGACAGGTGCGGGGTCCATCGGCACGACACGGAAAATCTTGTCGCAAAGCATCAGCTTGTCTCGCGTAGCGCCAATCATGCTGATCGCGCCGACCAGCCGAGTAACGTTTGCGCGGCTGATCAGAATTTGGCCGGCCTTGACCTCAAGCTCGGGGCGCGGTTTGAGGTGCTTGGGAAGCGCCTTGTTCTCCATTTCGTTGAACATGCCGAACGAGACTGCGCCAAGTTTCAGGACACCCCACTCGTCGGACTCTGCCGGGCGACTGAGGCAATTCGGGCTCCAGCCATTCTCCAAGTCTGAGATTACGTCGGCCAACTTGACCATTGGCCACGGCGATGCGTGGTTGGTGTCTCCGTCCACCAAGCGGCGCAGGATGCCCTCATGGCTCCACCGCTCGATATCCTTGAAGTTCGCCACGAACACCGGGCGGTCGGGGAGGGGTGTGGGCGGGGCGAAGCCGAGGGCGGATTCGAAGGCGGCTGCGGCCTTGGCCTCGGTCTCGGCCGCGTCCTTCTCCAGCGCCGCCGCATGATCCAGCGCCGCGCGCCAGGCCGCGACGATGGCCTGCTGCTCGGGCAGGGGCGGGAGGGGGATTTCCAACTCTTCGAAGACGTCGAGCTTGACCTCGGTTCGGCCGTCCGCGCCTGAACGGTTGGCCCAGAGCCAGCGTTTGAATTCACCGGTCTGCAAGAGCATCCGGAAATAGGTGGGGTCTAGGCGGGTGAGGTCGGGTTCATAGACCTTGAAGTGTGTCGTGACGACTGCGTTGTCCCAGCCATCTTCCAACACGCCGACAGCGCCGTTCTTTAGATCGATCTTTGAAAGAACAACATCGCCGGGACGCACCCATAGCAGCGGCAGCGTGTATTCCCGCCCGGCCGCGACCTTCCGGCGCGAAATGTCCCCCCCGAAATGGATGGTGATCGGCTGGAGGTCTTCGAACCGCCATTGCGTTCGGTCGACCCGTTCTTCGCGGGGTTTCAGAAGACGCCCGATTTGTTCGCTGGGCACATGGGTCGGGAAATGGAGGTGGGGAATGGTGAACTTGTCCCACCGTCCCAGGTTCTTGAAACGGAAGACCTCCATCATGCGCCGAAGCTCGGCTCTTGCTCGGGCGATTGCCCGCCATCAACCCAGCTGCGGAACTGCTGATAGCCGTCCAAAATGCTGGGCAACTCATTGGGGACGTTGTCCCCGGTTTCGCCCGTTGATGTGATGCCGACCGATTTCGGCGCGGCCACGAAGACCGGATAGTCGAACACCTCGCGCACGGTGGCCCAAAGGGCGGCATCATGTGCGGCGTCGATGGCTCGCAGGCCGGTTGTCAGGTCCCGCCAGAGTGCATCAGAACGCCTCTGCAGGGCGGCAGTGAAGGCGGCTGTATAGTCGCGTTTCAACTGCGTTGCCGCCTTCTTGTCCTTAGCGGTCCCCGCCCATGTGGGTTTGCCGATCTTTGTGGCGCCGATCCCGCGCGGATAGTCAGGTTCGGGTCCCGACGACCAAGCGGGTAGGTCGCGCGATATGCCATGTTTCGCGAGATCGGCAAGGATGGCAGCAATCTCCGTATCATCGGCGCTGACAATCCGAGGCCCGAGGGCATTGCACAGGTCGTCGCGACGCGCATTGAAGATGGCGTCGTGGTCAGTATGGGCCTTCGCCCACGCAGCTTCCCATTCAGCTTCGTCGGCTTCGGTGAACCGCTGCAGAAACATCAGGGATGCCTTCACCGTGGCATCCGCAGAGCGGAAGGTCTCGGGCGGCAGGCTGACCACGGCCAGGATGCGCGCCTTGCCCTCGCACCAGCGGCGCAACCAGGTCAGCGACGGGTTGTTGAGGTTGCCGTCGGGCAGGACGATGCCCATGCGCCCGCCCGGTTTCAACAGCTTCAGGCAGCGTTCGACAAAGACGATCTCGGTCGCGCGGTTCTTCTTGCCCTTCCCGATCTCGTAGAGGTCGAGGATCTTGGACCCCATTGCCTTCTGGATTGCAGCGTGGCTTTCGCGCCAGGGCTCGCCATAGCGTTTTTCGCAGCGGTTCACATAGGCGTCGTCGGTCGGGACGCGGGTTTCCTCGCTGCCGCCGACCTTCTGGTCGTCGCCCACGTTGGACCCGAAGGGCGGGTTGGTGATGATGATGTCGAAGCGGCCGGGGAAGATACCGTTAATGTCGACAAGGCCATCGTGGTAGTGGATGCCGCCGTGGCCATCGCCGTGCATGATCATGTTCATCTTGGCGGTGCGCGCGGCGCGGGGTTCGGCGTCGCAGCCGAAGATGCAGTTCCAGGCCAGTCGTCCGACGCGGGTGTCGATGGGCTTGTTGTTGTCGTCCGAGGGCAGCAGTTCGCGGTTCAGCCGCGCGAAGGCTTCGTCGATCAGCCGCTCTTCCTCCTCGATCGGCAGCTTCTTCGCCTCGATCTCGGCCTGCGCCTTGTCCTTTTCCTTCTGGATGTCGGCGGCGACGAGGCCACGGACATGTTCGAAGGCGCGGATGAGGAAACCGCCCGATCCCGAGGCCGGATCGCAGATCAGTTCGCCTTCCTGCGGGTCAAGCAGGCTGACCATGAAATCGACGACCGGGCGAGGCGTGAAGAACTGACCCAGTTCGCCCCGGAAGGTGTTGCCAAGGAACTTCTCGAAGGCGAGGCCCTTGATGTCGTCGCTGGTCTTGGACAGGTCGAACCGTTCCAGTTCCTTGACGAGGCGGCGGAAGGTGGCCTCGGAGATTTCCAGCCGGTCGGCCGCCGTGAAAAGGTCATCGGCCTTGTAGTAGGCCTTGGTCTGTTCGAACAGGCCGTCATGCACCTCCGGGTCGGTGGGCAGGCGGGTCGAGGCGCGGCGGTCGAGGAAATCGACGGTGAAGGTGCCGTGCAGCCCTGACCGCTCGACATACATCTTCACGAACAGGATCTTCGAGATCGTGTCAAAAGCGCGGCCGGGGTCCATCTTGTGGACGTCGCGCAGGATCGAGTGGCACTTGAGCAGGAGGTCCTGGAATTCCTTTCGGTTGAAGACGCGCAGCTTGCTGCGGATTTCCTCCAGCCGCTTGGCGTCGCCCCAGTCGGATGCCTTGGGGATTTCGTTGATCTGCACGAAATCGCCGGGCGCGCCCGGGACCAGCTTGAAGATGGCCGTGAACCTGTTGTTGGTCGTGATGAAGAATTCGCAGGCCGCGGAGCGGGTGTAGCTTTCGCCCTGATAGTAGTCGCGCAGGTTGATCTCGACGCTTTCGGCCTTGCATTCGATGACCAGCACCGGCGAGACGCCCGGCCCTGCATTCGCCTTCGCGGCTGTTTCCCAGATGACGATGTCGGCGCGGGCGCTGCGGCTGCCCGAAATCATGCGCTGTTCCTGCCGCATCTGGTCGAGCGAATAGCCATAGTTCTCGCACAAGTGCCGCACGAACTTCTGGCGCACCAGTTCCTCGGGCTTGCCGGTGCTGTCCCGCCACTCGCCCTTGAGCGGAATCCAGATCCAGTCTCCGTCCGTGTGCAGGGTCTCAGGCGTGTTAGGCCATGGCGTTGTCGGGGCCGTTTTCGGCTTCTTGGTTGCAGCCATGATCACTCTCCTTCACGAACAAATCTTGTCGGCAAGCGGTCGGCGCTTTCCAGCGCCTTCAGCCGCTCGAATTCCTCGATGGCGATCACCACGACGACAGGTCGACCGTGCTTTTCGATCACCACGGGTTCGGCCCGTGCGGTGTCGATCAGCAGGCCAAACTGATGCTTGGCGTCCCTGGCAGACATGGTCTTCATGGTGACCCCCTGATTTCGGGTCACAGTGACCATAAGAGTCCGAGTTTTCAATCGGTCATTTCATCCACGAGGATCGGATGACTTCGGGACTGCGCAGACGAAGAGCCTGACCACGCCCCCCAAACGCCTCCACCTCCTCGTTCAGCCGCAACCCCATGCTGATGAGCCCGTGCAGGGCGGCGTGGGCGTAGACGAAGGTGTCGAGGGCCTCGTTGCGCTCGCCGTCGCGCTTGGGCTGCCAGGAGCGGATCGGGCGTCCGCGCTCGAAGCGGGTGACGACGCGCTCGGCGGTCAGCTGGCGGAAATAGTCGGCATCGAGGCGGCGGGAAAAGTGGATCGCGCCGGGGCCGGGTTCGGTGAGGCGCAGGCGGGCGTAGACCGCGTCCTTCACCGCATCCACGCCGACGATAAAGAGCGGGATCTTGCCCTTGTTCGTGCGCGTCGGGCGGCGCGGCCAGACGGGGATGCCGGGCCCGCCGCGGCCCTTGATCGCCCAGATGCGGCGGGCGAGGCGGGTGCGGCAGAACTCGTAGGCCATCTTTGTGTGGTGGCCGCCGGTGTCGATGGCTGTAGCGCGCACCGGCAGATCGAGCCCGGAGGGATGCGGGAAGGTCGCCTGCAGCACCATGTCGAGGTCGGACCACAGGCGCGGCCCGGACGGGTCGCCCCAGAGCACGCGGTAGTCGATCACCCACGCCTCCTCGTCGCGGCCCCATCCGAGGATCTGCACCTCGATCCGGTCGCCCTGCACATCGACGCCCGCGGTGAGCACGGCGACGGAGGTGGGCAGCGCCTCGCCCCAGTCTTCGCGCCGGGCCATCAGCGGGTCGGCGGGCACGGTGTCGCCCGCCTGGTCCTCCCAGGACTCGCCCAGCTTGGTGTTGACCCAGACCTGCAGGCGGGGCGGATCCTTGGCCACGCGGCCGTGCTCCGCAGCGATCTCGGCCCATGTCTCCCACGGGGAATAGAGCGCGGAGAGATGGAAGCCCGCGGTGCGGCCGTCGCCTTGGGCCGTCGCGCGCCACTCGCCCGTGGCCAGCAGGCGGGGCTTTTCGTGTTCGTGATGGATGCCGCCGCAGGCCTCGCAGACCAGATGCGCCTGGTCGCGCCGCCCCTCGGGCCAACGGATGCGCGACCAGGTGATCGGGGCCATGTCGCTGCAATGCAGGCAGGGGACGTGGTAGAAGCGCCGGTCGCTGTGCTCGAAGGCGGCCTCGATGCGGGAATGGCCCTTCAGCGTGGGCGTGGAGACCATGTAGATCTTGCGCCGGCCTCGGAATGTGGCGGTGCGCTGGATGGCCAGATCGACCGGGTCGCCCTCGCCATCGGCGTCGCCGGGATAGCCGTCCACCTCGTCTAGGAACAGGTAGCGGACCGGTGTGGAGCGCAGCCCCACCGCGCTGTTCGCGCCGGTCATCACCAGCTGGCCGCCGGGAAAGGACTTGCGGAACAGGCTGTTCCCGGCGTCGCGGGAGCGGGGCGCAGCGACCAGGTCTCGCAGGGCAGGGGTCGCCTCGATCAGCGGGTCGATCCGGACGGTCGTGTTGCGCCGCACCATGTCGAGAGAGGGCATCACCAGCATCGCGATGCCGGGGGCGTTCTGGATGATGTAGCCGAGCCAGTTCAGCCCCGCCTCCGAGCCGCCGGTCTGTGCACCTTTCATGAGCACGACACGTTCGTATGAGCTGGCGGTGGACAGCGCGTCCATCACCGCGCGCAGATAGGGCGTGCGTTCCGTGCGCCAGCGGCCCGGCTCGGCCGAGGTGGGTGGCAGGATGCGGTGCCGGTCGGCCCAGTCCGAGACCGGGATCGGCGGTTCGGGGCGGATGCCGCGCCGCCAGGCGAGGTCGATGTCAGGCACCATCACTAAGGCTCCCCAAGGGAAGGTCAGCGAGGTGCTCAAGATGCTCGCGCATCATCCTGTCCAGCGCGACGAAGGTGGCACGGGGATCGGCGCCAAGCTCGGCTGCCAGCAGGGGCGCCGTGCGCTGGACCCACGCCATGTGCGCGTCGCGTTCGGCACGGGCGCGCGCGAACACGGTCCTGGTGGCGGCGGCGGTTTCCACCAGCAGGCCCTGTTCCTTTTCGAAGGCCAGCTTGGCACGCTGCACCTTCACGATCTCATGTAGCCGCTTGGCCTCGGCCAGCGTGGTCGAGATGCGGGCAGGGGCCGAACTGGCACCACCCTTGTTGCGGCGGGCGGGATCAAGATTGTCCTCGATCCAGGCCAGTCCCACCGCCACGTCGATCTGTCCATCCGGGCGCACCGGCAGACCCTCGGCCACCAGTTGCGAGATGCGCCCTTTGGTCAGCCCGACCCGCGCGGCGAAGGCGGTCTTGGTCTCTGCGCTGTCGAGTTTAGTCATTTCCGCCCCCTGACGCTGGCGGGCCAATGCGCTGCGCTCCCCCGCATACGATTTGGCCCGGGAGGAACCGCCTGGTTTCCCCGACGGTTCTGATCTTTTCGCGGACCGTCCCGAGCCCTGCCGCCCGTTCCCGATCCGTCTGGTTAGGTTGGGTGGGTTTGGTGAGGTGATCCCGGCCCATCCCCGTATGTGTCATCACACACGCATCATGCGTGGCGTCGTGTCGGCACGATGGCTGTGCCACGTCACCGACACTTCTGGTGACAAACATTGTTCCCGGCGGGGAGTACCTCACCAAACCCACCCAACCTAACCGGGCAATCCGGGACTGGACGTCACGCATTGGCAGCCCTCCGGAACGGATCAGAACCGTTGTTGATCGGCGCGGCCTCGGCCGAGACGATGTCCAGTTGCCAGCGCGCGCGGTTGCCGGTGGTGCCTACCGCGATGATGCGGTGGCCCGCGACCACCCTGTTCTGATGCTGCGACAGCCACTTGCCGAGCCGCGTGCCGTTGATCGCGCCGCCTTCGCCTGCGACGCGGAGCAGGGCCTCGCGGAACTCAGGGTTCACGTATTCCGCCTTGCCGAACAGCTGGGTCTGCTGCGCGGCGGCCCGCTCGATGATCTCGCGCACCGTCACGCGGTCGGTGCCGATCACCGATCGCCATTCCTCCAGCGCCGCTGTCAACGCCTCGAGCTTTGGGTCCGCGCCGCGCATGCCCTCCATCGTCTCGCAGGGGTCGGCCTCGCCCAGCCAGATCAGCGCGTCGCGCACCCACCCCGACCAGGCGGTGAAGGAGCCGAGCGGCACGGTTTGCGACGGACGCCCCGCGATGTGGAAGGCGCGCAGGATGGTGAGCCCGGCCGCGACATAGTCGCCGCGCTGCGCCGCCACGAGGACGAGGGGATCGCGGTCGAAGGCGCGCAGTTCGGGCCGCTCGACGCCTGCATCCAGCGTGGCGCGTATGGCGCGGCGGGTCATGTCGCCCACGAAGGTCAGGTTGTTGCCGGTGGCGAACATCGTCGCGTTGCTCGGCACCTCGGCATTGAGCGACGTGCCGAGGATGCGGACCTTGAGGCTGGTCTGGGTCATCGCCTGGCAGAGCAGTTCACCGCCCAGCGGTTCCTCGCAGTTGTCGATGGCGATCAGCACGTCGCCCGCGATCAGGGCCGCACCCAGCCGCTTTTCCATTTCCTCCTCGGTCTTGCCCTGTGCGATCACCGGTGCGGGGCGGGCGGTGGCGATGATGCTGGCCAGATCGACCAGCATCGATTTCCCGGTGCCTGCGGTCGGCGCGTTGAAGCCGTGTAACGGCGCGGTCGGCAGCGACCGGCGGATCAGCGTGGTCAGGATGGCCGACAGCGCCACCGAACGGTCGGCGGGCGTGACGAAGGGAAAGCTGCCGATCAGGTCGCGCAGGAAGGCCAGCGCCCGCAGGGCGGTGTCGCGGTCGGGCTCCCGCGGAAGCAGGGGGAAGCGTTCGCCCTGCGGGTCGAACAGCAGGCCGGTTTGCGCGTCATAGCCCGGCCGGTCGAGGATCGAGCCATCCTCGCGCAGGGTGGGGGCGTTGATGATCCCGGTCAGCACCGGAAGCCGCCACTGGCCCTCGCGCGCCAGATAGGTTTCCGCCAGCCGCTGTGGGCAATCGGTGGGGATCCATTCTCCGCCGCGCATGTCGTAGCGTTCCCAATCGGCGGCCTTGGTGAAGGCCTCGGCCATGTGGTGCGCCCTGACGTGGATCAGGCGCGGAGCGTCGATCTGCCTGCCGCCCGAGATCGCCACCGGCACCATCGCCGGGCGCACGACGATGCTGCCGCGCTGATAGAGGCCAAGACCAGCCCCAAGCAGGGCCAATTCCGCCTTGTCGATGGTCTCGGGCATCTGGCCCGCGCGGATGCGGATCAGGGGGCGGGCGCCCTGGGGCGAGGCATCGTCGTCGGCGTCCCGGTTGACGTGACCCGCGCGCACCCGGCGCGGCGTCTCCGCGCGCCAGCCGTTCTGCCGTGCCAGCCAGAACAGGGTGCCGACCGTGACGCTGCGCACCGAGGCAAAGCTGTCCCACTTCGCGGCGGTGTGGGCGGGATCGTTCTTGGCCGCCTCGGCCGACCAGGCTTCCCACAGGGCGCGGCCATCCGGGCCAAGCGCGGCATAGAGGGCGAGGCCCACCTTGATCCAGTCGTCATAGGGCAGGTCGTTGTTCGGGATATGGGCGATGGCCTCGGCGATCAGGTCATGCGACGGGGCTTCCTTCGGCTTGAGACTCGCGACCTTGCGCCCCTCACGGTCGATGTCGCGGCGTTCGTTGCTGGTCTGGCCGCCCGCCTTGCGCAAGGCATCCTCGGCGGCGGCGATGAAGTCGGCACAGGTGTCGCGGCTGACCACGGGCAGGTCGGCCAGCGGCACCTCCAGCGGCGAGCGATCCGGCCAGTGGTAGGGCGCCTTCGTGCCCGGATGGATACCGAAGCCCACGAACTGCTGCCCGGTCGCCAGCACCTCGACGCGCGCCACGGTGCCGTCCAGCATCTGGAACTCGCTTGTCTGCACCTTGTCGAAAGGTGCCTCGGTGCGGAAGACGAGCAGGCATTTCGGGGCCTTGCCGATGCGCAGAAGCGGTGTGCGGCCAAGCATGTCGATGGCCAAGCCGCGCAGCCGGTCCGCAAGGCTCACGTCCAGCACGTCGATATCGACGCCGACCAGATCGCCGCAGAGCAGCCCGGTGTTGGTGCAGTTGCGCTGTGCCCGCCCCCAGCGCGCGATCTCGCCCTCGTCGGCGCTGGCGCAGACCGTCTCCCATCCCTTCATCATCGGCCGCTTTCCCGCCGCCTTCACCGCGACATGCGCCCCTAGCACCGGCACCGGGCGATAACCGTTGCGGTGCAGCGCCAGGCGCAGTTCGGTCGGATCCTCGGGCAGGGCCGGGGCGATGGGGGACACGCCGCCTGCGTCAGCGCCGGTCGTGTCGTCGGTCAGGCGGATCGCGTCCTCCATGGTCAATCCTCCTCCACCAAGTCCCACATCGCGAAGTCGTCGTTCCAGCGTTCCTCATACCCGGCCAGGCTGCCGATCAGGCGTTGCGGGCCGTAATAGACCTTGTCGGCGATGTGGCGCGGATCGCGATCCCGCGGTGTGGTGATCCGGAGCGTGCAGTCCAGTTCCGACCGAAGCCGATCCAGCGCGGCAACCGCCTGTCGTGCCTCGATATGCGGCGATGTGCCTGGGAGGGACTGCCGGACGACATGCATCAGCACGTCGCGGCAGCCCCGGATGCGATTGCCCAGCACGACATGATCGTCGGTGGTGATGTCGAGAAGCCAGTCGTCGCTCATTGCGCGCCCTCCTGCATCTCGATCCAGCCGATCAGCCTGGATTTCCGCGCACAGATGACGTTGCCCATCCGGAAGACCGGCAGCTTCACCTTGGCCTCGCTGGCGTAATAGTAGACCTTCCGCCGCTGCGCCGCGTCCCCGAAGACGAACTGCGCAATGGCATCCGCGCCGCGCAGCAGATCGTCGGCAAGCGCCGGGCAAGCCTCTTCCGTGGCGGGACCAGCCCGCATTCCTTCCTGCATGTCCTGTCCTCCTAGGTGCGGATCAGCGCGCCCAGCGCGTTGATCGTTCTGTAGCCGACGGCGAAGGTGATCATGGCATCCCCGCCGACGCTGAAATCCTCTTGTTCCCTTCGCTCCCGCTCTGGGCCCTGTGGCAATTCGAACTGCGCCAGAAGGGCAAGCTGTGGGTAGCCAAGGCCAGCATTGTCGTTCTGGAAGGCGATCTTCCCTGTCAGAAACCGCCGCTCGATCTCGATGCGCAAGAAGGCATCCCGCATCCAGCCCATCGCTTGGGGCAGGGTGCCAATACGAACTCCCTCAATCAGGGAAGCGACGGTTTCCCCAAAGCTCTGCTCCTCGTTGCCATCCGGCATCATGATGTCGAGGATGACTTCCGGAAGGTCGGCCCAGCCCTCACGCTTTTCTACTGGCAGGCCCAACTTCGTGTCGATTTCCTCCCTCACCAGCGGCCAGTAGGCTTCGACGGCACTGGCAGCGTCCTTGACCTGGTCAGCCGCCATGATCGCGATCAGCAGCCGCGCGCAATCCGTCGCGGTCATCTGCGCGGCCCCCGGCCCCCTCCCGCCCGACGAGATCAGTTTGGCCTCGCGCAGGTGCCGCGCATACATCGCCACGGTCTGCTCTGGCATCGGCAGAACCTGTGCCAGTGTGGGGATGAGGTCGCTCAGCTTGGCCATCGGTGCAGATGTCTCCTCGGAATGTTTCGGACCATAACTCCGAAACCTCTGGCGCACAAGATGGTTTCGGAGTAAAAATTCGATACTGGCTTGCAGGGTCCACTTTCGCCTCGCCAAGCCGCGAAACCGATGCCAATTCAAAGGCCTGCTGGTTTTCAAGTCATTGCCAAACATGGAGAAATCCGGATGGCCACGATCCGCAAACGCACGCTGCCCTCGGGCCTTGTCCGGTGGCAGGTGGATTTCACTGACCAAGCGGGCAAGCGACGGTCAAAGCTATTCCCGCGCCGCAAGGATGCCGATGTCTATCTGGTCAAGGTCCGCTCGCTGGTCGCCAACCACACCTATCTGGCCGACAGCGACAGCACGACGGTGGCCGATGCCGCGAAGGCTTGGCTCGACCATTGCGAGGTGCGACACAAGACCGGGCGGCGGATGGAGCGGTCCACCCTGCGCGGCTACAGCGACTATGTGCGCCTGCACATCACCGCGCCCGACATCGGCATCGGGGACAAGCTGATCGCCCAACTGACACGCCGCCATGTCAACGAGTTCCGTGATCGGATGCTGCTGAACGGGCGGTCCGAACACCTGACCCGCCGCGCGCTGTCGGTGCTGAAACTGGCGCTGGACCATGCCATCGACAACGGCCAGCTGTTCACCAATGCCGCGCAGG
>CAYQRX010000036.1:0-17379 GCA_964419865.1 uncultured Hyphomonas sp. | reverse complement strand
CTGACGCCTTGGACACGCAGCAACGCAGCAACCCTCGGTGTACCGATTATCCATGAGTCGAGTTTTCAGGGCGGCGACGGGTATCTGCATTTCGCAACGCCGGAATTGGCCGAAACCGCCATGGGTCATTGGTGCCAGGATGCATTGGCGCCAGTCGAGCCGCCTGCGGCGCCGGACCCGTTCTATACCCGCACTGATCTTGTCTGGGATTTTTACCGCGCGCTTCGTGCCTGGCATGAGCGCTTCTTCACCAATCCCGACTACGGCCGCCTGCTGACAGACTTCGCGCCGGGGTTTGTGGTGACGGCCGGTTCGCGGCAGACGCGCCGCCCGTCGGGGCCCGCCGGGCCACGCGCCCTGCGGGCGATCTCGCACAATGCGGAATTGCAGCAGCTGGGCATTCCGCTCAATACCGCTTCCGGCATCGGCTCCTCTCTGCAGCGGGAGACGGACCGCCTGGTTGATCTGGTCAATGCAAGTCCCCGCATGCGCAGCCTCGTGCAGCTTGCCTGGCGCGCCCGCCTCGTCACCAGCCTGCCCGTGCTTCGCGGGTATGCCTCGGTCTATACTCCCGATGTCTGGATCGCGCATGCGCGCTCCCGCGCACCGGAGGAAACCTCGGCTTATCGCAGCGTTTATTCTGCGCTGCGTGATGGTGAAACAGCATTGTCCGTCAGCCGTACGGCAAACCTTCTGTCTACGGATCTTGACCGTTTTGACCGTCTGCTCGCACGCCTTGATGATGCGCCATCTACCGCCACGCGCCATGAAGACCGGATCAACCTGCATGTGGTCCACGGTGTGCGCCAGGCGCTGATGATGCGTGCCTTTGCGCTCGTCGGCCGGCTGCCGGCGATATCGGAGCGCCACGATACGAGCCTGCGCGATATCATCCGCCTGGTCACAAGCCTGCGGATCGGCGAATGTGTGGCGTTGCTGGCGAAAATCTTCCCGCCCTCTCAGGATCGCCAGGCGCTCCTTTCTGCGCTGGACGAGCCGGGCGGGGCGGAAGACGCGCCCGGACAATACGGGTACGACCATATCCACCGGGACATCATTGCGCCGCTGGATGAGATTGACCGGCTGCTTCACCGGATCAGCCTGGCACTTAATCATCCCTATGACGCGTTCGGTTGAGTTTCCCTCACGGAACCCGCCGGCGCGCGCAGCTGCGCTGCCGCGCGCGATTGCTGTGGATTTCTCTGCGGCGTAGGTTGAAGCGGGCAAGAACCGGCTGCCCGGAAAGGCGCAGCCATCAACAGTCAGGCACCGCCGATGACTTCCGACCGGCTAGACTGGGATACTTTGCGCGTGTTTCGCGTCGTGGCGGAGCTGTCCAGCATGAGCGCGGCAGCGTCCCAGTTGTCGGAGTCGGCGCCGACAGTCGCTCGCAAGATCGCCGAACTCGAGGAAAAACTGGGCACAAAGCTGCTGACCCGGTCGACACGCGGTGTCGAGCTCACCGACGCCGGCAGGACGGTGCTGCGCTATGCGCACACGATGGCCGAAGCGGCCGACAGCCTGCATCAGGAGGCCAGCCGCCAAACCGAGCCGGTCGAAGGGGTCATCACGCTTGTCACCGGTGACGGCGTCGGGCCTTACTGGATCGCGCCGCGTATCGGCCGGTTTCAGGACCAGAATCCGCGGGTCCAGGTGCGCCTGATCGTGCAGGAGGAGCCTGCCGATGTGACATCCGGGGAGGCCGATGTCGCCATCCACTTCACTGAGCCGAAGCGCCATGACGTGATCGCGCATCGCCTTGGCGTCCAGCACTATGTCGGTTTCGCCTCGCCCGCCTATCTGCGCGACAACCCGGCTCCCGAGAGCCTGTTCGAGTATTACAAGCACCGCTGCCTGCTGCACCGCTCATATGTGAACCAGGTCGAGCGCTGGGCGCCGAAGGTGCCTGAGCTGCGCAAGATGATCGACTTCGCTTTCGTCTCGAATTCCGGCACGGCACTGATACAGGCCTGCGCAGCGGGTGATGGTATTGCGCTTCTGCCCTCCTTCGTGGCCGAGATCGACTCGCGCATCGAGCCGCTGCCCTTGCCGGAGATCGCCCCGATTCAGTTCTGGGTCGTCTACACGGAACGTTTCCGCCGGTTGCCGCGGGGCGGGTTGTTCATCGACTGGCTGAGGCGCCTCTTCGAGCATGAGGAAGCCGTCTGGTTCCGCGAGGAGTTCGTCCATCCCCGCGACCGGTTCGCCAATGTTCACCGGCTGGCTTCGGCGCCGCGCCGCGAGCCCTGACCGAAGGGAACCGCCTGCACGGCCATTGCGCTGCGCCATTTTGCGGTCTTAAGATCAGGGACAACGTTTACCCAGCGCCTGATCGTGTCCGAGGGGGATAGCATAGATACGAGAGAACACCGCCCGGCAACGATTGTGGATGTTGCTCGTGAAGCCGGCGTATCCTTCAAGACTGTCAGCCGTGTCCTGAACGGCGAGCCGAATGTGCGCCCGCAGACGCGCGACCGTGTGATGGATGCCGTCGCCCGCCTGGGGTATCGGGCCAATCAGCATGCCCGCAGCCTGCGCGCCGGTCAGAGCCGGTTGATCGGTGTCTTCTTCGCCAATGCCTCGCGCAACTATATCGGGGAGATTCAGATCGGTGCGCTGGAGCGGGGAAATGCCGAAGGTTTCAGCATCGCCTTCGAGCATGTTCAGGAAGGCGCCGAGGGCGGCTTGCTGCTGCGTGGCGGCGCAGAACTCGCCGGCGCCGTCTTGATTCCCCCGGTCACGGAAGACCGTCATTTGATGGACAGGCTGGAAGCTGCCGGCACGCCCTATGTACGCCTGTCCCATACCGAGGCTCCTGGTGAGGCAGGCCATGTCAGCATGGACGATACCGCGGCCGCCCGCGAGATGACCGACTATCTGGCCAGCCTGGGCCATCGCCGGATCGGTTTCATCTCCGGTCCGCCGGATCATCCCCAGTCGCATCTGCGGGAGGTCGGTTACCGCCAGAGCCTGGCTGCGCATGGCATTGCGGTGGATTCGGCGCTGATGGCTGTCGGGGCATTCGATTTCGAGTCCGGGCTGAGGGCGGCGGCGGACCTCCTGGCACTGCCCGAACGGCCGACGGCGGTTTTCGCCAGCAATGACGATATGGCTGCGGCTGTCCTGGCCGTTGCCTATCGCTCCGGCGTCCGCGTGCCGCAGGATCTGTCGGTTGCCGGCTTCGACGATACCCCGCTTGCCTCGGTCGTCTCGCCGGCGCTGACCACAATCTACCAGCCGAGCCGGGAAATGGCGGCCCGGGCTGTCGCCATGCTGCTCGACAAGGCGGCGCCGGAAGGGCCGCAGGCGGTTGAGATGCCCTACAGGCTGGTGGTGCGCGAAACGACCGCAGCCGCGCCGCACTAGGCATCCCGTTCCCTGATGTCCGGCTTTCGTGTAAGCGCCCGCCCATGAGCAAGATCGAACCCCTCCCGCATATCGCCGCGACGAAACCTTATGTGCCCGGCGGCAAGCTGCATGGTGCGGCCGGCCGGGTTGCGATGCTCGCCTCGAACGAGAATCCGTTCGGGCCGAGCCCGAAGGCCGTCGAGGCAGCGCGTGCCGTGGCCGGCGAGGTCCATGTCTATCCCGATCCCGACTATGGCGAACTGCGCGCCGCGATCGCGGCGGCCAAGGGCATCCGCGACGTGTCGCGCGTCGTCACAGCCGCCGGCTCCGACGAGATCATCCACCTGCTGACCCAATGCTATGCCGGGCCGGGCGACGAGGTGGTGTTCACCGAGCACGCCTTTTCCATGTACCGCGTCTCTGCCGGTGCGCATGGTGCAACGGCCGTCACAGCGCCGGAAACGGACATGACGGCGGGCGTCAATGCGATCCTCGGGGCGGTCACCCCGCGCACGAAGATCCTGTTCCTCGCCAATCCGAACAACCCGACCGGGACCATGCTGTCCGTCGCCGAGCTTGCGACCCTCCAGGACGCGCTGCCGCCGCATGTGCTGTTTGTCGTCGACGGCGCCTATTCAGAATATCTCGGACCCGGCTATGAGGCGCAGCTTCGCGACCTTGTGGACCGGCGCGACAATACCGTGATGATGCGGACCTTCTCGAAGATCTACGGCCTCGCCGCGATGCGTCTCGGCTGGGCTTATATGCCGGCAGAGATCGCCGCGATCTATCAGCGGATCCGCGGGCCGTTCAATGTCAGCAGCCTCGCCGCCGCGGCCGGTATCGCCTCGGTGGGCGACGAGGAGTTCTTGAAGATGTCCCGCGACCACAATACCGAGTGGCGGGCGATCATGACCGATGCTCTCAACGAGATGGGCCTGCCGACCCCGCCGTCCCATGCAAACTTTGTCGTCACCGAGTTTGGCGCCGCCGAGCGCGCCGCCGCCGCCAACCAGCACCTCAAGGACAATTCGATCCTCGTGCGCGCCATCGGCGGTTATGGCCTGCCGACGAAACTGCGTATCTCGGTCGGCAGCGCCGAGGACAATCAGCGCTTCCTGGACGCCATGAAAGCTTTCACCGCATCACGCTGATATTGTCGATCAGCCGCGTCTTGCCGAGCCAGGCCGCTGCCAGCAGGCGCACCTCGGTGCCTTCCCGAAGAGGCTCGTCCGGCAGGGCAAGGAGCGTCGCTGGATCAACCAGCATCACATAGTCGATCTTGCCGAACCCGGCTGCACGGAGGTGGCCCTCGGCCTCCGCCAGCGCGTCGGAGGGCCGCGCGCCGAGGGACAGCCGCACCGAGGCGCGGTGGAGCGCAGCAAAGACCGCCCCGGCCTGGCAGCGCTCCTCGGGGGACAGGTAGAGATTGCGCGAAGACTGGGCGAGGCCGTCGGGATCGCGCCGCGTTGCGCCGCCGATGATGAGAGTCGGAAAGCCAAGGTCGCGCACCATCCGGCGGATCACCTGGAGCTGCTGGTAGTCCTTCTCGCCGAAAACAGCGACATCCGGCTGCACATGGAGGAAGAGGCGGGCAACGACGGTCGCCACCCCATAGAAGAAGTGTGGCCTGTGGATTCCGTCGAGCAGGTCCGAAAGTGATTCGACGCGGACATTGGTGACGGAGCCTTCGGGATACATTTCTGCAACAGAGGGCAGATAAACCGCGTCGCAATTCACGCTTGCGAGTTTCGCAACATCCTCCTCCTCGCGGCGCGGATAGGTGTCGAAATCCTCACCTGGCGCGAATTGCGTGGGGTTTACAAAAATGCTCGCGACCGTGCGCGTAGCGTTTTCCCGTGCCTTTTCAATGAGGGACAGGTGTCCCTCATGCAGGGCGCCCATTGTGGGCACGAAACCCACGGTTTCACCGGCCGCTTTCCAGGCCCTGACCTTTGCCTGCATATCCTTGCGCGTCCGGATGATCTCAACCGGATTATCTTTCGTGGAATTCACTTTTCTGGAGCCCTGCTTCGGCATGAAGTTAATGCGTTGTTAACCCATACGCCGGAATTTCATAGACATGACCCAGCGCATCTTAACCAGTCTCCGCTCGCTCGCACTTTTCAGTGCAGTTTCGCTCGGCCTGCGCAAGGCTACGATCACCGCTCGTGAACCGGAACCCGTCCGGGGCAGTTTGCGGCCCGACGATGAGGGCGATGCCTGGTTGTTTGAGCGTCCGCAGACCAACCTGTCTTCCGGTGCCTATATGCTGGAGCAGGAATATTCCCGCGTCTCCGGTTCCCTGTCGGCGCTGCGCGGTGTACTCTCCAGCCTGGCGCGCGTGCCGGAGCTGACTGAAGCGGCCTACACCGCTCCGGCCGATGCGCCGCTGCCGGTCGACGCCATGCTGTTCGACGAGGAGCGCGCACCGATCACCGAGCTCACCAATGTTGTGGCGCTCGAGGATGACGATCTCTTTGCCGAGAATGGTCTGGCCCTGCAGCGCATTCCTGCGCATCAGGGGGAGCTTCCGCGCGTCGCGTGAAGCAGGTTTGACCGGCGCCGCGCCGGAGGAGTTGTGGAGTTCTCTGGATGCCCGCTGATGGCGTCTCACAGCTGAGTCGTCAGGACGCAGGGTTTGCGGAAACCCCTGCGCGCGATGCCCGCGTCATTGTTATCGGCAATGAAAAAGGCGGGGCCGGGAAGTCCACCGTTTCCATCCATCTTTCCGTTGCCCTGCTGCGTACCGGCAAGCGTGTCGGTGTGATCGATCTGGATGTCCGCCAGCGCTCACTGACGCGCTATCTGGAGAACCGCACACGCTGGGCCCAGACGACGGGCGCCACGCTCATGATGCCGGAAATGGTTCGCGTCGAGGCGAGCCAGGAACGCGATCTCGACCGCGCCGAGGAGGAAGAGCGCGAGCGCTTCCAGACCGGTCTTGCCCGGCTGAAGCAGACTTGTGACTTCATCGTCGTGGATGCGCCGGGCGGGGACACCTTCCTGTCCCGCCTCGCCCATCGCAGCGCTGACACGTTGATTACTCCGCTCAACGACAGCTTCGTCGATTTCGACCTTCTGGGCGACGTCAACCCCCAGACGCTCGAAGTCATGCGCCCGAGTTTCTATTCCGAAATGGTCTGGGACTGCCGGAAGAAGAAAGCGCAGACGAGCCGCCGGCCGATCGACTGGGTGGTGATGCGCAACCGGATGTCCCCGCTCGCCGCCCGCAACAAGGAACGCGTTGGCGGCGCGCTGGAAAACCTCTCCAAGCGCATCGGTTTCCGCCTCGCGCCGGGCCTGTCCGAACGCGTCATCTACCGCGAACTCTTCCCCGCCGGCCTGACCCTGCTGGACCTCACCGAGCAGGGCTCCAACGTTGCCTTCTCGATGAGCCACAAGGCGGCGCGCCAGGAACTGCGCGACCTCGTCATCGTCCTCCAGCTCCCCGAACTCGCCGGCGCGACGATCGACTTCTGAGGCGGCGCCTGCCTTGCCAGCGCCGCGCGGCTGGCTTACTCCCGATCCGGAACAAACAGATCTGCCATCAGGGCGGGCCAGTCCTTTCGGGGGAAATCAATGAGCCGGATCGAAATCCACGGCGCCGTGGAGCCGCGTTTTGCCGCCGTGCGCGACGCCTTCGCGCAGAACTTCGCCAATGGCGAGGAAAACGGCGCGGCCTTCTGCATGACGCTGGAGGGCAAGCCTGTTGTCGACATCTGGGCCGGCTATGCCGATGAGGGACAGACAAAGCCCTGGGCGCAGGACACGATCGTCAATGTCTACTCCACAACCAAGACGATGACTGCGCTGACGGCGCTCCTTCTGGCAGATCGCGGCGAACTCGACTTCGCAGCCGCGGTCGCAAAATACTGGCCGGAATTTGCCGCGAACGGGAAGGCCGACATCACCGTGGCGCAACTGATGAGCCATTCGGCCGGCCTCTCTGGCTGGAAGGAACCGCTGGTGCGCGAGGATCTGTACGACTGGGAGAAGGCCACCGGCCTCCTCGCCGCGCAGGCGCCCTATTGGACGCCGGGCTCCGCGCCCGGCTATCACGCGATGACGCAGGGTTATCTTGTCGGCGAAGTCATCCGCCGCGTGGCCGGTGAGACCGTCGGCAATGTCTTCCGCAAGGAGATTGCCGAGCCTTTGGGCGCGGACTTCCATATCGGTCTTCCGCCCTCGGAGGATCACCGCGTTGCCGATCTGACGCCCCCGCCGCCCGGGGCAGCCCTCGGAGAGGGAACCGCCGACCCGCTCATTGCCAATATGGCGAACAATCCACAGATCAATCCGCTGGACACGCGCACGCGCGCCTGGCGCGGCGCAGAAATCCCCGCCGCTGGCGGCACGGGCAATGCCCGCTCGGTGGCTGTGGTTCAGTCCCTGATGGCAAATGGCGGCGCCGCGAATGGCAGGCAGATCCTGTCGGAGGCCGGATGCCGCCGCGCGCTGGAACTGCAGATTGAGGGCAATGACCGTATCCTCGGCATCCCGGTGCGCTATGGTCTTGGCTATGGTCTTGCGGGTGGCAGCGTGCCTTTCCCCAATCCGAACACGATTTTCTGGGGCGGCTATGGCGGCTCGCTTGTCGTGATCGACATGGATGCCCGCGCCACCTATGCCTACACCATGAACCGCATGGCCGCGACGACCACCGGCGACATGCGCGCCTTCACGATCCTGATGGCGGCCTGGGGCGTTATGGCCTCCTGACCGGCGCGGCTTGGCTTCAGCGTCCGGCGACCCTATAGGAGCGCGCCATGGCTACGTTCCCGTTTGAAATCTCCGCCCGCGAAGGCAAGGCGCGCACCGGGCGCCTGAAAACCCCGCGCGGCGACATCCGCACACCCGCCTTCATGCCCGTCGGCACCGCCGGCACGGTGAAGGCCCTCTATATGGATCAGGTCAAAGGGGCAGGGGCCGACATCATCCTCGGCAACACCTACCATCTGATGCTCCGCCCCGGCGCCGAGCGCGTGAAGAAGCTGGGCGGCCTGCATAAATTCTCCGGCTGGTCCGGCCCGATGCTGACGGACTCTGGCGGCTTCCAGGTCTGGTCCCTCGCCCAGCTGCGCAAGATGGACGCTGACGGGGTCACCTTCCAGAGCCATATCGACGGCTCCACCCACCGGCTCACGCCCGCCCGCTCCATCGAGATCCAGGCAGACCTTCTGGGCGCCGACATCTCCATGCAGCTTGATGAGTGCACGAATTTTCCGTGTACGCATGAGGAGGCCGAGCGCAGTCTTGAGCTGTCTTTGCGCTGGGGCGAGCGCAGCCTTGAAGCTTTCGGCCAGCGCGATGCCCAAACGCTCTTCGGCATCATCCAGGGCTCAAACTTCCCGGACCTGCGCGAACGCTCCGCAAAAGGCGTTGCGGCCCAGGGCTTCGGCGGCATCGCGCTCGGCGGTCTCGCCGTGGGTGAAGGCCATGATCAGATGTGCGCCACCATCGACATGACCGTGCCGCATCTGCCCGATCACATGCCCCGCTATGTCATGGGCGTCGGCAAGCCCATCGATCTCGTCGAAAGCGTCGCCCGCGGCATCGACATGTTCGACTGCGTCCTGCCCACCCGTTCCGGCCGCCACGGTCAGGCCTGGACCTGGGATGGCCCGCTCAACCTCAACAACGCCAAATTCGCCGAAGACACCGCCCCGCTGGACGAAAGCGTCAGCTGCCCGGCCAGCCAGGACTACACCCGCGCCTATCTCCACCACCTCTTCAAGGCCGGCGAATATCTGGGCCCCATGCTCCTCTCCTGGCACAACACCGCCTTCTTCCAGGCGCTGATGGCCGAGATGCGCGCCGCGATTGCGGAGGGCCGGTTTGAGGAATTGCGCGGCCGCGTCTCGGCGGCCTGGGCCGGCACGCGATCAAAACCGAAGCAGGGCTGACGCCTATTTATAGCGGATACGGTCGTCCTTCGCCGCATCACGCTGACGCAGCGTTTCGAAGTCCGGCCGCGCGGGCAGGTCGCATCCCGCCGCCTGGCCATAGCCTTTGAGATAGGCGCGGCGCTGGGCGCCGATCCGGTACGCCTGATTATAACGCTTCTCATGGCTTTCCGCGCCCGTTGCTTTGCGCACCAGGCCGCGGAACGGAATCCAGCCGGTCGAGACGGAGCGGACGGTATCGAGCGCCGCATCGGCGGCTTCGTCGGCCAGGATCTCGGTGTTCAGCCGTTTGTCCGGCGCGAGCGTATCCCAGTCCTGACCAAGCACCGCGTCAAGTTCCGCAAGGTCCATCTCGATGCGCGCGCAGGTCAGCTCAAGGTCGATATGATAGGGGCTGGGCATGCCTGCCAGCAGGGGCGGAATCTCGCGGCGCACGAGATTGAAGTCCTCCAGCGGGGCGGAGGCGGCATCGGCAAAGCCCTCGCGCGTCTGCGAGGCCGCGCCACCAGCTGCCGCGCCGACATTCTGGCCGAGGCTGCCATTGCCATTGCTGTCTGGCGGCCCCGAGGCGCAGGCCGAGATCAGGCTGACAGCAAGACAGGTAAGGACGAGGTGTCGCATGCTGGCGACCAGACGGGAAAAATATGGCGACATCAAGCCACTGGATGCAGGGAAGTGTTGACCGGCTCCGACTCCCGGCCTAAATGGCCGCTTCGGTCGTCTCCGGCGCCCGCATCGTGCCCATAGCTCAGCTGGTAGAGCAACTGACTTTTAATCAGTAGGTCGCAGGTTCGAATCCTGCTGGGCACACCATTTTTCCTCACAAATCAATGGTCTGTGCTGACCGGCCTGGGCGCCACAGCGGCAGTCGACGCCTTGCGGCGCGGATGGGCATGTCCGCTTCTGCGCAGTCTGCACGCAGCGCAGAGCGTGTGCGCCCCAGCCGGATGCCGCATCGACCGGGCCGCGCGGTCATACTCCAGGGTCAGGCCAGGTCTTCAGAGCCCCAGCACACCTTTCGCAATGATGCCGCGCTGGACTTCGTTGGAGCCGCCATAGATGGAGCCGGCGCGGTTGTTGAGATAGCGCGGCATGGCGGTCACCAGTTCCGCCGGCCCGACGGGCTCGACATTGGCGAGCGGATGAACCGCCTCCAGCTGCTGCACCCCCGCATAGAGACCATTCGCGAGGACAGCCAGTTCATCAATCGCCTGCATCAGTTCCGTGCGCTGAATTTTCAGCATTGAGGCGGCCGGACCCGGCGGCGCGCCGCTGGTGACGGCCGAGAGGATGCGCTGTTCCGTGCCCTTGATGGCTTCCAGCCGCGTCGAGAGTTCGGCGGCGCGGCGCATCAGGTCCGGGGCGCCGTCAGCCGTCACCAGCCGCTGCAGCCGCCCCAGCCCCGCCTCCAGCCCGGCGGAGGAGCCGCCCGAGCGCTCGAACTCCAGCAGGTATTTGGCTACAGACCAGCCATCATTCTCCTCGCCCAGCCGACCCGATTTCGGCACGCGCACCTCGTCGAAGAATACCTGGTTCAGCTCATGTTCGCCGGCCAGCGTGATGATCGGATCGACCTTGATGCCGGGCGTGTCCATGTCGAGCAGCAGGAAGGTAATACCCTTCTGCGGCTTCGCTTCGATATCCGTGCGCACAAGGCAGAACATCTTGTTGGCGTGATGGGCGTGAGTGGTCCAGATCTTGGTTCCGTTCAGCACGTAATGGTCCCCGTCGCTGACCGCGCGCAGCTGCAGTGAGGCAAGGTCCGATCCCGCGCCGGGCTCCGAATAACCCTGACACCAATAGTCCTCGCCCGAGAGGATGCGGGGCAGGTAGTGGGCCTTCTGCTCCGGCGTGCCATAGCCGATGATACAGGGGCCGACCATGTTCAAGCCCATCGGCGCGAGCCCCGGTGCCCCGGCGCGCGCGCTCTCGCTGGCGAAGATGTAACGTTGCATCTCGCTCCAGCCGGGGCCGCCATACTCGGCCGGCCAGTGCGGCGCAGCCCAGCCGCGGGCATGCAGGATGCGCTGCCAGGGCAGGGTGAACTCCGGCTCGATGAAGACGCTGGTGGCAAGGCGTCCGGCTGCGGCCAGTTCAGGGGTCAGCTTGTCCTTGAGGAAGGCTCGCACTTCATCGCGGAATTCAATATCCTGCGCAGACAGATCAAGTCTCATCGGTCGCCTCTCCCGGCTTCGTCTTCTTGCTTTGTCCGAAGTCTGGGCAGGGGGGCAAGACGAGACAAGCTGACGGAAATGATAGGGCCCACGCACATAATGGACAGTGCACAGTCGCAAGACAGGTTCGGCGAGGCGATGGACCTTGCCCGCAGGATTGACGCAATCGGCGGCGAGATCGGCCTGCCTTACGTTGCGGTCAGCGCGGACATCAGCGATCCGTCGCCGATGATCGGGCCGGATGGCCGCCCGCTGGCCGAGACACTGTTTCGCTGGGTCGATCCGGACCTGACCTATTGGAAGGATCGTGCCTTCGCCCTGCGGGCCGGGATCATCCGGGTCGTGCGCATCTGCGGCGAGCCGTTTTTCTATGAGGCGGGCCAGATGCACAGCTGGCGCGAGGTACGCGCGCTGGAGGCGGTCAACCGCAATCTCGATACCGCGGCCTATACCGCCTATGGCGTGGAGGGCGCGATTGCCTGCCCGGTCCATCTGCCGATGGGCTTGATCGGCGCGGTCGTCTGGGCGACCGATGGCAAGAGCGCTGATATTGCGAGAGTTTTTTCCGCGCGTAGCGGCGAGATGCAGCTGCTCGCGCTGAAATTCATCGCCGCCTATCGCGACGCCGTGCTGCCGGCCGCTCCGCCCGAACTGGTCGAATTCACGCGCCGCGAAATCCAGTGCCTGAAATGGGCCGCGGCGGGCAAGACCGACTCCGAGATCGCGACAATCATGGGCGTTTCCGCCCCGACCATCCGCTTCCATATGACCAATGCCAGCCGCAAGCTCGGCGTTTCCGGCCGCTCTCAGACAGTGCGCCTGGCGACCACGCTTGGCTATATCGGACAGGGCGGCGGGGGCTGAAAAAACTCCAACGATTCCTCCAACGAGGCAGGTAGATCCTCCAATGCCGTTGGAGTTTTTATGCCTGCGCGCGGGCCTTGAGGCTGGCCAGAAGCTCCTGCGCGAAGAGGGTGAGCGTGTCGTCGCGCGCGCCCATCACCAGGATGCGGTCGCCGGGGCAGGCGAAGTCCAGGAGGCGGGCGCCGCAGGCGGCGCGGTCGCCGAGGGCTTCGGCATTCCGGCCCAGTGCGCGGATGTCGGCGGCGAGATCCTCACTGCCGACCGAGCGGTCCACCGTGCCGCCAAAGTAAGCAGGCTCGGGCATCAGGAGGATGTCTTCGGCATCCAGATTTTCGGCGAAGCATTCGGCAAACTCGCGGCGCATGTTGCGCAAGGGGCCGAAGCCGTGGGGCTGGAACATCACCAGCACGCGGCCGGGGAACTGGTTCACCGTGCGCAGGGTGGCGGCGATCTTGTCCGGGTTGTGGCCGAAATCGTCGATCACGGTGACACCGCCTTGCGTGCCGATGACATCGAAGCGGCGGGAGATGCCCGCGAAGCTGTTTAGAGCTTCGCCCGCCTCTGCCAGCGTAACGCCGCACGCCATCGTGGCGGCGATGGCGGCGAGCGCGTTGGACGCATTGTGTCGCCCCGGTGTGGCGAGGCGGATGGGGGCGGAGGTTCCTGACTTCCGGTCGTGTACGGAGAAACTGATATGCGTGGGCGCGGGCGCGATGTCGCCGGCCACAAGGTTCGCGTCCGGATTTTCGAGGCTGTAGGTGATGGCGGCCGGGAAGTCGCCCGCCATGCGCGCTGTCTCGTCATTGTCGAGGTTCAGCACCACGGTTTCGGCGCGCGCCGCGAAGCCGCCAAACAGCGCGCGCAACTCGTCCATGGATTTATGGTCGAGCGAGATGTTCGAGATGACAGCCACGCGCGGAGTGTAGCCCGCAATCGAGCCGTCGCTTTCGTCGACTTCGGAGACGAAGATGCCGCTGGTGCCGACGAGGGAGCTGGCGAAGAGGGCGTCCGGCGTCTGGAAATTCTTCATCACGGCGCCGTTCATCACGGTGGGGCTCTTGCCGGCGTGGTGGAGTATCCAGGCGATCATGCCGGTGGTGGTGGATTTACCGCTCGTGCCGGCCACGCCGATGGCCGTGGGCGCCGCGTTGAAGAGGGCCGACAGCATCTGCGCCCGGCTCATCCGCCGCGCGACGACGCGCAGGGCGGCGGCAATATCGGGCACGGTGTCTTCCACCGCCGCCGAGGCGACGACGATCTGCTCCGCGCTGGTCACGCCGCTCCCATCCTGCGGGTAGAGACGGATTCCGCGCGAACGGAGATAGTCAAACTTCGCGGGTGTGCGCCCCTGATCGAGCGAGCGGTCCGACCCCTCGATGATATGGCCTTGGTCCAGCAGGATCAGCGCCAGCGGCAACATGCCGGAGCCGCCGATGCCGCAGAAGAAGTAGCGATTCTTTTTGGTCATGCCGCCAGTCTATAGCACCGGAAAACCGGCGGCATCAGGGCGTATCTGCCGCGCCTATCTCGAGCAGTTGCGCATGACGGTCACCGTGCCGCCCATGCTGTGGCACTCGCCGACCGTTCTGGCGTTGATATAGCCGCCGCCTTGCGGCGGGGCGTAAACCGGGCCTTCAAACCAGGCGCGGATGTTGGTTTCCATCTTCAGCAGCTCGCTCTTTTCGAGCGGCCCTGTCACCCAGGTAGCTTTCTGGATCATGCCGATATTTTCGTAGATCGCGACCTTGCCGGCTTGAAAGCGCGCGTCGCTCGTGGAGGCAGACCGGTTAAAGATCAGCAGCACATCGCGGATATCCCTCGGCTCATCGGATGCCGCAGCAAGGCGGATGGCCTCGTCCCATTTCCTTTCCTGAACCAGGCGTTCCAGTTCTGGAACGGGCGCCGCAACTGGCAGGGCGGCGGGCGGCGGCGGAGGCGCCGCGGCCAATTGCCGCTCTCGTGAAGGGGCTTCGATTTCGTTTCCCGCGAAGTCCACGAAAAACTTCTCATTGCCTCGTTTGAACTCGATCCAGTCGGCGCGTATCGCCACTTGCGAGCTTCCACAGGGGATGATCTGCCGCCCTGTACCGTCGAAGCCGCACAGCTTGCCGTCAAAACCGCCCCTGAAGACGCCCTTGTCCTCCCATATCTCCCAGTACTTCGGCGGCGTTATTTCCACCCCGTTGCGATCGACCAGCCCGAGACGCTTGTAATTGCCGCCCAGATCCTCCCGCGTGATGATCAAACCATGGGCGCCGCTCTTGGGATGCCGCTCAGTTGCGAATTGCGCATGCGAATATTTGGCCGGAACCGTCACCTCGCCCCTCGCGTTCCGCACGCCCCACTTGCCGTTCTCCTCAAAAGGCGTCGCGCAGGGCGCTTGCAAACTACAGGGCATGAATGACTGCTCGGCAACGGCGGGCAGGGCAGTAAGGCCACAGGCGGCCATAAGCAGGAATCCAGTGATAAGGCGTTTCATGACGCTTGCTCCAAACAAGATCCGACAGGTAAGCCTTTATACTGAAGACGATCCGTCCACCACTATCCCCTGTTATGGGGGCGCGACCGGGAGAAAATTATGAGCGACCGTAAGATACGCATCGGCATCGTCGCGCCCGGCCGGGCTCTGGATCAGTCGATTGCTGACGGTGTGACCGCCGTTGCAGGCGACGCCGCAAACCTCATCTTCCATCCCCAATGCTTCCTCAGCCACGGGCATTTTGCCGGGCCGGATGCGGCGCGCGCAGATGCCTTTGTCGAGTTCGCCAATGACCCGGAGATCGACGTTATCTGGTTTGCGCGGGGCGGGTATGGGGCTTGCCGGTTGCTGGGCACCGCGTTTGAGCGGCTGGGGGAGGCGGCGCGGCGCAAGACGTATCTGGGGTATAGCGACACCGGCTTCCTGCTCGCCCGCCTCGCCCGCGAGGGCATCGGGCGCGTCGCGCACGGGCCGATGCCGGCGGACATTCTGCGCGAGGGCGGCGAGGCGGCGGTGCGCCGGGCGATCGGGTTTCTGAGCGGGGCAGACGGCGAGGCGGGCGTGGAGCCGGGCACACGTGCGCCGGGAAAGTATGCCGCCTATAACATCAGTGTGCTGGCAAGTTTGATCGGCACGAAATATGCGCCCGACCTTTCCGGGACGACGCTGCTGATCGAGGATGTGGGCGAGTATCATTATCGGCTGGACCGGCTGATGTTCACGCTGACTTCCAGCGAGACGGTGCGCGCGGCCGCCGGCATGCGGCTGGGCCGGTGCGGGCCGATCCCAGTCAACGATGTGGATTTCGGGCAGGACGAGGAACAGATTGCGCAGGCCTGGTGCGCGCGCAATGAGATTGCGTATCTCGGCCGCGCCGATATTGGCCATGATGCGGATAACCGGATCGTGGTGTTCGGCGAGCGGCGCACAGGCGCCTGACCCTGACGGGCCGCTAGTCTTTCGCGGGCTTCTTGGCGGCCGGCTTTTTCTTCGCCGCCGGTTTCTTAGCCGCCGCCTTCTTCTTCGCGCCGCCGCCCTTGGCCGCCTTGGCGTTGATGAGTTCGACAGCCGCCTCCAGTGTCACGGCGTCCGGCGTCACGTCCTTCGGCAGGGTAGCGTTGACCTTGCCCCATTTCACATACGGCCCGTAGCGGCCTTCGAAGACCTCGATGGCGCCGCCATCGGGATGTTTGCCAAGGGATTTCAGCGCCGAGGCGGCCCCGCGCGCCGCGCCCCGGGCTTTCTTGTCTTCGATCAGGGCCACGGCATGGTTGACGCCGATGGTGAACACGTCGCGCGGGTCTTTCAGGTTCGCATAGGTCTTGCCATGCTGAACATAGGGCCCGAAGCGGCCGAAATTGGCGAGGATCATCTCGCCGTCTTCCGGGTGGGGGCCAACTTCGCGCGGCAGCATCAGCAGCTCAACGGCGCGCGCCAGTGTGAAGCCGTCCAGATTGTCCTTGTCCGCCTTGGTCAGCGAGGCGCGCTTGGGCTTCTCGCCATTTGCCATCTCCACATAGGGGCCGAAGCGGCCGGATTTGAGGAAGATGGTTTCGCCCGTATCCGGATGAACGCCAAGTTCGTTGCCATCGGGACTGATGGCGGCGCTTTCTCCGCCTTCGGAGGAAAACTGGCGGGTGTATTTGCACTCGGGGTGGCGTGAGCAGCCGACGAAGGCGCCGAACTTGCCGAGTTTCATCGACAGCTCACCCTCCTTGCAGAGGGGGCACTGGCGGGGGTTCTCGATCGGGTTGCCGTCTGCATCCTGGCGCGGGAACACATAGGCGCCCAGCGCCTCGTTCAGCGCGTCAAGCACGGCCGAGACGCGCAGATCCTTGGTGCCATCGATATCGGCGGCGAACTGCTGCCAGAACTCGCGCAGGAAGGCTTTCCAGTCGAGCTTGCCATCTGAGATCACGTCCAGCTTTTCTTCCAGGCCCGCGGTGAAGTCATACTCCACATAGCGGCTGAAGAAGTTCTCGAGGAAGGCGGTGACGAGGCGGCCTTTATCCTCCGGCACCAGGGCCTTGCCCTCGATGCGGACATAGCCCCGGTCTTCCAGGGTGGAGAGGGTGGAGGCATAGGTCGACGGGCGGCCGATGCCGAGTTCCTCAAGGCGCTTGACTAGCGAGGCTTCGGTATAGCGGGGCGGCGGCTGGGTAAAGGACTGGTTGGCGTCTGCCTTCAGGAGGTCAGCATGCTGACCTTCCGCCATCTTCGGCAGGCGGCCTTCTGCGTCGTCATCATCATCGCCGGCGTCATGGCCTTCGGTGTAGAGCTTGATGTAGCCGTCAAACACGACGACCTGACCGGTGGCGCGCAGGCCCGCGCGCTTGTCCTTCGAGATCATGTCGATGGTGGTGCGCTCGAACAGCGCCGCCTCCATCTGTGAGGCCACAGCCCGGCGCCAGATCAGCGTGTAGAGCTTCTTCAGATCGCCGTCGCCGTGATAATCTTCCGGGCGCAGATTGAAATCGGTCGGGCGCACGGCCTCGTGGGCCTCCTGGGCGTTCTTGGCCTTGGAAGAATAGCGGCGGGTGTTTTCCGGCAGGTAACGCGCGCCATAGTTCGACTGGATCATCGCGCGGGCGGCGGCATAGGCCTCTTC
>CAYQRX010000035.1:14111-17491 GCA_964419865.1 uncultured Hyphomonas sp. | reverse complement strand
GTTGTGGCCGGCGCGTCAGGCCTTCTTGAGCGCCGCTGCCTTCTTCAGCTCCTTGGCGATCAGATAGTAGACGACGGGGCGATGCTTCTGGCGCACACTGCGGCCATACTTTTCGATTGCGCCCTTGATGGCGGCGTCGGCCTTGGTGTCATCCATGACCCCGAGGCGCTTGCCGATAAAATTCGTCCGTACACGCGCGAGCTCATCCTTGTCGGACGCCGCGACAGTCGCCGAGTCGGCCTTGTAGATTGAAGGGCCGGCTGCCCTCACGCAGGCATCGAGCAGGGCCATGTCGGGTCGCGCTTCGCCGACTTTTTCCTTCAGGTCTGCGATGTATTTCTCAACGAGAACTTCCTTGGCGCTTGGCGCCTTCGTTGCTTTTGCCATGTTCGTTTTCCTTGTCTGGCCCGCTGCGGCACAAAAGGCGATGCGGGCGGCATGTCTTCGATAGGGAAGGAGGCCGGATGCCTCAAGGATCATCCAGACCGCAATTCGGCGCATTGATCAAGGAAAAATCTTTCCTGGCAGCGTAGTGCAGGTAAGTCTGTATAAGGAACAATTGCATGTTTCTGCGGAGATGAAGGAGGCGAGCTCAATGCGAGCGCAGGCCGGGGCGCAGAAAACAAACGGCCCGCAGAGCGGGCCGTCAGATCAAAAAGGAAAGTATCGCGAAGCAGCCTTACGTCTCGTTCGCCTCGGCCTGGAGCAGTGTGTAGCGCTCGATACCGATACGCTCGATCAGGGCAAACTGGGTTTCGAGAAAATCGACATGTTCCTCTTCATTGTGCAGGATCTTGCCGAAGAGGTCGCGGCTGCCATAGTCGCGCACGCTCTCGCAGTATTCCATCGCATCGCGCAGGACGGGGATGGCGATGTTCTCGAGCTTCAGATCGCATTCGAGGATTTCCTGGACGCTCTCGCCGATGTGCAGCTTGCCGAGATCCTGAAGGTTTGGCAGTCCGCCGAGGAAAAGGATGCGCTCGATCAGCCAGTCGGCGTGATGCATCTCCTCGATCGATTCCTCGTATTCCTTTTTGCCAAGCTTGGTAACGCCCCAATCGTTCAGCATCCGCGAGTGCAGGAAATACTGGTTGATCGCAGTCAGTTCGTTCTTGAGGGCCTGGTTGAGGAATTCGATGACCTTCCTGTCGCCTTTCATGGGGGACGCTCCTTCAAAAATGCCAGCTAAGTGAATCTCCTTATGTGTATAGGGCGACAGAGGGTTACTTTCAACAAAAAATCCAATAAAAACAATTGATTATGATAGTGAAACACAGTTGCAATATGCTGTGCTGACCGCGCGGCAAGTTCGGTCGCGGCAAGTTGTTGAGTTTTCAGGAAGAAAGGCCGGTTTACTCGGCGGCAATCATCGGGAGCGCCGGGCCATCGCAATCGGCGCGCTCGGCGATCATCTCACCGATCGTGGTCGAGCATTTGCCGCAGCTGAACCGGCAGCCATGATGCGCCTGAACCGCTTTCGGGCTGCGCGCACCGGCTTCCACGGCTTCGCGGACCGAGCGGCAGTTAATGCGGTTGCAGATGCAAATGATCATGCGAACCATTTGCATCACTTGCGAATGAGTGTCAATCAGGGTTTTCACGGAGTCTTAATCGGCCTGCGGCCCGGCTCCCCGCGGCGGGCTTTCCCAGCCAAAAACCGCTTCAATATCCGTGTCGAAGACACGGGCGATGCGGAAGGCGCTTTCCAGGGAGGGCGAATATTTTCCCAGCTCAATGGCAATCACGGTCTGCCGGGTCACGCCTATGGCCTCGGCCAGCGCCGCCTGGCTCATGCCGCCTCGCGATTCGCGCAGCTCCCGGATGCGGTTGGTGATTGGCGGAGCTTTCCCCATGGATCAGCCCCCCCGGCGGAAGAGGAATATCTGGAACACATATTCGGCAATCTGCGAGGCCATCAGGCTGATAAAGGCAAGATGGAACAGCATGTTGCCGTCCATATTGACCGAATAGTGCCAGAGCCCGCCAAGCAGCGGCACCGCCAGCACATAACCCGACCAGTTGCCGGCCTTGTCCTGAATACGCCGTTCGCGCTCATCAGCCGGGGCGTCGGCCTCCTTGCCGGAGGTGCCTGCAAGCACGCTCATCACGATGATGGAAGCGATCACGATCAGCACGACATAAGCAATGACGAGCCCGATCATCGGTGGCGGTGCCTCACCCAGGGCGGCGGAAATGCGCACCACCTTGCCGACATAGAAGAAGCCGGCGGCGGCCAGGATGGCCGTCATGGCCCAGGCAGTCTTCTCGCGGAAGGGCGTGTCTTTGATGGCCGATATGAGGGACATGGGCAGGCTCCGATCATGTAAAAGATATCTTACATCGACATGTAGTCTAAGATTTTTGACATGTAAAGTATTCTCGACAGGCTCGCGGATGGGTTCCCAACGGCGCTGTTGAGGCGCCGTGTGATCCGGCCTAGGCTTGGGGTCTGGCAACTAAGGGAGGCTGTGATGTCAGAAGAAGCTGCGTTTGGTGGCGCATTTCTGGTTATCGGAATTTTCTACATCGCGATGATCGTTCTGATGATCGTCGCCTACTGGAAAATCTGGAGCAAGGCGGGGTTCAATGGCGCCTGGTCGCTGCTGATGCTGGTGCCACTGGTCAATCTGATCGCATTTCTCTATCTGGCCTTTGCGAAATGGCCCATTCATGAACGTCTGACCAATCCGGACGCGTTCAGATAGGTCTGACACTCCAGTTCAGACGGGCTGGCCGGCTTTCGCAGCGCGACTGCCGGCCAGCGTCGTTCTGGACCAGCCGAAAGATGAAATGACCGATGACCGATCTCTCAACTCTCGCCCAGTCTGCCAGGGCATGGCCTTTTGAGTTGGCGCGCGCTCTGGAAAAGCGCGTGGACGAGCAGGTGAAGGCGGGGGAGCGCCAGGCCGATGCGCCGGTCATCTTCGAGACGGGCTATGGCCCCTCCGGCCTGCCGCATATCGGCACATTCGGCGAGGTCGTGCGCACGACGATGGTGCGCCATGCCTTTGAGGTGCTGACTGCCGGCAGATATGCCACGCGCCTCATCTGCGTCTCCGACGATATGGACGGTATGCGGAAGATTCCGGATACGGTGCCGAACCCCAAGGCGCTGGAGCCGTACCTGCAACAGCCGCTCACCGTCGTGCCCGATCCGTTCGGCACCCACGACTCCTATGGCCGCAACATGAATGCCCGCCTCTGCGCTTTCCTCGACCAGTTCGGCTTCCAGTATGAATTCCTCTCGGCAACGGATTGCTACAAGTCCGGCCGGTTCGATGCGATGCTGCTGCGCGCGGCCGAGAAGTATCAGGCGATCATGGATGTGATGCTGCCGACGCTCGGAGAGGAGCGCCGGGCGACCTATTCGCCTTTCCTGC
>CAYQRX010000035.1:0-14101 GCA_964419865.1 uncultured Hyphomonas sp. | reverse complement strand
AGCCCGACAACGGGCCGCGTCCTCTATGTGCCGATGAAGAAGGTGGATGCGGCGCGCGGCGAGATCACCTTCGCAGACGAGGACGGCACGGATGTGACACTGCCGGTGACCGGCGGCGCGGTGAAGATGCAGTGGAAGCCGGATTTCGGCATGCGCTGGGCGGCGCTCGGCGTGGATTTCGAGATGTTCGGCAAGGACCATCAGGCCAATGCGCCGATCTATTCGAAAATCTGCCGCATCCTCGGCGCGCGCCCGCCGGAACAGTATGTCTACGAGCTGTTCCTGGACGAGAAGGGCGAGAAGATTTCCAAGACCAAGGGCAATGGCATCTCGGTCGAGCAATGGCTGAAATATGCACCCGATGAGAGCCTCGCGCTGTTCCAGTTCCAGAAGCCGCGCGTGGCGAAGAAGCT
This sequence comes from uncultured Hyphomonas sp., assembly GCA_964419865.1. Taxonomy (GTDB): domain Bacteria; phylum Pseudomonadota; class Alphaproteobacteria; order Caulobacterales; family Hyphomonadaceae; genus Hyphomonas. The sequence goes on along the minus strand of CAYQRX010000035.1, from coordinate 13,688 downwards.
CTATTTCGACGTGATCCCGAAGGCGGTGGATGAATACGTCACCTTCCTCGAGAAGTTCCCGCAGGAAGATGCCGCAGCGCAGCTCGAGAATCCGGTCTGGCACATTCATTCGGGAAAACCGCCGCGCGCAGAGGTGCCAGTGAGCTTCGCGCTGCTGATGAACCTTGTCGCGGTGGCGAACCCGACGGATGTCTCCCAGCTCTGGGCCTATATCGCGCGCTATGCGCCGGGCGCCTCAGCCGAGACTCATCCGCTTCTGAACGAACTCGCCGAATATGCCATGCGTTATTACCGCGACTTTGTTCTGCCTGCGAAAACCTTCCGTGCCCCGACCGAGCAGGAGCGCGCGGCGATGGTGGACCTCTCCGCCCGCTTCAGATCCTTCGCGGATGAGCCGACCGGCGAGAACCTTCAGACTTTGACTTTCTCGGTCGGCAAGGATCACGGCTTCGAAAACCTCCGCGACTGGTTCAAGGCGCTTTATGAAGTGCTGCTGGGTCAGGCCCAGGGGCCGCGCTTCGGCAGCTTTGCGGCGCTCTATGGCGTTGCCGAAACGGCGCAGCTGATCGACGACGCCCTCGCACGTGGCTGAACCGTAAGCCCCCGGTAAGGGGATAGGCGTGTATAAGGCGGGCTCGTGTCAGAACCGGGTCTCGTATCATGCGCATGTTCCTGCTCGCAGCCGTCATCCTCTGCCTGCCCGTGTCCGGCTGCCTTGCCGCGAAAGTCGTGACGGTTCCCGTCAGCCTGGCAGGCGACGCCATTGAGGCCACAGGGAAGGGTGTCCTTCATGTGGGGGGCGCTGCCGTCAGAGTAACCGGGGATGCGCTGGACGGGCCGGACGAGCAGGTCCGCCTCTCCCTGACCTATCGGCAAGGCACGCGAACACGCACCGAGACACGCCTCATCAAGGCAAAGCATCTGGAGCGTGAACTCGACAGGGTCGGCCGCAAGGGCCGACTCGTGGATGTCCTCGTCGAGCCTGCGGGTTAAGCGGCGATGCTTCGCTGGCCTGGCCCCATGCCAGGGAGAAGCGCCCCGACTAGCCGGCGGCCGAGATCAATGACGTTTTCGCTTTTGGCAGTTTGCCTACCGGCCACCCCGCCCAGAGCTCCGCCTCGCGGGTTGCAGCCTTTTTGACGGCCGCCTCCTTGACGTGGCCATAGCCGCGGATTTCGTCCGGCACCCGCGCGATTTCGACCGCGAGCGCGTGATTGGCTGCGGTCAGCTCGCCCGCGATGCGGCGCATGTTGGCCATATACTCGTCACGCAGCCGCCGCTCCATCCTGCGTTCCTCTGTGTAACCGAAAAGGTCGAATCTCGTGCCGCGCAGTCTCTTGAACTTCGCCAGCACACGGAAACCTGTCCACATCCATGCGCCGAAATGCTTTTTCTGGAGATGGCCGTTTGCGTCTTTCTTCGACAGGATCGGCGGGGCGAGCCAGAAGCGGAGCTTGCCGCCCTTGAACTGGCTGGCGAGCTGGGCTGCGAACTTTCCATCTGTGTAGAGACGGGCAACCTCATACTCGTCCTTATATGCCATCAGCTTGTAGGCATAGGTCGCGACCGTGCGGGTGAGGTTCTCGCCAAGCCCGGCGGCTTCTTCCGATCTGCGCATCTCGGCGACAAGGTCCCGGTACCGGGCCGCATAGGCTTCGTTCTGATAGGCGGTCAGCCGGACCGCGCGATCCTCGATCAGCTCGTCCAGCGTCTTCTGCGGGGCTTCTCCGCGCGGATCCTGCTGCGGCATAAGCCGCTCGGGCGCCGCAGCGGCGAGCCGGCCTATGTTGAAGGCCGCCATATTGTCTTCGACCTTGGTGCCATTGAGGCGGATGGCCCGGTAGAGTCCGCGCAGCGAGACAGGCACCTTCCCCTTCTGCCAGCTGTATCCCACCATGATCATATTGGTGTAGATCGCGTCGTGGAGGTAGCCGACAGCAAGCGCTTCGGCGTCGAACGCACCGAATTCTGCGACCTGGCGCCTGACGCGTGCGGCGAGCAGGTCGCTCTCGAACCGTTTCGACCGGTTACGGATGAATTCCGAGGTCGGTGTCACATCCGAGTTCGCGTATGCGGCGGTGCGCCCCGTGTCCATCAATGTCAGCGCATCCCCGCCGGCGGCGACCACAAGGTCGCAGCCGATGATGAGATCGGCGCTCGCCGGCGGTACACGGCCGGTGGAGATCATTTCCGGCTCGCGCGCAAAACGGATGTGAGAGAGGACCGGGCCACCCTTCTGGGCAAGGCCGGTCATGTCGAGCGATGAGGCAGCGTTGCCATCGACATGCGCCGCCATGGCGAGGATGGCCGCCACCGTGGTGACGCCTGTGCCGCCGACGCCGGTGAACAGCACATTCCACGGCTGGGTAAGGCTTGGCGTCTCCGGCAGGGGAAGGCCATCGGCATCGAATACCTGGCGCGGCTGATCTTCCCAGGCCGGTTCGCCATCCTGAATGGTGACAAAGCTCGGGCAGAAGCCCTTGAGGCAGGAAAGATCGGTATTGCAGGTCGACTGATTGATCCGGCGCTTGCGGCCAAGCTCGGTCTCGACCGGCTCAACCGACAGGCAGTTGGACTTTACCGAACAGTCGCCGCAGCCTTCGCAGACTTCGGTATTGATGATGGTGCGGATGCGGTCAGCTGGGATCATTCCGCGCTTGGAGCGGCGACGCTTCTCGGTTGCGCACATCTGGTCATAGATGATGACCGAGACGCCGGGCGTGGCGCGCAATTCCTTCTGTACGTCCTCGAGATGATCCCGGTGGAATATCTTGACGCTGCGCGGCAGGCCGGTGACGTTCGCATAGCGGGTTGGGTCTTCGGTCACGATACGGATGGTTTCGACGCCCTCGGCCTCGACCTGCTGGGCGATCTGAGCCGGTGTCTGGCCAGATTCAACATGCTGGCCGCCGGTCATCGCAACGGCGTCATTATAGAGAATCTTGTAAGTCATGTTCGCGCCGGACGTGACAGCCGCGCGGATGGCGAGAGAGCCCGAATGCGAGTAGGTGCCATCGCCTAGATTGACGAAGACGTGTGGCTCTTCGGTCGCCCAGTGCTGACCGACCCAGGCGATGCCTTCGCCGCCCATCTGGCTCGTCATGTCGGTTTTGCGGTCCGGCATGAAGTTCGCCATGTAGTGGCAGCCAATGCCGGCAAGCGCGCGGCTGCCTTCGGGTACGACGGTCGATGTGTTGTGAGGGCAGCCGGAGCAGAAGTGCGGCGACCGGATGGTTGGTGACGCATTGCTTCGCGCGCCTTCGCGGGCGGCGCCGACGCGGTCGAAATAGGCCTCGGCGCGGCTTGTGTCCCAACCCGCTGGGAGCGAGCGCATCAGCGCATGGGCGATCTCCGGAACAGAAAGCGAGGCAATATCGGAAAGGAGCGGCGCGCCATTCGCGTCCTGTTTGCCTTCGATTACCGGCCGGCGGCCTTCCGGCAGATCGTACAGGGCTGCCTTCAGCTGGCTCTCGATCAGGGGGCGTTTGTGTTCTATCACGATGACGCGTTCGAGGCCGGCGCAGAATTCCCGGATGCCCTGGGGCTCCAGCGGCCAGGGCATCGCGACCTTGTAGATGCTGAGGCCGAGCGCGCCGGCCTCCTGCGGGCTGAGGCCGAGGGCTGCCAGTGCCTCGAACACGTCGCGGGCGGCCTGGCCGGTGACGATCACCCCGATGCGCGGCTTCGGCGATGGCAGGATCACATGGTCGAGCCGGTTGGCGCGGACATAGGCCTGCGCGGCGGGCAGCTTCACCTGGCGCAGGCGCGCTTCCTTGTTCAGTGGAATGTCGCCCCGGCGCATATGCACGCCCTCTTCCGGCAGCCGGAAGGAGGGCGTCTGGATTGCCAGACGGCTCAGGGTGACATCGACAACGGAGCCCGAATCCATCGTGTCGGCCAGCGCGGTGAGGCCGACCCAGGCGCCGGAGAAACGGCTCATCTCCCAGCCATGGATACCGTAATCGAGAACGTCCTGGATCGAGGCCGGGTTCAGCACCGGAATCTCGGCATCCATCATCGCATAGTCGGACTGGGAGGGCAGCGTCGAGGATTTGCAGTTATGGTCATCGCCGACCACCGCCAGAACACCGCCGAGCGCCGAGGTGCCAGCGGCGTTGGCATGCTTGAAGACGTCTCCGGTGCGGTCAACGCCGGGCGCCTTGCCATACCAGATGCCGAACAGGCCATCGAACTTCGCGCCGGGAAACAGGCCAAGCTGCTGCGAGCCCCAGACGGCGGTGGCGCCGAGATCCTCGTTCAGTCCTTCCCAGAAGCGGATGTCATGGGCATCCAGCCATTTCTGGGCGGCGCGCAACTGCTGGTCATAACCGCCGAGCGGCGAGCCACGGTAGCCGGAGATGAATCCGCCTGTATTGTGACCCGCCGCCAGGTCCAGACGCTTGCGGTCGAGGGGTAGGCGCACCAGCGCCTGGATGCCCGTCATGTAAGCCTTGCCCTCGACAAGATCGTATTTGTCGTCCAGCGTGACTTCGCGGTGTTTCATGGCAGATCATCCCTCAGGGTATCTGCGGCACATTATTCAAAAATCCAGACGAAATTGCTTGCCTTTGTTGCAATGTTTTTGCTACTTTGGGGAATAGTATTCTAAACAGTGTGGGGTTTTCGGTAAATTGTCCCAAGAGCTTGATACCATTGATGCGCGCATCCTTGACCTGATTCAGCATGATGCGAGCCTGTCCGTAGCAGAAATTGCCGAACGGGTGGGCCTGTCCTCCTCGCCCTGCTGGCGGCGCATCAAGCGTATGGAAGAGGCCGGTTTCATCAAGGGCCGGGTCACGCTGATCGACAATCATGCCCTCGGCCTCAACTTCGAGGTCATCGCCAGTGTCAAACTGGCCCTGCCGAGCCGGGAGAATCTCGAGGCGTTCGAGGCGCTGGTCCAGAGCTGGCCGGAAGTGGTCGAATGTATGACGGTCACCGGTGCGGTAGACTATTCCATGCATATCGTAACAACGGACATGCATGCCTATGACAATTTCCTGCGTGACAAACTCCTTGGTTCCAAACTGGTTTCCGATGTTCAGTCGCGGATTGTCATTCGCGTTGCAAAGAAAACCACGGCCCTGCCACTCGGCCTCGTGCGCCAGTCGGCCAAGGCGAGCGACTGACACCAGATCGGCCTTGCTCGCATTTCTGCTGGCCGCTTGCCTGCATGGCGCGGCCATGGCCGAGACAGGTGCGGACAGATCGGGACAATTGCGGACACTTCTGGACCAGGCCCGGTCAGATCACGGCCTCGTCGCGCTCGGCGCCGTCATCGCGGCGCCAGGCGAAGGCATCATCGCCCTGGCTGTCACCGGAGACCGGGCGGCGGGGCAGGCCGGCCCGGTGGTTGAAAGCGATGCCTGGCATATCGGCTCCAACACCAAGATGCTGACAGCCCTCGGCTGGGCCCGTCTCGTGGAGGCCGGACATGCACGCTGGGGGATGACCCTGGCAGAGATCTTCGAGGGAGAGGCGCTGCATCCCGGCTGGCGCGACGTGACGATCGAAGACCTTCTCGCGCACCGTTCCGGCGCCGCTGCCAATCCCGGCCATGCCTGGATGATCGGTGCGGCGTTCAGCAAGCGGCCTGCGGCCCCGCAGCGCGCGGGCCTGGTGGCCCAGACATTGAAGAAGAAGCCCGCCGGCGCGCGGGGCGCATTCGTCTACTCAAACCTCGGCTATATGATTGCCGGGCGGGCGATGGAGAAGATGGCCGAGCGCGCCGGGATGGGCGATCAGGCATATGAGATGCTGATGCCGCGCCTGGTTCTCGACCCGGCCCCCGACGGAGCCGGAGCAGGCTTCGGCTTCGGGCCGCCGCCGGCCATCCAGGGCCACAAGCGGACACTGTTCGGCAAGCTCTCCCCGGCAGGCTTCGGCGCGGGTGCAGACAACCCATCGGCGCTTGGCCCCGCCGGTACGGCGCATATCAGCCTCGCGGGCCATGCCCTGCTGCTGGTGGCATTCCTGGATGGTCCCGGCGCGCTGCCGCAGACGATCCGGGCAAAGCTGATGACGCCCTATCCTGATCCGTCTTCGGACTATGCGCTGGGCTGGGGTGTGCTGCGCGGCAGCGATGGGATGACGACCTACCGGCACGCGGGGTCGAACACGATGTGGCTGTCGCAGGTCGCCGTGTTGCCAGATGCGCGTACTGTCATCATCGTCAACACGAACCAGGCAGGCAAAGCGGCCGACGCGGCCGTGCGCGAGGTCACCGCCAGGCTGGTGGAGGAGGCAAGGCGCTAGAGCGATTCCACCGACTGGACGTGTCCGTCCGAGCGCAAGAGGCGGAATTCGTCCTCACCGGGCCAGAGTTTCACATAGGTGATGAAGTCGTCGGGACTTACGCCCGTCGCACCCGGCCCCTGAAAGAAGGCAGCCGGTTCGAAACAGACCCAGGCGAGCGGCCGTTCCCAGCTGGCGGCAGCGCCGGCTTTGGCGATCATTTCCCTCAGCGCCGCTCGGGTTTCAGCCGGCGGATATTGCAGGAATACGGAGTGATAGATGAGGCTCAGGCCTTCCTGCGGGCGGGCGTCAAGCCTGGCGCCAAGCCATTCGGCCGCGTCCGCCTGCTCGACGCGTGTCCGCGTACGCCGAGCAAGCGCGATAGCTGCGTCAAGCCGGGCGAGGCGTTCTGGCTGATCCGGCCAGACATAGCATTTCAGGCGCCGCGCGGAGGATGCTTTCGACAGGTCGATCGGGCTCTGGTCGCAGGCAGCACGGGAGGCAACATTGACTGTGATGTCCAGATGATCCGGGGGCGGACCATTCCACTGCGTTTCGATTGTGACATCGCTTCGGCCGGTGAGTTCCCATCGCGGGGTATGGTAGTTGAACCGGTCCCAGTTCTGATTGAGGCCCGCGCTGGCGCCCAGCTCCAGGAGGTGTACGGGGCCCGGGAATTGACCGACCGCTTTCAGAAAGCCGGGCAGAAGCGCGATGGCGCGGCGGGTTTCATTGGTCTGCGGCGGCGACCTCATGAAGATGCGGGCCGCGCGTTCGTGCCGGGCGAGCCAGTCGCGCGCGACCGGCCAGACCTCGTCCATTGTCCAGTCCGGATTGGCGGCCGGATAAACCGCCGTCAGCTCCGGCGCATGACGGCCAAGGGCCGAGTAGTGCAGATAACCGGCGATGCGCAGCGAGAGGGCATCGCGGCGGGGATCGCTGGACCAGCCCGCGACAAGACGAGCCACCGGGCCACCGGCTTCGATGTCATCCGCCATCGCGTTGCAGAGCGCGTCCATGAAGGGTGAACCCAGCACGCGGCAGAAGCCGGCCTGCTCGCGGAAATGTGCAATGATCTCATCGTTTGACGGTTGCGCCACGCATTTGCCCCTTGTCTCGCGCTCTATCGTTAGAGGGCTGCCAAGTCTCTTGATAGGTGCAATCTCTCGGAGAGCACAGAAAATCTGGCGGTATCGTTAATGCTGCCCGCACCCGGGGTCTGGCAACGCCATGCCGCTGAATGAAAATGATTTTCTGCCTGATGCCAAAAAAGCAAGGGCCGCTTCACCTGTCCGGAAAGCGGCCCCGATCATGGTTAAGGCTGGCGGCGGCGTCAGACCCGCTCAACTGCCATCGCGATGCCTTCGCCGCCGCCGATGCAGAGCGTGGCGACGCCCTTCTTCGCGCCGCGGTCTTCCATAGCCGCGAGAAGAGTGATCAGCACCCGTGCGCCGGACGCGCCGATCGGATGGCCCATCGCGCATGCGCCGCCATTCACGTTGACCTTGTCATGGCTGAGGCCGAGTTCTTTCATCGCGATCATCGGCACGACCGCGAAGGCTTCGTTGACTTCCCAGAGGTCGACATCTTCAGCCTTCCAGCCGGCTTTCTTCAGCGCCTTCTGGACGGCGCCGACCGGGGCGGTGGTGAAATATTCCGGGTCATGCGCATGGCTGGAGGCCGAAACGATTTTCGCGATGGGGCTGAGGCCGCGTTTCTTCGCTTCCGACTCGCGCATCAGCACGACGGCAGCGGCGCCGTCCGAGATGGCCGAGGCATTTGCGGCCGTCACCGTGCCATCCTTGTTGAAGGCCGGGCGCAGTGTAGGGATCTTGTCGGGCATCGCTTCGCGCGGAAGCTGGTCGGTGTCGATCACGGTTTCCCCCTTGCGGGTTTTCACGGTGACCGGGGCGATCTCGCGCTTGAACTTGCCGTTCTTGGTGGCGTCCTGCGCGCGTTTCAGCGTTTCGAGGGCGTAGGCGTCCTGCTGTTCGCGGGTAAACTGGTATTCACGGGCGATCATATCGGCGAAATTGCCCATCGGGCCGCCCTGATAGGCGTCTTCAAGGCCGTCGGTCGCCATATGATCGCGCGCCGTGGCGGCGCCATACTTATGGCCCTGGCGCAGCGTGACGAGGTGGGGCGCGTTGGTCATCGACTCCATGCCGCCGGCGACGATCACAGTCGCTTCGCCGGCCAGCAGGGCGTTGCGGCCCATGACGACCGCTTCCATGCCAGAGCCGCACATCTTGTTGATGGTGACAGCCTCGGTCTTTTTGTCGAGCCCGGCCTTGATGGCGGCCTGACGCGCCGGGGCCTGGCCCTGGCCGGCGGGCAGGCAGTTGCCCATGATGATTTCGTCGACATCTGCGGCGCCGAGCTTGGCTTCGGCTGTCGCCGCCTTGACGGCATGGGCGCCAAGCTCGTTCGCCGAAAAGCTGGCAAGCTCACCCAGGAGCCCGCCCATCGGCGTGCGGGCCATACCGACGATGACAACGGGATCTTTCTCAGACATGGGGCGCGTTCCTTCCTGACCTTACGTTTTTGTGCGGGTGCGAGAACATAGGCGCCGCCCGCACCGTTTCGTCAAGGTCAGGGATGGTGCGGGGCCCCGGATCAGCCCTTCAGGACCGCGTCGATATCGGCGGTGAGTTCCTTGTCGAGCGGCTGCACCTTGGACGGATAGGCGCGTACCGGCGTGCCATCGCCGCGGATCAGCACCTTGTGGAAATTCCATTGCGGCTCTGCGCCGCTGCCGAGAGCTTCCTGGGCCGAGGTATAGAAGGGGTGGGCGGCCGCGCCTTTCACGCTGTACTTTTTGGTCAGGGGAAAGGTGACGCCGTAATTGATCTCGCAGAAGGATTTGATGTCTTCCTCGGTGCCGGGCTCCTGTCCCATGAAATCATTCGAGGGCACGCCGACGATCACGAGGCCCTCATCCTTCTTCGCCTCATAAAGCGCCTGCAGGCCTTCATACTGGGGGGTGAAGCCGCATTTGGAGGCGGTGTTCACCACGAGGATGGCCTTTGCGCCGAGCGCGCCGAGGTCCATGGCCTTGCCGTCGATGGAGGTGAATTCGAGTGCGCTGGCGGGCATCGGGCGAGCATCCTCTGCATGGGCGGTGGGCTGGCTGCAGGCGGCGGTGATGGCCGCGGCGGCAAGAGCGAAGATGGCGAGGCGCATGGTTCGGGTCTCCCGGATGAGGTTCGCTTGGATCGGCAAGCGTCAATATAGAGCGACCCGCCCTGCCGTCATCCCGGCCGGGCCGGGAATCTGGCAGGGCGGTTTTCGGGCCGGCCTATTTCTTCCTGGCGGCCGTGCGCGCAGCGGGCGCGTCCACCTCGAAGGTCATCTGCATGTTGACCCGGTACATGGCGATCTTTCCGTCCTTGACGGTCGTCGACATCGAATTGACGTGACAGGAGGCAAGCCCCCGGACGGTCTTTGAGAATCGGCTGACAGCCGTCTGGATCGCATCCTCGAAGGACTTAGCGGATTCCGAAAGGATCTCTTCGGACTTCATGATGGCCATGGGTTCACTCCTCTATGGGCTGACCCCTTGCACGAAGTGAACGCTTTCCCGGCCGATTACTCAAGCCCCCCTGCCGAAATATCATTCGGCATTCCGGTCCTTGCGCCGCGCTGCGTCGACCAGGGCGCGTATCGCCCAGCGCTTAACCCGGCGCGCCTCGCCGGCATCGACCTGGAGGACATCGCGGAACACGATCATGCCTTCCGTGGCGATGAGCACGGCCAGTGTCTTGGACAGGAGGTCGAAGGTCTCGGGGCTGATCTCGGCGCGCAGGGGGGCGAGGGCCGCCTCGATCAGCGGCGAGCGGCGGTTCTGCCGGATCGGCAGGGTGTCCGCATCGCCGCCGGCCAGCGCTGTCAGGGAGCTGGCCAGGAACAGACGCATATGGGTCTCATTGTCCAGAAGCAGGTTCTGGAAGAGGTCGTCGACCCGCTCCAGCCGGGTGACGGCGTTGTCCGGGTCGGCATCGGCGAACAGTTCGGCGGCCGCTGGCACGCCAAGGTCCAGCGGCGCTTCGAGGAGCAGCGTCTCCACACTCGGGAAATAACGATAGGCCGTCGCCCGAGAGACCATCGCTTCCTCGGCGACTTCCTCAAGCGTTGGCCTGACACCCTGCTTCATCAGCCGTGAGGCCGCCTCGAGCAGATCCTTGCGGGTGCGCTTTTTCTGATTTGTGCGTCCGGTATCATTATCCGTCATCGGATCAGTTCTGCGGCAGCTGGGCCATCAGCGACGGGAAGTCGATCCAGACATTCTCCCGCTGGATGTCGCCAGCCGGCGTGAATTCGATGACATGCAGCAGCCTGAACTCGATCGGCCGCCCCCGGCCTTCCAGGCCGAAGGGGCGCCCGACCGCCCGGCCGCTCCAGATCGACTCGTCGACCATGAAGTTCTCGCCATAGTAACGGCGCGTGGAGCGGACTTGCCCATCTGCGAGATCGGCAAACAGCGTCTTGTAGAAGGCCCGGGCGCCTTCGCGCCCATGAGCCGGGCCTGTCGGCAGGCCGACAATGTCATGCTCCACATCTGCGGCGAGCGTGGTCAGCACGCCTTCGACATCGTCTCTCAGCTCGAAGCTGAAATGTTCGTCGATCTTCCGGTCCATTTCTTCGCGTGTCATGTGTCTCATCCATCCAGTTATTAGACATTGTAAACTTGATGAGACATTTATCTCATAAATGAGTGAGCGGATCAATCCTCTTTCCGCACATCGCAGACACAGGTTTGGATCTCTGAATTTCTTGGTAGTTTCGTGTGTACAGACGGCCGGGTATCAGCCGAGAAGCTTCAGGCCCGCTTCCGAACCCTTCTGCCAGATCACTTCGGCGACGCCTTCCAGGCCGACGGCCTTGGCGTTGAGCGTAACGAATTTCGGCAAGCCTTCATTGGTCTGGAAGCGCAGGCGCACGCCGCGATCGGAATAGTCGAGGACGATACCCTTCCGGCTATAGCCGGACTCAAAGACGACACTCGCCTCCCGGTAAACCATCGCGCGGGCCGGACGCGGCTTTGCCTCCGCCGGGGCCGTCACCTGATCCAGGCGGGCGGGTTCGACAGGAGCGGCCCTTTTTGGGGCAAATATGCGCGTCAGAAGTGTCATGCGCATGCACCAGCAAGTTTTGTGCCGGAGTGTCCGGCTCATCTTCAGGGTTAGCCGGTTCCGGTTAAGGCGCAGTTGCCCCGATCGTTCGAATTGAACGGGTCAACTGCGCCTTCCGGCCTGGATTCGCCGCGGGCGAAATCACCAGATGCGGATACGCTCCTCCGGGGGGAGGTAGAGAGCATGATCCGGGCCAACGTCGAACGCCTCGTACCATTCGTCAAAATTGCGAACGATGCCATTGATGCGGAACTCCGGAGGTGAGTGCGGGCCCTGCTGGAGCTGGCGGCGCAGCGCCTCCTCGCGATACTTCGAGCGCCAGATCTGGGCCCAGCCAAGGAAGAAGCGCTGGTCGCCCGTCAGGCCGTCGATGATCGGTGCCTCCTCGCCATTGAGGCTCAGCTTGTAAGCCTTGTAGGCCATCGACAGTCCGCCGAGATCGCCGACATTCTCGCCGAGCGCAAGGCGTCCGTTGATGCAGGTGCGGCCATCATCGAGCGGGCAGAACTGGTTGTACTGGCCAACCAGAGCGTCCGTCAGATCACGGAAGTTCGCTTCGTCTTCCGGCGACCACCAGTTGCGCAGCACCCCGTCGCCATCGGATTTTGCGCCCTGGTCATCGAAACCGTGGCCAATTTCATGCCCGATCACCCCGCCGATACCGCCATAATTGACAGCCGGGTCGGCTGACAGGTTGAAGAAGGGCGGCTGCAGGATGCCGGCCGGGAAGACGATCTCGTTCCGGTTCGGCGAGTAATAGGCATTCACCGTCTGAGGCAGCATGAACCATTCGGTCTTGTCGATTGGCTGTCCGAGTTTGGAGATCTGGTCCTGCCAGCCCCATTCCGCCGCCGCGGCTGCGTTTGCGAAGGCACTGCCTCCGACGGCCAGCGTGTCATAGGTCTCGAACTTTTCGGGATAGCCGATCTTCGGGGTGAACTTGTCGAGCTTGTCACGGGCCTCGACCTTCGTGACATCGCTCATCCATTCGATTTCATCGAGATTGGAAGCCATCGCGGTGCGCAGGTTGGCAACAAGGTCGTCCATGGCCGCCTTGTTCTCCTCCGGGAAATAGCGTTCGGCATAAACCTTGCCGACGCCTTCGCCGACAGCGTTCTGGACCGCGGAGACGGCCCGGCGCCAGCGCAGGCGCTGCTCCTGAGCGCCGGTCAGGGCGGTGCCGTAGAAGGCGAAAACGGCATCATCGATGCGTTTTGGCAGGACATCAGCATAACCGCGCAGATACGCCGCGGTCATATAGGCGCGCCACTGGTCCATGGGTGCGGTCTGCATTGTCTGGAAGATTCCGCCGATACCGCCGCCGGAAATCTTGGCGGCATCTTCCTCAGACAGGCCCTCCGCCGCGATCCGCTCGGGCGAGGGGGTGACCTGACGGACGATGAAATCGGCCTCGCCATCAAGGCCGAGCCCCGCAAGCATCGTCGTCACCGGGAAGTCGCCGGCCAGCGCGATCAGCTCGTCACGGCTCAGCTTGTTGTAGGTGAGGTTGCGGTTACGGCCGATGGCGCGGTCCCAGTGGGATTTCGCAATCTCTGTTTCCAGCGCGAGGACACCTTCGGCCGCCGTGCGGGCATCGTCATAGCCCGCCTCGGCCAGCAGGAATTCGAGCATGTCGACATATTGGCCGCGCAGTTCGATATTCTTCTCGCTGTCGACGAGGTAGTAGTCCCGGTCGCCCATGCCGAGGCCCGACTGGGTAATGTAGACGGCGTAACGATCCGGCTGCTTTGAGTCGACATCAATGAAACCGCCGGCCGGGCCGGGCAGGGCGCGCTCGGCGAGCAGGCCGGCCAGATCTTCGCGGGTCTCGGCCGCCCGGATCCGCTCCAGCATCGGCTGAACGGGTGTGAGATCCGCAGCCTCGATCGCGTCGGTGTTCATGAAGGCATTGTAGTAAGCTGCAATCTTGCCTTCGATCGTGTCGCCGGGCGGTTCGGCTGCGGCGAGTTCCTCAATGATGCGCTGAACGCGCTGCTCTGACTTCTCGCTGAGCAGGTCGAAGGAACCGTAGCGGGTGCGGTCGGCCGGGATCTCGAAATTGTCGATCCAGGTGCCGTTGGCAAAGGCGTTGAAGTCATCGCCTGGGTGCACATCGGTGTTGAAGGCGGCGAGGTTCACGCCCCAGTCGCCCCACTCATCCGGTGCGGAAAGCTCAAGGCCTTCCTCGGTGACGTATTTCTTCGGGCCGGGTTCGGCGGCCGGCGTTTCAGCGGCGGCAAGGTCCGCAGCAGGCGGCGCATCCGGCGCAGCGGCGCAGGCCGCCGTGAGCGCGATGACTGCAGCGCTCAGCAGAAGCTGTGT